>NZ_JBUBPF010000002.1:0-494458 GCF_054902115.1 Luteimonas sp. RIT-PG2_3 | reverse complement strand
GGCCGCGCCACGTTCGACGCACCACGCGCCACACCATGCAAGCCACGATGTTTTCTCCCCTGCCACGCAAGACGAGGACATGCCCATGGCCACATCGCAGAATCTTCCCTTCGAGCTCTACAGGACCAACCTGGAACTGCAGCAGCGCATCAACAAGCTGTTGCAGGACAGCGGCCAGCAATGGCTGGACGCAGGCACCCGTCTGGTCGGCGACGGCATGACCGACTCTCGCAAGGAAGTCGAGCAGTTGCTGGCCAAGCAGGACTGGCAGGCGCTGGCGGCCCTGCCGGTCAACACGTTCTGGCGGCAGCTGCAGCAGCGCCAGGGCGATGCGCAGACGGTCGCCAAGCTGGCGGTGGACGCACAGACCGCGTTCTCCGAGGGCCTGCAGCAGGCGATCCAGGCCTGGCAGACGGATGTCGCCAGCATCGTCGCCGACGCCGGCAAGTACGCCACGACCACGCCGACCGACGCATGGCAGACCCTGGCCGGCGCCATGGAACGCTGGGGCCAGCCGTTCTCCGCGAGCGGTGCAGCGGCGTCGGCGCGCAAGGGCAGCAAGAAGTAGGCATCCGCCCGGCCACGCGCGCAGGCGACGCCGCTCGCCTGTGCGCGGCTGCGACGATCGGTCGCTGCCGGCCACATGCACGGACGTGCTCTGATGGCGGCATGCGTTCCCTGCTGCATCCGTCCCCGGCCCTTCACACCCCGCGCCCGCTGGACGCCCGTTGCGGTGCCGTAAGCTAGTCGATCCCGACTCGCCGCCGCCCATGCACGGATCGCTTTCGCCTTTCCTCCGGACGCTCTGCACGCTGCGCTGGGTCGCCGTCGCGACCCAGGCCACGACGCTGCTGGTCGCGGCCTGGGTGTTGCACCTGCGCCTGCCCTGGGGCTCGCTGTGGCCGGCGGCGCTGCTGCTGGGCCTGTTCAACCTGTACGCACTCTGGCGTTGCCGGCAGGCACGTCCGGTGCGTGCGCCCGAAGCCTTCGCCCACGTCATGGTCGACGTTGCGGTGCTGACCTGGCTGATCGGCTGGACCGGCGGCGTCAGTAATCCGTTCGGCACCCTGTTCCTGTTGCCGATCGCGCTGACCGCGCTGGTGTTGCCGCTGCATTGGACGTTGGCGACCGCTGCGGCCTGCGTCGCCGGGTATGGCCTGTCATGGTGGATCGGACGTCCGCTGCCGCATATGCATGTCGCCGATTTCGACCTGCACCTGTGGGGCATGGTCGCCAACTTCGCGCTGTCGGTCGGCGTGGTCGCATTCTTCTCGACCCGGCTGATCGCCACGCGCGAGCGCCGCGAACACGAACTGGCCACGCTGCGCGAACGCTTCACCCGCGACGAAGGCATCCTCGCGCTGGCCACGCATGCGGCATCGGTCGCGCATGAACTCAATACGCCGCTGGGCACCCTGATGCTGCTGGTCGATGAACTGGAATCGGTGCAGGCCGAAGGCATCGATCCCGAAGACCTGGTGGCGATGCGCCAGTTGCTAGGGCTGTGCCGCGAACGCGTGCTGGCGCTATCGCAGCCGGCCGACCCGGACATCGGCAACGACATCGAACTCGGCCGCGTGCTGACGCAATGGCAACTGGTGCGGCCACATATCGCGTTGCAGCGGGGCGGCAATGCCGCCGACGACCTGCCGATCGATCGCGGCATCGGCCACCTGCTGCTGGCCTTGCTCAACAACGCGGCCGACGCCAGCGAGTCGACCGGACAACGCCGCGTGGACCTGCGCATCGATGCCGACCAGCATGGATTGCGCGGCGAGATCCGCGACTACGGCCCGGGCTTCTCGGATCGTCGCCTGCTGCCGGCGCTGTTCGACAGCAGCAAGCCCGACGGGCTGGGGGTTGGACTGGCGCTATCGCATGCCACCGTCGAGCGGCTGGGCGGCAGCCTGTCGATCGAATCCACGCCCGACGGCGCGCACGTGCGCTTCGACGTACCGCAATCGTTGCAGGGAGACGCGACATGAAAGGACTGCTGGTCGACGACGACGCCCTCTACCTGCGGGTGCTGCAACGCACGCTGCAGCGCCATGGCATGACCTGCACCATCGCCGACGACCAGGCCAGCGCACTGCGCGCGGCCGGCGAGGAGGATTTCGACTTTGCGCTGCTCGACCTGAAGCTCGAGCACAGCTCGGGGCTGTCGCTGATCGAACCCCTGCGCCGCATGCATCCGCGCATGCGCATCCTGATGATCAGCGGTTACGCCAGCATCGCCACCGCGGTCGAAGCGATCAAGCTCGGTGCCGACGATTACCTGGCCAAGCCGGTGGCGGTCGAATCCCTGCTGCGCGCCCTGAAGGGCGACGGGGCGCCGGTGGCCGCGCCACTGGAAGACGGTGGCATGATCCCGCTGCACAGGCTGGAATGGGAACACATCCAGCGCGCACTGCAGGAAACCGATGGCAACGTCTCTGCTGCCGCACGCCTGCTCGGCATGCACCGGCGCTCGCTGCAGCGCAAGCTGGCGAAGAAGCCGGGACAGGAGCGCCGCAGCGTCGACGAGTGACCCGGGTTGCGCGACGGCATCGGGTGCCGGCAGGCGTCGCGGGCATCAATGCGGTTGCGGAATACTCCCGGCGTCATCGGCCTCGGGCACCACGCGATCCTCGGCGGCCTCCGGTCCGTCTTCGGGAACACCGGCCTCGTCTTCTTCCTGGACGCTGTCGCGCACGTCGAACAGCACCTGCTGCGCCGGGGCATGCGCGAACACCAGCGTGGCGTTGATCTGCCGGCCGGCGACGACCCCGTCGCCGGGATTGATCAGCATCAGGTGATAGCCGCCGGGCGCCAGTTCCACCGTGCCGCCGGCCGGCAACGCCAGGCCTTCGGGGAAGGGTCGCATCCGCAGCACGCCGCCCTCGTCGCGCATGCCGTGGATCTCGACGCGCTCGATGGCATTGCTGCGGATCGCAACCAGGCGATCATCCACGCTGCCGGCGTTGCGCAGTTGCAGGTATCCGCCTGCAATCCCCGCCGATGGCAGCGGCGCGCGGATCCATGCATGGGAAACGACGAGATCGTCATCGCTGCGGGGCTGGTCGCCCGACGGTGCGACGGAAGGGGCCACGGCCGGCGTGCCGTCCGCGGGCGCCGACGATGTCGCCGGTCCCGTGCCATTGCAGGCGGACAGCGCACCCGCGACAGCCAACGCCAGCCACGCGCCACGCCGTTGCTGGGGCCAGGACGCGATCGACAGATGCCCTGTCGCCGGCATCCACTTGCGGCACGGTCTGCACATCCTGCTCGCTTCCATCCTGCTCGCGCTGCGCTCCACCATGACGTGCTCCTTCGTCAGGCGGGCCCCCACTGCGGCAGCGGGGACCCGAGGCCCCCGATAGTAGACCAGCCCGGCCGGTCAGGCGTGATGCCGCTGCCGTGGCGGCGCAGCCGGTGGCGGCCGCATCGCGGACGTCAGGCTGGCGCCTGCGCGGCTTCGATCCGCGCGACTTCCTGTGCCAGCAGTTCCGGGTGCAGCAGGAACTGGTCGCTCTCGAGCAGCTCGCGTCCGGCCGGTTTGACTTGCACGCGTTCGAGTTGCAGCAGGTCGCCGTCGCGGAACAGTTCGATGTAGCTGTCGAGGACGCCGGTCAGCGTGCCCTGCGCGGTATCGGGCGCGGCCAGGATCAGCTGCAGGCCGAGCGAGCGCAGGTAGTTGGTCGTCGCGCGTGCGTTCTGGGCGTCGATCTTGTCGCCGAACTCGTCCAGCATGATCACGCCGAGGCCGCCCTGCTGGGTCTCCGTCTTGCCGTAGGCCGCGGCCAGCGCCGCACCGGCGATGACGTACAGCGGTGCGCGGTGCTCACCGCCAGAGCCCGAGCGCATGCGCTCGCTGAGCGTGCCGATCACGCGGTCGTCCTGGCGGATGTCGACCTCGAAGTTGAAGAAGCGCCGGTAGTCGTCGAGCGGCGACGGCGCGCCGCCACGACCGGCGCCACGGTCCTCGATGATGTCGCGGAACGCCTCGGGCACTTCGCCGGCACTGCCGAACAGGGTATCGGTGTCGCCGACGTCGGTGGCCTTGTTGATGAAGCGATGCAGCTCGCGGAACTCCGGCGCGACCTCGTAGTGGAACTGGTAGCGCTCGTTGTTGGAGAACGCGGGACTGCGCTTGAGCGTTCGGTTCAAGGTGTTGATCTGGTACTTCAGGCGCGTGAAGTTGTCGTACAGCGCCGACACCACGTTGGCACGGAAGGCTTCGATCGCCGCGGCATAGGCCTCGTCGGCATGCTGCTGGTACTGCACCAGTTCGGTGCCCTTGAGGTGGGCAATCTCCTTGTGCAGCAGGGCGTTCGCGCCGCGCCAGTCCTGCGGCTCGAGATCGAGCGCCAGGCCGTGGTCCTTGTCGTATTGCGCCAGTGCGCGCCATGCCTCCGGCAGCAGGTTGCCGAGCGCGTCGTCGCTCTTCCTCGCGCGTTCGAGTGCGTGCGCGTAACGCTCCAGCAGCTCGGGATAACGGCCTTCCAGGTCCTCGCGCTGGTGCTCGACGGCATTGGGGTCGACGTCGACATGCGCGAACGCCGCGGTCGCACGACGTGCGATCGCCTGCTCCTGGTCCTGCAGCGCCTGCAATGCCGCCTCCGCTTCGCCGACCTTGCCTTCGGCGATCGCGGTCTCGCCGATCAGCCGTTCGACCAGCAGCTCGAGTTCGCCGCGACGCTCGTGCAACGCGCGCACCTGTTCGCTGATGCGCAGCAGGTCGGGATCGGACGTCGCGGCCTGGCTGTCCTTCAATGTGCGATAGCGGCTTTCGGCCTGGCGATGCCTGAGCACGCTGTCGTGCACGGCCTGGGCGACATCGTCGCCACTGCCGATCCGCGCCAGTCCGTTCGCACAGGCGTCGGCGGCCTTCCACGCCGCCTCCAGGCGCCGGGCTTCCTGCTCGGCGTGCTCCATCTCCTCGCGCAGCAGCCGGCGACGCTCGCGATTGTCGGACGCGCCGATCTTGAGTTCGCTGGCCGGCGGCAGGCGCAGGCGTTCGATGCCACCACCCTTGGCGACCAGGCCGTCACGGCTCAGGCCTTGGCGCGCACGCACGACCTCGGCTTCGGTGTCGACGCAGCGCAGTTCGCCCAGCTGCCGGCGCAGGTAACCCAGCGCGTCTTCGTTGTCGCCATCGAGCAGCGCCGCAACGGTGCCGGCCACGGCACCGCTGTCCTTGCCACGCAACTGCCGCGCCTGGCTGGTCAGCGCCAGCTTGACACCATAGACCGAACGCCCGCCCTGCAACGAACGGTACAGGCGCACGGCCTGCTCTTCATGCCCGACAGGAATCAGCAGCGCCTCGACGTGGCTGCGCAGGTAGGCCTCGATGGCCGGCTGCCATGCCGGGTCGACGACCTTGACCAGATCACAGACCGGCTGCGCGGGAATGCCGGCATCGTGCAGGTAGCTGATCATCCGGATCACGTCGGCGCGCAGCTCGGCCTGCCCCACACTGAGGCGCTGCTGGTTGCGACGGCTGGCCTCGGCACGCTGGCGGACGGTCTCGTAGGCTGCATGCTGCAGCCGCGCATGCGCGGCGACGGCGTCGATGACCGGCGCGGCCAGCGCCACCGCCTGCAGGACCTGGGGATGGATCGCTTCGGGTGCCCAGGCGATGTCGGCATCGGGCGCCAACGCCGACAGATGCGCAAGCAGACCCTCCCAGGGCGCGATCGCGGCGTCGATGGCCGTGGAGGTAGCGGTAGCCGTGCCTGGGATCATCGGCAGGTCCAGCGTCGCGGCCTTGCGCAACTGGTCGCGCACATAGCCGGCCTGGCGGACGAGTTCCTGCTTGACCTGGATCAGCTCGGCGCGATCGCGATCGGCAACCTGGTCGAACGCGCTCTGCTCGTTGTAGCCGCGCGTGCCCTGCAGCAGGGCATGGCTGCGGTCGTACTCCTCGCGCGTACTGTCGCGCTCGCTGCGCGCCTGCTGCAGGTCGCGCTGCTTGCCGCGAAAACCGCTTTTCGCGCTGTCGACCGTCGCTTCCGCGGCATCGAGCTTGTCGTGGTGCAGGTCGCGCTCGTACTCGGCGGCCAGCGCACGGCACGAAGCCGCTCGCGTGGCCTGGGTGGCGACCTTGCGGTACTGCAGTTCGACCTGCTCGGCCTCGTCGATGCGGCGCGCGACCTGCTCGATCTTTTCCTTGATCTGGCGGAAGCCTTCCAGCAGCCCGCGGAAGCGCGCGATCTCGGTCGGCCGGTCTTCGGCGACCAGCGTGCGCACGAACAGGTCGACGTCATCGACGCGTTGCAGGTTCAGCGCGTTCTGGAACGCCTTGCGATACGCCACCGGGTCCAGGAATGCAGTCGGCCCCGGGCGCAACCGCAGCAGCAGGTCCTTGATGAACCGGTCGCTGGTCGAATGGACCTCGGCCTTGCTGCCGGCCGCTTTGCAGCGGCGCACCGCCTGTTCGCGGAACGCCGTCCACGCCAGCGGCAGCTCGCTGCCGTCGACGCGTTCGAGATGGTCTTCCAGCGTCAATGCCACGTCCGGCAGCAGGTACAGGCCGTGCATGCGGTGGTCGGGCTCGTCGGCCGAGGCGCCGAGCGCGATGCCCGCGGTCAGCACGCTGTCGCTGTCCTGGTCTTCGAACACCAAGGTGATGTAGGTCGTGGCGGTGCGGCGTGTGCGTCCGTCCTCGCCGCTGCGATACACGCCAAGGCAGTAGTCGCGGATCGTGCGCGCACGATGGCTGCCGCCGGCCTGCGCGTTGAACCGGATGCGGTTGCGGTCGCCGCCGAGCATGACGATCTGCAGCGCGTCGAGCAGCGCGCTCTTGCCGGCGCCGTTGGGGGCGATGACGGCAGTGGTGGCATCGAGTTCCAGGGTCTGCGCCTGGAACAGGAAAAACTGCACCAGATGCACGCGCTTAAGCAGGTACATGCGCGCCCTCCGTGCTGGCCATGTCCGTGCTGGCCATGTCCGTGCTGTCCATCTCCGTGGCGTCGTCCTCGTCACTGGCGGCCTGATCGTTGTGCTGATCGAGACGCTGCAGCCATTGCGCGCCGACGATGTCGACGATCGCCGGGCGCACCAGGATCCGGAACGGTTGCGGATCGTCGGGCTCGCCATCGATCAAGCGACAGACCGACCAGCGCCGCAACGTGCGTACCAGCGTGCGCAGCAGGCCGACATCCGGCATTGGACGTCCGGCCAGCGCCTGGTAGGCCTCCTGCAGGTCGGGTAGTTCGACGACGACCTCGCCATGGTCCTCGATCTGGCCCTGGCGCATCGCCTCGTCGTAGCGCTGGCGCAACACCAGGATCAGCAGGGTTTCGTCGAGCGACACCGCGACCCCATCGCCATGCGTGGGCAGCGCCACGACGTAACGGTAATGCGCATTGCGCTCCAGGCGGATGCCCAGCGGCTCCAGCGCGGCGGCGAAGTCGGACAGGTAGGTCTCGACCAGGTGATAGGCGTTGCGCGACAGCCGGTCGCTGCTGTACAGCACCTGCTCGGTGACCAGGCGATAGGCCGCGCGCTCGAAATCCTGCACGACGTAGGTGCCGCCGGAGATCTGGCTCAGCGTGTTCCAGGAGCGTTTCATGCCACTTTCCTTGTCCGGTGCAGGACGAAGCGCGCCGACTGCAGCAGATCGCCGTCGTCGCGTGCGTCGGCCACCCATTGCACGCGGAATCCGCGCAGCAGGCGGTTGAGGGGATCGTCGCGTCGCAGCCCGCCGATGCGGCGGCTGCGCAACGCCAATGTCAGCAGGGTCTGGTACGCGCGGAAGTCTTCGATGCTGTCGATCGCCAGCGCCTGGGAATCGATGCTCGGGGCCGCCTCGAGATGGCGATCGACATAGCGCGACAGATCCTCGGGCAACACCAGGCGCGCCCGCTTCATGCGCTTGAGCAGGGTGACGCGCGCCAGTTGTTCCGGCGTCAGCGTGCGCAGCGCGTTGGCGGTCCGCGCGATCGGCTCGGGCTTCAGTCGCGGCGCGCGCAGCCGCGATTCGTCCATCAGCAGGCCGGGCGCGACCGGCAGCCGCAACGCCGATTCGGGCGCGCCAAGCACGCCGCGGCAGGCGCGCCGCAGCAGCACGTCCAACTGGTCCGGCGCGCGCAGGCGGTAGTCGAGGAAAGCCAGCGCGCGACGGTTGGCCTGGCGGATGTCGTCGTCGAGGCGGCCGAGGTATTCATCGATGCGGTCGATCTCGTGCAGCCGGCGCAGGCTGCGCTGCAGCCGCGCCTGCGCACGTTCGGGATCGCAGCCGGGCACGCGCTCGAGGTACCAGGCCAGCAGGCGGTCGCGCGTGGCCGAGTGCTCGATCTCGTGAACCATGTTGAGGATCGAGGTCCGCCGCGCCAATGGATGGTCGGCGTTGTGCAGCTCGGCATAGTCGCCGACGAACAGCTCGCCGACATAGCGCTCGAACAACTGCCGCGCGAACTGCGCCGTGGTCTCGGCCCGGCTGAGCTCAGGCATCAGGTCGCGCACCTGCACGCTGATCGCCGACACGTACGACAGCAGGTGGCGTGCCTGATCGGCGGCCTCGTCGAGCATGTCGGCGCCGGCCTTGCCGTCGAGTACCTGCTGGAGTTGGAGTTCGATCGAGCGCACCTTGGCACCGAGAAAGGCCGGGCCGCGTTCGCAGAAATCCACCAGCGTGGTCAGCAGCTGCGAGACCACGTGGGTCATCGACACCATCTCGCGCGCGCCGACGCGCTCCTGGCGCAGCCAGCCGGCGATCCGGAACCGTTCGTAGATCGCCTGCGCGCGCACGCCCAGCGGCGCATCCGGGGCCTCGCCCTCGTCGGCGTCCCAGGGGTCGTCGGTCAGCAGGTAACGCTCGATCGCCGAGGTGATGTCGCGGCGCAGGAAGCCGACGCTCGGCGGCATCGGCGCATCCGGCCCGAAGAACTCATCGAAGAGCCGGCACAGCAGGCCCCAGTAATGGGCCCGGTTGGGCGACGCCAGCGGCCCGAACAGTCCGCTCGGCACCAGGGTGAACAGCGTTGGCGGGGACTCGATGGTGGTCAAGGCAGCGCCTTCTGCGCCGGAACGGGCCGCGTGGGCCGGAACCGCGCATTTTACCTTGCCCCGGCGCAGGAGCCGCGACGCATGGGCAGGTCGGTGCCCCGCCGTCGGGCGAAGGCTCTTGGACGCGGTGGAACACCGGGAGGAGGCCCGCGCTCCTGCGTCATCGGGGACTCGGGACCGGTCGATCGGGCGCGAGCGAGCCTCGCGGATCCATCACAGGGGCAGGTCCGGCACCGGCCGGATCAAGCCGCGCGAAGACTTGCGCGCCTCGCCCACTTCACGCAGCGATCAAAGGCACTCGCGTAAGACTGGGACACCGCGCGACGCCGGACCGCAGGTCACCTGCCCGTCCAGATCGCGCGCGCAACGTCACCACACAGGACACGCGATGAGCATCGTCAGATTACGGGTCACCGGGACCGCCGCCGGATTCGAAGCATTGATGGGCGCGATCGAAGGACTGGAGGACATCGACCATGTGGAGGAGGTTGGCGACCTGCGCCCACCGATGGACGACACCAGTTCGCTGGGCCTGCCCGACGATGAGGCGAATTCGGATGCGCATGCGCTGGAGATCCACAGCTCGCCCCGACAGGTCGACGAGGTCAAGGGCACGGCCGAGCGCATCGGCGCCGAACAGGGCTTGGTCATCGAATTCGTCGACGAGTTCTGACCGCCCGCGCCGCGGCGTCGCTCGTTCGTGCGACTCCACGCCAGACGTCAATTCCGCGTCACGTCGACCGGACTTCAATCCGGCGGTCTGTTGAGACATCCCGGACGCTCTCGCCCTACACGCCCGCCCCACACGCTCACCGCAGCGGCGCGGAACACCGACGCGAATGCCAACTGTTCCTGTCTCAAGCGATGCTCAGGGCTGTGCTCGGGCCAATGCTCCCGGCTTCGCGTAGCGCTGCGCTTATCGTGGTGGCAACGCAGCATCCAATAGCGCCATGTCCGACAGCGACACGGGGCGCACCAGACGCACCTGCTCCAGGCCATCGCGCATCAGTACCAGCGTCGGCCACAGCTTGATGCGGAACGAGCGCCCCAGCGGGCGCCCTGCACCGTCTTCGACCTTGACGTGCCTGACCCCGACGCGCCCGGCGAGCAGTTGCTGCAATGCCGGCTGGGCGGCGATGCAATGACCACACCACGGCGCGCCGAATTCCAGCAGCACCCAACCCGGCGCCGCATCGACACTGGCGCGCGTCGGCTCACTGGCCAGGTGTTCCGATTGATAGGGTTCGCTGGGTGTGGACATGCCCGGCTCCGCGAAGGCCCGCCTACTGGCTGACCGGCTGCAATGCGCGCTCGATGTCCTCCAGCGGCGCATTGGTCAGGGTCTTGTTGATCTCGCCCAGCAGTCGCTTGCTGGTCTCCTTGTGCAGCAAGGGACGCACGCGACCCAGTGTGGTCGGGTCCGCGACCAGCACCAGGTGCTGGTATTGCTGCTTCAACGCGGCCTGGTTCAAGGCATGGGCCAGCTGCTTGGCGAACGTCGCCTCGTCGATCTGGCTGGCGGACGACTCGCCCGGCATGCTGCCTGACGGACCGTCGTCGTCCATGTTCATCAGCTCGAGCAGGTCGGACTGGTGCAAAGACAACGCACGTTCATCGCCGCGATTGCGGAAGATTCGCGCGCCTTCGCCGTCGGCGACCACGACCAGCGCGTCTGTGGGAATCGCATGCATGGGGGACCTCCAAGGATTCAACACTCGGAAGACATCCTGCAAGCAGGCAGGTTCCGGCGACGTGAACATGACGAGCCTCACGCAGCGCGCTCAGTCGCCCAATGGCCCCGCCGCACGGAAACCGCGCCGATAGGCCTGGTACCACACGCGCAGCTCGTCGGGCAGCACGTCGTCGATCTCTAGGTCCAGGGCGGCCCAGCCATCGAGCACGTCGACGATCGCCCGCCGCTGTTGCGGCAGCAGCGCATCCAGGGCGAGGCCACGCAACAGTTCGCTCGACCACTCGTAGAGCATGTCGCGCTCGGACTGCAGCCGGGCGCGCCACCAGTCCAGCGCCGGCGAGTGGATCACGCGGCCCGCGCGTCCGTCGCGCTGCACTTCCTCGACCGCGGTAGCGTAGGCGCCGCGATACCACTCGGTGCCGCCGCCGGCACGCGTGGGCACGGTGACCGGCTGCATCGCATTCAGCAGGCGCAGTTGCCGATGCAGCGCCGTCTCCCTGCGCTGCGCTTCTGCCCTGGCGTCGAATGCGATCAGCAGGCTGCGCGGCAGATCGAAGGCGTCGTAATAGCGCGACGAGAATGCGCGGCAACGGCTCAGCGGGTCGTTGGAGATCCCGATCTTCAGCAGGTCTTCCGACGGCAGCGGCAGCACGTAGAGATAGCAGTACTGGCTTTTCATGCGTCGCCACGCCACCGCATCCGCCGGCGGCCGAGTGCATGCCCGCGACAGGGGCCCCAGCCGACCGAAGGCATGGCGGGGACCGCGAGGCGTCGAGCCTGTTGCATGGTGACGTCGGCAGCGGCCATCGCCACTGCCGTGGCGATTACTCGACCGTCACCGACTTGGCGAGGTTGCGCGGCTTGTCGACGTCGGTGCCGCGGGCCAGGGCCGCGTGGTAAGCCAGCAACTGCACGGGGATCGTGTGCACGATCGGGCTCAGCACGCCGACATGCCGCGGTGTGCGGATCACGTGCACGCCTTCGGATTCGCTGAACTGGCTGTCCTGGTCGGTGAACACGAACAGCTCGCCGCCGCGCGCACGCACTTCCTGCATGTTGGACTTCACCTTCTCAAGCAGGTTGTCGTTGGGCGCGATGACCACGACCGGCATCTCGGCGTCGACCAGCGCCAGCGGGCCATGCTTGAGCTCGCCGGCCGGGTAGGCCTCGGCGTGGATGTAGGAGATTTCCTTGAGCTTGAGCGCGCCTTCCAGGGCGATCGGGTAATGCACGCCGCGGCCGAGGAACAGCGCATGCTGCTTCGGCGCGAAGCGCTCGGCCCAGGTGACGATCTGCGGCTCGAGGTTCAGCGCATGCTGCACGCTGCCCGGCAGGTGGCGCAGCGCTTCGATGAAGCCGGCTTCCTTGGCTTCGTCGAGGCGACCGTTGACCTTGGCCAGCGTCGCGGCCAGCGCGAACAGACCGACCAGCTGGGTCGTGAACGCCTTGGTCGAGGCGACGCCGATCTCGGCACCGGCGCGGGTGTAGAACACCAGCGAGCTGGCGCGCGGGATCGCGCTCTCGGGCACGTTGCAGATCGACAGCGTCTTGTCGTGGCCCAGCGACTTGGCGTATTTCAGTGCCTCCATCGTGTCGAGGGTTTCGCCCGACTGCGAGATCGTCACGATCAGGTAGTTCGGGTTGGCGACCGCGGTGCGGTAGCGGTATTCGCTGGCGATCTCGACGCTGCACGGGATGCCGGCGATCGACTCGATCCAGTAGCGCGCGACCGAGCCGGCGTAGAAGCTGGTGCCGCAGGCGAGGATCTGCACGCCCTGCACGCCGGCCAGCACGTCGGGCGCATGAGCGCCGAAGATCTTGGCGTCGAAACCGTTGGCGTCGATGATCGCCTCGATGGTGTCGGCCAGCGCGCGCGGCTGCTCGTGGATTTCCTTCTGCATGAAGTGGCGGTAAGGGCCCAGTTCCAGCGAGGCCAGCGACACGTCCGACAGGTGCTCGTTGCGGTGCACGGCCACGCCGCTGCCGTCGAACACGTGCACCGAGTGGCGGGTGATGTCGGCGGTGTCACCCTCTTCCAGGAAGATCACGCGTCGCGTGGCCTGGATGATCGCCGAGACGTCGGAAGCGACGAAGTTCTCGCCATCGCCCAGGCCTATCAGCAGCGGGCAGCCCATGCGCGCGACGACCATGCGCTCGGGTTCCTTGCGGCTGACGACAGCCAGCGCGTAGGCACCATGCAGTTCCTTGACCGCCGCCTGCAGCGCGGCCAGCAGGTCGCCGCCCTGGATCAGGTGGTGGTGGATCAGGTGCGCGATGACCTCGGTATCGGTCTGCGACTCGAACACGTAGCCCAGCGCCGACAGGCGCTCGCGCTGCTGCTCGTGGTTCTCGATGATGCCGTTGTGTACCAGCGCCACGCCGTGGCTGATGTGCGGATGCGCATTGGCCTCGGTGACGCCGCCATGGGTAGCCCAGCGGGTGTGGCCGATGCCCAGCTGCGACTGCACGTTCTCCTGCTGCGCGGCGGCCTCCATCTCGGCGACGCGACCGGTCCGGCGCACGCGACGGACGTCGCGGCTGCCGCCGACGGCGCCCTCGATCACGGCGATGCCCGCCGAATCGTAACCGCGGTATTCCAGGCGCTTCAGGCCCTCGATCAGAACCGGTACCACATCGCGATTCGCAATCGCGCCGACAATGCCGCACATGGGGGGGTGAACTCCTTGGGCCAGATCATCAGTGTACGGGAAAGGGCTGTCCGCCCGGACACGCGAAGTGTCCGACCGGACACCGGTGCGGACACGCCAGGGCTTGTGGATCAAGGACTTGGCGTTTGGCACGTCGCTTGCGTTGAACACTGCAACGCCGACCTGCAGCCACCGCCCGCCCATGGACAACCCGCACCGCATCCGCGACACCTCCGGCCAGGACCAGGCCGTGCGCGCGCCGACCCGCTCCCTCCTGCGCAGCCGCTGGCTGATCGGCGTCGTCGCCGCGGCGGGCGTGCTGGCGGTCGCCGTCTGGGTGGTGTCGGGCTGGAGCGGCGCCGGGCGCTCCTACGACGGTGCCCGCTTGCGCGTGGCCGAGGTCAAGCGCGGCGACCTGGTCCGCGACCTGTCGGCCGACGGCCGCGTCATCACCGCCAACAGCCCGACCCTGTACGCGATCGCGGGCGGCACCGTGCAGTTGAAGGTCGTGGCCGGCGACGTGGTCGCCAGGGACCAGGAGCTGGCCGTCATCGACAGCCCGGAACTGCGCAGCCGGCTGGTCCAGGAAGAATCCACGCTGGCCAACCTCGATGGCGAGGCCAACCGCGCGGTGCTGGACGCGCAACTGACGCGCTCGGACGCGCAGAAGCTGCTCGACCAGGCCGAGATCGAGCACACCGCCGCCGGGCGCGACCTTGAGCGCTACCAGCGCGCCTACGAAGGCGGCGCGGTCCCGCAGAACGAACTGGCGCGCGCGCAGGACAACCTGAAGAAGGCGCTGATCGGCCTCGAGGCCGCGCGCAAGGATTTCAACCTGCAGGGACAGGGCGCAGGCATCGACGCGCGCAACAAGCGCCTGCTCGCCGAGCGCCAGAAGGCGGTCGTCGCCGAACTGCAGCGCCAGGTCGAGGCGCTGACGCTGCGCGCCCCGTTCGATGGCCAGGTCGGCCAGGTGCAGATCGCGCAGGGCACCAACGTCGCGCTGAACGCGCCGATCCTCAGCGTCGTCGACCTCAGCGTGTTCGAGGTCGAGATCCGCGTGCCGGAAAGTTTCGCGCGCGACCTCGCGATCGGCGTGCCGGCGCAGATCACCAGCACCGGTACCCAGTATCCGGCCAAGGTCTCGGCGGTGTCGCCCGAGGTCGTCAGCGGCGAAGTCACCGCGCGCCTGCGCTTCGACGAAGGCAAGCAGCCGCCGGGCCTGCGCCAGAACCAGCGCCTGTCGGCGCGCATCGTGCTCGATACCCGCCCCAACGTGCTGATGGTCGAGCGCGGCCCGTTCCTGGAACAGGGCGGCGGCCGCTTCGTCTATGTCGTCACCGGCAACACGGCGCAACGCCGCCAGATCCAGGCCGGCGCCAGCAGCCTCAATGCGGTCGAGATCCTGTCCGGCCTGCAGCAGGGCGAGCGCATCGTGGTATCGGGCAGCGATCTGTTCGACAACGCGGACCAGGTCCGCATCTCGGGACAATGACCATGCCATCCATCACGCCCTCCCGTCTTTCGCCGCTACCCGCCCGCTTCCGCATCGGCTGACGACGCCCCGACAGGCGCCTTCGCCGCGATCCGCACCGACATCGCTCCCGCCCCACCTTCCGACATCCCACAGGACACCGACATGCTCGATATGCGCCAGGTCACCAAGGTCTACCGTACCGAACTCGTCGAGACGCATGCGCTGCGCTCGCTCGACCTGCACGTGCGCGAGGGCGAGTTCGTCGCCGTCACCGGCCCGTCGGGTTCGGGCAAGACCACATTCCTCAACATCGCCGGCCTGCTGGAGACCTTCACCGGCGGCGAGTTCGTGCTCGACGGCGAGAGCGTCAAGGACCTGTCCGACGACACGCGTTCGAAACTGCGAAACCGCAAGATCGGCTTCATCTTCCAGGGCTTCAACCTGATCCCGGACCTCAACCTGTTCGACAACTGCGACGTGCCGCTGCGCTATCGCGGCATGCCCGCCGCCGAACGCAGGCAGCGCATCGAGGATGCGCTGGCGCAGGTCGGCCTGGCCTCGCGGATGCGCCACTACCCGGCCGAGCTCTCGGGCGGGCAGCAGCAGCGCGCCGCGATCGCGCGTGCGCTGGCCGGCACCCCGCGCCTGCTGCTGGCCGACGAACCGACCGGCAACCTGGATTCGCAGATGGCGCGCAGCGTGCTCGAGCTGCTCGAGGACATCAACGCCCGCGGAACCACCATCGTCATGGTCACCCACGATGCCGAACTGGCGGCACGGGCGCAGCGCAACGTGCACATCGTCGACGGCATGGCCACCGACCTGACCACCGGACCGCGCACGCCGCGCAGCCTGGTTGCCGACGCCCTCGCCACCACCTCGGCCTGAGGACATGCCCATGCTCGGCTATTACTTCAACCTCGCCTTGCGCAGCTTCAAACGCAACAAGGTGCTGACCGCGCTGATGGTGCTGGCGATCGCGCTCGGCATCGGCGCCAGCATGACCACGTTGACGGTGTTCCACGTGCTGTCGGGCGACCCGATCCCGGACAAGAGCGACCGCCTGTTCTACGTGCAGCTCGATGCCGTCGACATGCAGGGCTATGTCGCCGGCCAGGAGCCCGAGGAACAGCTGACCCGCTACGATGCCGAAGCCCTGCTGCGCGAGCGCAAGGGCACCCACCAGGCCGCGATGACCGGCGGTTCCCTGGCCGTGAAGCTGCCCGCGTCGACCCAGGTCCCCACGTTCACCGATGCGCGCTACACCTCGGCCGACTTCTTCCCGATGTTCGATGCGCAACTGGCATACGGCCGCGGCTGGAGCGACGAGGACGATGCCGCCCAGGCGCGCGTGACCGTGCTGTCGGACGAGCTGAACCAGAAGCTGTTCGGCGGCGAGGACAGCACCGGGCGCACCGTCAGCCTCAACCAGCAGGACTTCCGCGTCATCGGCGTGCTGCGCCCGTGGCGGCCGGTGCCGCGCTTCTGGGACCTCAACACCGGTCGCTACGAAACGCTGGAATCGGTGTTCCTGCCGTTCTCGACCGCGATGGCGCTGAGATTCGACCGCCAGGGCAGCACCAACTGCTGGGGCGACTCCGGCGGCGACTCCACCGCGCTCAATGCACCCTGCGCCTGGGCCCAGTACTGGGTCGAGCTGGCCAGCGCCGACGATGCCGCCGCGTATCGCGACTACCTGACCAACTATTCCGAGCAGCAACGCGCGGCCGGGCGCTTCGTCCGCCCGACCAACGTGCGCCTGCGCAACGTCATGCAGTGGCTGGACTTCAACAAGGTCGTGCCGGCCGACGTGCGCCTGCAGGTCTGGCTGGCGTTCGGCTTCCTGCTGGTCTGCCTGGTCAACACCGTCGGCCTGCTGCTGGCCAAGTGCCTGCGCCGCGCATCGGAGATCGGCGTGCGTCGCGCCCTGGGTGCGCCGCGGCGCGAGATCTTCCTGCAGTTCCTGGTCGAATCGGGAACGCTGGGCATCGCCGGCGGCATCCTCGGCCTGGGGCTCGCACTGCTGGGCCTGTGGGGCGTGCGCCAGAACCCGTCGAGCTACGCCCAGCTCGCGCACCTGGACCTGCCGATGCTGGCACTGACCTTCGTGCTGGCGGTCGTGGCCAGCCTGCTCGCCGGCCTGTTGCCGGCGTGGCGGGCCTGCCAGGTGACGCCGGCGCTGCAGCTGAAATCGCAATAGCCCGGCATCGCCTTCGTCCCACCCCGATCGAACACGGCGCGTCCGCGGACGCGCCCTCGCACCGCCAAGGAATCCACATGGACATCCGCCCCATCTTCTCCACGTTGCGTCGCCACAAGACCGCGGCGGCGTTGATCGTCATCGAGATCGCACTGGCCTGCGCGATCATCTGCAACGCGATCTACCTGATCGACCAGCGCCTGGACCGCATGCAGGCACCCAGCGGCGTCGTCGAGAACGAACTGTTGCGCATCCAGCTGGCCAGCCCCAGCACCACCACCCGCGACGGTGGCGGCAAGGCCGTGGTCCAGCAGGACCTGGGCATCCTGCGCGGCATCCCCGGCGTGGTCTCGGCAGCCGCCGTCAACCAGCTGCCGTTCGGCAACTCCAGCTCCAACAGCGGCGTACGCCTGCAGTCCGAGCAGCAGGTCAGCAGCATGAACGCGGCCACCTACATCGGCAACGAGACGATGCTGGACACGTTCGGGTTGCGACTGGTCGCGGGCCGTAACTTCAATGCCGACGAATACCAGGACATGGAAGTGCTGGAGACTTCCGGCGACACCGGCGTGGTGCCGTCGGTGATCATCACCCGCAACATGGCCGAGCGCCTGTACCCGGGCGAAAATCCGATCGGCAAGACCCTGTACAGCTGGGGCAACGGGCCGACGGTCGTGGTCGGCGTGGTCGAGGGCCTGATGCGTCCCAGCCAGTTCGGCGACGGCCAGTACTCGATGCTGATGCCGATCCGCTTCAACCAGAACGGCGTCAACTACATCGTGCGCGTGGATCCTGCGCGTCGCGACGAGGTGCTCAAGAACGCCGTCGACGCATTGAAGAAGGCCGACCCCACCCGCGTGCTGATCAACCAGGACAAGCTGACCGACATGCGCGCCAAGTACTTCCAGCAGGACCGCATGATGGCCTGGCTGCTGGTCACGGTCTGCGCGGCGCTGTTGGTGGTCACCGCGCTGGGCATCATCGGCCTGGCCAGCTTCTGGGTGCAGCAGCGCACCAAGCAGATCGGCATCCGCCGCGCGCTGGGGGCCACCCGCGGCCAGATCCTGCGCTACTTCCAGGTCGAGAACTTCCTGCTGGCGACCGCCGGCATCGCACTGGGCATGCTGATGGCCTATGGCATCAACCAGCTGCTGATGAAGCACTACGAACTGACACGGCTGCCCCTGCATTACCTGCCAATCGGCGCGGTGCTGCTGTGGCTGCTGGGACAGATCGCGGTGTTCGGCCCGGCGCGGCGCGCGGCCGCGGTACCGCCGGCGGTCGCCACGCGCAGTGTCTGACCAGGCGGCTGACGCCAGCACGCGCCCCGGGCCCGCCGCATGCGGGTCACGGGGCGCGATCCGCACGCATGCGATAGGCTCCACCCCATGCGTGGATCCCCGCCCTCCGCCCCAAGCCCTGCCGCCACTACGGCCTCCGCGCGGATCGCCGGCAACGATGTCCACGCGCCATCGGCCATCCCGCATCCGCGCCCTGCCGACCCCCTGTCCCGCCCACCGTCCCCACGCATGCCCACGATCCTGATCATCGACGACAACCCCGGCGTGGCCACTGCGCTGGACCTGCTGTTCTCGCTGCAGGGCATCGCCACCGTGCGCGCCGAAACACCGGAGGCGGGCCTGGCCGCGCTGGATCGCGACGACGCCATCGATCTGGTGATCCAGGACATGAACTTCCACGCCGACACCACATCCGGCGAGGAAGGCATCGCCCTGTTCCATGCGATCCGAGAACGCGAACCCGACCTGCCGGTGATCCTGCTGACCGCGTGGACGCGCCTGGAAACCGCGGTCGACCTGATCAAGGCCGGCGCCGCCGATTACCTGGGCAAGCCCTGGGACGATCGCAAGCTGCTGCTGGCGGTCAACAACCTGCTGGAACTGTCGGAGACCCGCCGCGCCCTCGCGCGTCACCAGCAGGGCGCGCGCCGCCGACGCGATGCGCTGGCCCGCCAGCACGACCTGCGCGGCGTGGTCCATGCCGATGCCGCCAGCGAACGCCTGCTGTCGCTGGCCTGCCAGGTCGCGCGCTCGGAGTTGCCGGTACTGGTGACCGGCCCCAACGGCGCCGGCAAGGAAAAGATCGCCGAGATCGTGCATGCCAATTCCGCGGTCGCCAACGGGCCCTTCGTTGCGGTGAACTGCGGCGCCCTGCCCGGCGACCTGATCGAGGCCGAACTGTTCGGCGCCGATGCCGGCGCGTATACCGGCGCGACCAAGGCACGCGAAGGCAAGTTCGAGGCGGCCGATGGCGGCACGCTGTTCCTCGACGAGATCGGCAACCTGTCGCCGAGCGGCCAGATGAAGCTGCTGCGCGTGCTCGAGACCGGGCGCTTCGCGCGGCTGGGTTCCAATCGCGAGCGCCAGGTCAAGGTCCGCGTGGTCAGCGCCACCAATGCCGACCTGCCGACGCTGATCGCCGACGGCCGCTTCCGTGAGGACCTGTACTACCGCCTCAATGCGGTCGAGCTGCGGCTGCTGCCACTGGCCGAGCGTCCCGACGACATCCTGCCGCTGGCGCATCACTTCCTGCCCGCCGGCAAGCGCCTGTCCGACGCCGCCGAACGCAGCCTGCTGCGGCATGCCTGGCCGGGCAACGTGCGCGAGCTGCGCAACACCATCCAGCGCGCGGCGCTGTTGTCGCCGGGCGACATCGACGTCGAGACGCTCGGCCTGCCGGCGCCGGCGCCACGCAGCGCCGCGCACAACGAACCCGAACGCGCCGACATCGAAGCCGCGCTGGCACGCGCCGGCGGCGTGCTGTCGCAGGCGGCGACCGACCTGGGCATGTCGCGCCAGGCCCTGTACCGGCGCCTCGACCGGCTCGGCATTCCGCGAAGCTGATGCCAAGCCCGCCGACCCACCGCGTGCTGCGCGTGCAACCGCTGGCCCTGCGGCTGATCGCGGTGGCCCTGGTCGGCATCGTGGCCACCGCGGCGGCCACGATGCTGCTGGCGCAATGGCTGGATACCTGGCTGGCCAGCGTGCTGGCGACGCTTGCCTGCAGCACGCTGACCGCGCTCTTCCTGTGGCACAGCATCGTGCCGCTGCGATCGCTGTTCCGCGCGCTCGCCGGTACGGTCGCCAGCTACCGCGATGGCGACTACAACTTCGGCATCACCTGGAACCACTACGGCGAACTGATCGAACTCGTCGACGCCCACAACGAACTGGGCAACGTGCTGCGCGAACAACGGCAGTCGCTGGTCCAGCGCGAACTGCTGCTCGACACCGTGGTGCAGAACACACCGGTCGCGATGGTGCTGCTCGATCCGGCCCAGCGCGTCGTGCTGGGCAACATCGCCGCGCGCAAGCTGCTCGGCGAAGGCCGCAAGCTCGAAGGCCAGCATCTGGACGTGCTGCTCGAACGCGCGCCCGAACCGATGCGCGACGCACTGCTGCGCGGCGGCGATGGCATGTTCAGCGTCGGCGACGAAGACAACGAGGACATCTATCACCTGTCGCGCCGGCTGTTCCGGCTCAACGGCCGCCACCACGAGCTGATCCTGCTGCGCCAGCTGACCGCGGAACTGCGCCGCCAGGAAGTGCAGACCTGGAAGAAGGTCATCCGCGTCATCAGCCACGAACTCAACAACTCGCTGGCGCCGATCGCGTCGCTGGCGCATTCCTGCCGCGAGCTGGTGCGTCGCGGTCAGCTCGAACGCCTGCCTGGCGCGCTGGAAACCATCGAGGAGCGCGCCCGCCACCTCGAAGGCTTCATCCGCGATTACGCGCGCTTCGCCAAGCTGCCGGCGCCACGGCTGGAATCGGTGGACTGGCCGGTCTTCCTGGAAAAGCTGCGCAGCCAGGTGGACTTCGTGCTGGTGCTGGGATCGCAGGGACACGGCCGCATCGATGCCGCCCAGGTCGAGCAGGCGCTGCTGAACCTGCTCAAGAACGCGCACGAGTCAGGCTCGGCGCCGGAAGACGTGCGCCTGCTGATCAGGCGGACGCAGGAGGCCTGGCGCATCGACGTCATGGATCGCGGCAGCGGCATGAACAGCGCGGTGCTGTCGAACGCCTTGCTGCCGTTCTATTCGACCAAGCGCAACGGCACCGGCCTGGGGCTGGCGCTGGTGCGCGAGATCGCCGAAGCCCATGGCGGTCGCGTGTCGATGATCAACCGTGACGGCGGCGGGCTGGTGGTCAGCCTGATCCTGCCGGTCTGAGGCACGCCGCCGAGCGTGGCGCGGCCGGTACGGTCATCCGTTCGCCGGATGCGCGCGCAGGATCAGACCTTCGCAGGATCAGACCTTCTTCTGCGGCCGCCGCCATCCGGGGATGGTCTGCTGGCGCGCGCGCGCGATGGTCAGCTCATCCGGCGGCGCGTCCCGGGTGATCACGGCACCGGCCGCGACCGTCGCGCCGGCACCGATCGTCACCGGTGCGACCAGCGACGAGTTGGAACCGACGAAGGCGCGGTCGCCGATCGTGGTCGTGTACTTGTTGGCGCCGTCGTAGTTGCAGGTGATCGTGCCGGCGCCGATGTTGACGCCCGCGCCGACGACTGCATCGCCGAGGTAGGTCAGGTGGTTGGCCTTGCTACCCACGCCCAACGTGGTGTTCTTGGTCTCGACGAAGTTGCCCACGTGCGCGCCGTCGGCCAGCACCGTGCCCGGACGCAGGCGCGCGAACGGGCCGATCTGCACGGCGCCTTCGGTGCGCGCGCCTTCGAGGTCGCAATGCGCGCGTACTTCGGTGCCGGCGGACAGGCGGACATCCTTGAGCCGCGTGAACGGCCCGATGCGGACGCCATCGCCCAGCTCGACGCGGCCTTCGAAGATCACGTCGACATCGATCTCGACATCGCGGCCGACGACGACCTCGCCACGGATGTCGATCCGCGCCGGATCGGCGAAGCGCGCGCCCTGCACGCACAGTGCGCGCACCGCGCGCAGCTGCCACGCGCGTTCGAGCTGCGCGAGCTGCCAGGGATCGTTGGCGCCTTCGGTCTCGCCGGCATCCTCGACTTCGATGATCTCGGCGGCGGTGAAGTCCGCGGCGGCCATCGCCGAGGTATCGGTCAGGTAGTACTCGCCCTGCGCGTTGTCGTTGGACAGGCGCGACAGCCAGTCCTTCAGTGCGGTGGCATCGGCCGCGATGACGCCGGTATTGACCAGACGGATGCGGCGCTGCTCGGCGTTGGCATCCTTCTCCTCGACGACCGCGGCGACGCGCCCTTCGGCGTCGCGGATGATGCGGCCATAGCCGGTGGGATTGTCGAGCTCGGCGGTCAGCACGACCAGGCGCGCATTGACCACCAGCATCCGCTGCAGGGTCTGCGTGGTGAACAGAGGCGCGTCGCCGTACATCACCAGTACGCGGGCATCGTCGGGAACGCCGGGCATCGCCTGCTGGACGGCATGGCCGGTGCCCAGTTGCTCGGCCTGCTCGGCCCAGACCAGGTCGGCCTGGTCGGCGAACGCCGCGCGCACCTGGTCGCCACGATGGCCGTAGACGACATGGATGCCGGCGGGTTGCAACGCACGCGCGGTATCGATGACATGCGCCAGCATCGGCCGCCCCGCCACCTTCTGCAGCACCTTGGGCAGCGTGGATTTCATCCGCTTGCCCTCACCGGCGGCGAGGATGACGACATGCAGGGGAGCGGTCATGGGCATTCCATTCAATGGGGGCAGGGTGTGTATCGGGTTGGCAGGCGCGGGCGGTCCTGCACGGGTTAGATTCTAACGCCGGCATTGTCGACGCAGGCGGCAGCGGCCGCCGGGCCGGTAGGACCAGGGACGTTGCCGGCAGCAGTTCATCCGCCGGCCGACCCATGCGTTTACGCTATGCGCCGATGATCCCGGCCACGCTCCCCTGCACAGCACGCCCCGCCCGCGCAGGCCGGCGCATGCGGATGCCGTCGGCATGAGCCTGGGACGGCAGGGACGCAACTACCTGATCATCGGCGGCCTGCAATGGTTGCTGGACTGGGCCGTCATGGTCGGGTTGAGCCAGCTCGGCGTCCCGGTGCGCACCGCCAACGTGACCGGACGCATCTGCGGCGCGCTGTTCGGCTTCTGGAGCAACGGCCGCGTCACCTTCGCCAGACCAGGTAGTGCGGTCGGTCGCACCCAGTTGCAGCGCTTCCTGGTGATGTGGATCGCAACGACCGCGGCCAGCACCTGGGCGATCGGTCGCGTCGACGATGTGCTGGGCCTGCAGTGGGCGTGGCTGGCCAAGCCGCTGGTGGAGATCGTGCTGGGCCTGATCGGCTTCGTGCTGTCCCGGCACTGGATCTACAAGCCCTGACACGCTTCGGTGCCTGAAGGCCTTCACCGCTCTGGGCGCTACTTGCCCTGATCGCCGCCCACGGGCGAGGGCTGACGCCCAGCCGACGGCAGCAGCGGCATCAGCAGATCCAGTGGCAAGGCATGCACGGTGCCCTGGTCGCCTTCGACAGTGGTCGCGCGGAACAGCGAATTGAGGATCGCCTCTTCGGTGGCATCGGCGACGGCTTCGAACAGCGGGCTCATCTCCTCGTTGGGCAGCAGCGCCAGCGCCTGCAGCGGCGTGCCCAGCGGCCGGCGCGCCTGTTCGGCGGTCGAGAAGGCGATGACGTAATCGCCCGAGCCGTTGCTCATCGTCGAGCCGGTCCGCCCGAGTCCGATCAGCGCGCGCGTGCCGAGGCGCTGCAACTGGCGCGCATCCAGCGGCGCATCGGTGGCGACGACGATCATGATGCTGCCGTCGCCGGTCGAGGGCGGCGCTTGCGGCGGCGCCGTCGCCTTCGCGAGCGGCCTGGTTGAAGGCGGTGCGTAGTGCGCCGGATCGGGCAGTACGCCCGTGGTTGGTACGCCGGCGACGATCAGCTTGCCGCCGAAGTTGCTCTGCACCAGCACGCCGACGGTGTAGTCGCCGGCATCGGCAGGCAGCCGGCGCGAACTGGTGCCGATGCCGCCCTTCCAGCCGAACGCGACCGTGCCGACGCCGGCACCGATGCTGCCTTCCTGGACGTTGTCGGTCGTCGCCGTGGACAGGGCGGCGAGCACATGCGCATCCCGCAGCGGACGCGCGCGGATGTCGTTGAGGAACCCGTCGTTGGTCTCGCCGACGACCGGGTTCAACGAACGCACTTCCTGCATGCCCGGCTGCGCCAGCTGCCAGCCGACCAGCGCATCGGCCGCGCGCCAGACGCCCAGCGTGCCGGTCAGCAGGATCGGGGTTTCAAGCTCGCCGAGCTCGCGCACCTGGGTCACGCCGAGCAGCTTGCCGTAGCCGTTGCCGACATTGATCGCGGCCGGCACGCGGTCGCGATAGAGATCGCCACGATGCGGCAGGATCGCGGTGACGCCGGTGCGCACGCGCCGCCCCTCGATGACGCTGGCATGGCCGACCGCGACGCCGGGGACATCGACGATCGCATTGCGCGGGCCGGTGGGCAGCGTGCCGATGACGATGCCGGCATCGCGCGCGCGCGGGCGAGCCGCCTGCGCGGGCTGCGCCGTGGCGGCCGCCGCGGACCTGACCGGGGCAGCCTCGCGGTCCGGCCCCGACGCGGGGGCAACGCCGCTGGCCAGCCACAGCATCGCGCCGACAACGCCCGTCCAAGCCTGCATGTGCCACTCCCGGTTTCGCCTGATCGGTGAATTAACGCGTTCCCGGTTACGCAACGCAAGCCCTTCAGCGGCAGCGCGTCATGGCATGCATCGATTGCGGCGCATCTACCGCTGCTGCGCATCGACTGCAGTGCAATGCAGCCGACGGCGCCCAGACACGACAACGCCGGCACGGGGCCGGCGTCGAAGCGTCACTGCGAGGCAGTGATCGATCAGTGCTTGAGCGTCTTGCGCAGGCGCTCCAGCGCCTGCAGCTGGACCACGGCCTCGGCCAGCTTCTGCTGGGCCTGGGCCACGTCCATCGCCTCGCCACGACCGGCCAGGATGCGCTCGGCTTCTTCCTTGGCCGCACGGACCTTGGCTTCGTCGATGGCATCGGCGCGGATCGCGGTGTCGGCCAGGATCGTCACGACCTGCGGCTGCACCTCGAGGATGCCGCCACCGATCGCGAAATCGAGCTGGGTACCGTCGGCCTGGGTCACCACGACCTTGCCGGGCTTGAGCCGGGTGATCAGCGGCGCGTGGCGCGGCGCGATGCCCAGTTCTCCGAGTTCACCGGTCGCAACCACGAGCGTGGCCTCGCCGTGGAAGATCTCGGCCTCTGCACTGACGATGTCGCAACGGATGGTGCTCATGATGCCTCGCTCTGCGAGACGGTAATCGGGAGCCTGGCATCGGGATTGGCAAGCGCACCTTGCGCTCCCGCCAACCCCATTGCCCCGGTCCCCGACCAACCCGCCTTAACGATTTCCGGCGTTCGACAGACGGATGCCTGTCTTGCCCGGTTCCAGGAAACCCGTCGCTTACGCGGCGAGCTTCTTCGCCTTCTCGACCGCTTCTTCGATGCCGCCGACCATGTAGAACGCCTGCTCGGGCAGGTGGTCGTACTCGCCGTCGACGATGCCCTTGAAGCCGCGGATCGTGTCCTTCAGCGACACGTACTTGCCCGGCGAGCCGGTGAAGACTTCGGCGACGTGGAACGGCTGCGAGAAGAAGCGCTCGATCTTGCGCGCGCGCGACACCGACTGCTTGTCTTCTTCCGACAGTTCGTCCATGCCCAGGATCGCGATGATGTCCTTGAGCTCCTTGTACTTCTGCAAGGTCGACTGCACGCGCTGCGCGGTGTCGTAATGCTCGTGGCCGATGACCAGCGGATCCATCTGGCGGCTGGTGGAATCGAGCGGATCGACCGCCGGATAGATACCCAGCGACGCGATGTTGCGCGACAGCGTCACCGTCGAGTCCAGGTGGGCGAACGTGGTCGCCGGCGACGGATCGGTCAAGTCATCCGCGGGCACGTAGACGGCCTGGATCGAGGTGATCGAACCGCTCTTGGTCGAGGTGATGCGCTCCTGCAGGACACCCATTTCCTCGGCCAGCGTCGGCTGGTAGCCCACGGCCGACGGCATGCGGCCGAGCAGCGCCGACACTTCGGTACCGGCCAGCGTGTAGCGGTAGATGTTGTCGACGAACAGCAGCACGTCCTTGCCCTTGCCAGACGCGTCCTTCTCGTCGCGGAAGTATTCGGCCATCGTCAGGCCGGTCAGCGCGACGCGCAGGCGGTTGCCCGGCGGCTCGTTCATCTGGCCGTACACCATCGCGACCTTGTCGAGGACGTTGGAGTCCTTCATCTCGTGGTAGAAGTCGTTGCCCTCGCGGGTACGCTCGCCCACGCCGGCGAACACGGACAGGCCGCTGTGCGCCTTGGCGATGTTGTTGATCAGTTCCATCATGTTGACGGTCTTGCCGACGCCGGCGCCGCCGAACAGGCCGACCTTGCCGCCCTTCGCGAACGGGCACATCAGGTCGATGACCTTGATGCCGGTTTCCAGTAGGTCGGTGGTCGAGGCCTGGTCTTCATACGAAGGCGCGCTGCGGTGGATTTCCCAATGGTCGGAGGCCTGCACGTCGCCGGCTTCGTCGATCGGGCGACCGAGCACGTCCATGATGCGGCCCAGCGTACCGGCGCCAACCGGCACCGAGATCGCACGACCGGTGTTGGTGGCGACCAGGTTGCGCTTGAGGCCGTCGGTGGAACCCAGCGCGATGGTACGGACGACGCCGTCGCCCAGCTGCTGCTGCACTTCCAGCGTGATCTCGGTGTTGTCGACCTTCAGCGCGTCATAGATCTTCGGAACCTCGCTGCGCGGGAACTCGACGTCGACGACAGCGCCGATGATCTGCACGATCTTGCCCTGATTGCTCATCTTTGATTCCTCAGTAACTTTCAAATGCTGCTGGTGGTCGCAGGCTTGAGGCCGCGCCCACCGGATGGATTAGACCGCGGCGGCGCCGCCGACGATTTCGGAAATTTCCTGGGTGATCGCGGCCTGGCGGGCCTTGTTGTAGACCAGATTCAGCGTATCGATCAGCTTGGTCGCGTTGTCGCTCGCCGCCTTCATCGCGACCATGCGTGCGGCATGCTCGGACGCGACGTTCTCCATCACCGCCTGGTACACCAGCGACTCGACATAGCGGGTCAGCACGTGGCTCAGCACGGTTTCCGGATCGGGCTCGTAGATGTAGTCCCAGTCATGCTTGACGATGGTCTCGTCCGAGGCCTTCAGCGGCAGCAGCTGGTCGAACGCCGCGCGCTGGGTCATCGTGTTGACGAAATCGTTGTAGCTCAGGAACACGCGGTCCAGGCTGCCTTCGGTGTAACCGTCCAGCATGACCTTGATGACGCCGATCAGCTGCTCGACCTCGGGGTTGTCGCCCAGGTGGGTGACGCTGGCCAGCATCTGCACCTTGAGCCGGCGGAAGAACACCGTGGCCTTCTGGCCGATCGTGACGACGTCGACCTCGACGCCTTGCTCCTGCCAGTTGCGGATCTCGCCCAGCAGCTTGCGGAACAGGTTGTTGTTGAGGCCACCGGCCAGCCCGCGATCGGACGAGACGATGATGTAACCGACGCGCTTGGGATCCTTGCGCTCGATCAGGTACGGATGCTGGAACTCGGAGTTGGCCTGCGCCAGATGGCCGATCAGCTGCTTCATCGCGCGCGCGTACGGGCGCGACGCCTTCATCCGTTCCTGTGCCTTGCGGATCTTGGAGGCCGAAACCATTTCCAGCGCACGCGTCACCTTGCGGGTGTTCTGCACGCTCTTGATCTTGGTTTTGATTTCTCTGCCGCTTGCCATGCTTCGCTCGCTTCGCTCGCTTCGTGGGAATGGGGAATCGTGGTCCGGAAGGGCAAGGCCGTTCCGCGTTGACGAGTCCCTATCCTCTATTCCCGATTACCGGCGACTGGATTACCAGCTGCCGGTGGTCTTGAAATCGGCGATGCCTTTTTTGAAGGCGCCTTCGATCTCGTCGTTCCAGTTGCCGCTGGCATTGATGGTCTTGACCAGCTCGCCAGAGGTGTTGTCGAAATGCGCATGCAGGCCGGCTTCGAACGCCAGCAGCTTGTTGACCGGCACGTCGTCGAGGAAGCCCTCGTTGACGGCGTAGATAGACAGTGCCTGGTGGGCGATCGACATCGGCGCGTACTGCTTCTGCTTCATCAGCTCGGTGACGCGCTGGCCGCGCTCAAGCTGCTTGCGGGTGGCTTCGTCGAGGTCCGACGCGAACTGCGCGAACGCCGCCAGCTCACGGTACTGGGCCAGCGAGATGCGGATGCCGCCCGACAGCTTCTTGATGATCTTGGTCTGGGCCGAGCCACCGACGCGCGACACCGAGATACCGGCGTTCACGGCCGGGCGGATGCCGGCGTTGAACAGGTCGGTTTCCAGGAAGATCTGGCCGTCAGTGATCGAGATCACGTTGGTCGGCACGAACGCGGACACGTCGCCGGCCTGGGTCTCGATGATCGGCAGCGCGGTCAGCGAACCGGTCTTGCCCTTCACTTCGCCGTTGGTGAACTTCTCGACGTACTCCTCGGACACGCGCGCGGCGCGCTCGAGCAGACGGGAGTGCAGGTAGAACACGTCGCCCGGGTAGGCTTCACGGCCCGGTGGGCGCTTCAGCAGCAGCGAGATCTGGCGGTAGGCCACGGCCTGCTTGGACAGATCGTCGTACACGATCAGCGCGTCCTGGCCGCGGTCCATGAAGTACTCGCCCATGGTGCAGCCCGAGTAGGCACTGATGTACTGCATCGCGGCCGATTCGGACGCGGTCGCGGCCACCACCACGGTGTGGGCCAGCGCGCCGTTCTCTTCGAGCTTGCGCACGATGTTGGCCACGGTCGAGGCCTTCTGGCCGATCGCGACGTAGACGCACTTGATGCCGGTGGTCTTCTGGTTGATCACGGCGTCGATCGCCAGCGCGGTCTTGCCGGTCTGGCGGTCGCCGATGACCAGCTCGCGCTGGCCGCGGCCGATCGGGATCATCGCATCGACCGACTTGTAACCGGTCTGCACCGGCTGGTCGACCGACTTGCGCCAGATCACGCCCGGCGCCACGCGCTCGACCGGTGCCGACAGCTTGGCGTCGATCGGGCCTTTGCCGTCGATCGGCTCGCCGAGCGCATTGACCACGCGACCCAGCATTTCCGGACCGACCGGCACTTCAAGGATGCGGCCGGTGGTCTTGGCGACATCGCCTTCGCGCAGGTGCTCGTAGTCGCCCAGGACCACCGCACCGACCGAATCGCGCTCGAGGTTCAGCGCCAGGGCGAAGGTATCGTTGGGCAGCTCGATCATTTCGCCCTGCATCACGTCGGCCAGGCCGTGGATGCGGACGATACCGTCGGAGACCGAGGTGACCGTGCCTTCGTTGCGCGCTTCGGCGGCCAGCTTGACCTTCTCGATGCGGGTCTTGATCAGCTCGCTGATTTCAGACGGATTGAGTTGCGAGGTTGCCATGGGTGATTCCCTTGTCCCGGCGTTGCCGCCGGCGTAGCAGATGAATTCGTGTGTTTAGTGCGTCAGCGCCGACTGCAGGCGCGCCAGCTTCCCGCGCAGCGAACCGTCGATCACCACGTCGCCGGCCGCGATCACCGCGCCTCCGATCAGGTTCTCGTCGACTGCGGTGTCGAGATGCACGTCGCGGCCGAAGCGCTTGCGCAGCGCGGCCTTGATGCTGTCGAGTTCGGCCTCGGGCAGCGCCGAGGCCGAGGTCACTGTCGCCAGCACCACGCCTTCGGCTTCGGCCCGCAGTTCCTCGTACAGGCCCGAGATCTCAGGCAGCTGCGCAAGGCGGCGGTTGTCGGCCAGCAAGGCCAGGAAATCGCCGAACGTCTCGCTGGCGCCATCGGGCGACAGCAGCGCGACCGCTTCGGTCCGCGCCAGTGCCGGATGACCCAGCAGCGAGGCGACCCGGGGATCGGCGGCAAGCCGTGAGGCGAACGCAAGCGCGTCCGACCACTGCGGCAACGCGCCGGCATCCCGCGCAAGCCCGAAGGCGGCGCGGGCATAAGGCCGGGCGAGCGTGAGGGACTGGCTCATGCGTCAGATCATCCTGTTCAGATCTGCGCAGCGAGTTCGTCGAGCAACGCCTTGTGGGCGTTGGCATCGATCTCGCGGCGCAGCAGCTTCTCGGCACCGGCTACGGCCAGCGTGGACACCTGCTTGCGCAGGTCCTCGCGGGCACGCGTCGCGGACGCTTCGATCTCGGACTCGAACAGGGCCTTCTGGCGGCCGCCTTCGGCGATCGCTTCAACCTTGGCGGCGTCGACGATCTGGTTGGCGCGCTGGTGGGCCTGGTCGATGATCTCGTTGGCCTTCGCACGCGCGGCCTTGAGTTCCTCGTTGGCGGTTTCCTGCGCCTGGGCGAGCGCACGCTGGCTGTTGTCGGCGGCCGCGAGGCCTTCGGCAATCTTCTGCTGGCGCTCTTCGATGGCCTTCAGCAACGGCGGCCAGATCTTGCTGGCAATCAGCCAGATCAGGGCTGCGAACGCCAGCGCCTGTGCAAATAGGGTCAGACCGATACTCATGGGTGTGATACTGCCTGTCGTGTTGGTTCGGGCATGCACGCATGCCCGTTCTCACTTCCCGGCGCGGTCCGCGAACCGCGGCGCCGCGCCTGGAGCCTGACGAATCAGCCGCCCAGCTGCGCCAGGAACGGGGCAACGAACGGGCTGGCGAACGCGAACAGCAGGCCGACGGCGACCGAGATGATGAACGCGGCGTCGATCAGGCCGGCGGTGATGAACATGCGGACCTGCAGCACCGGAATCAGTTCCGGCTGGCGCGCGGCCGACTCCAGGAACTTGCCGGCCATGATGGCCAGACCCAGACCCGCGCCGAGGGCGGCCAGGCCGATCATGATGCCGATGGCCAGAACGGTCGAAGCCTGGACTTGGGCGAGAGCGGTCAGTGCAATTTCCATGGTTTTCTCCGAAACAACTTTGCTTGGTAAGGGTGAAAGGACGAAACGAAAAACGTTGGGATCAGTGCGCGTCTTCGGACAGGCTCAGGTACACGATCGACAGCATCATGAAGATGAAGGCCTGCAGCGGGATGACCAGCAGGTGGAAGATCATCCAGCCGAAACCGAAGGCCGCACCGGCGAACATGCCCAGGATGCTGGCGCCACCAAGGACCCAGATCAGCAGGAACACGATCTCGCCGCCGAACATGTTGCCGAACAGTCGCATCGCCAGAGAAATCGGCTTGCTCAGCCACTCGACGATGTTGAGGATCAGGTTGAACGGCATCATCCACTTGCCGAACGGCGCGGTCAGGAATTCCTTGGTGAAGCCACCCAGGCCCTTGGCGCGCAGTGCGAAGAACAGCATCAGGAAGAACACGCTGACCGACATGCCCAGCGTCGCGTTGACGTCGGCGGTCGGGACCGGCTTCCAGTAATGCACGCCCATCAGTTCGAGGGGCTTGGCGATGAAGTCCGCCGGAATCATCTTCAGCAGATTCATCAGCAGGATCCAGAAGAACAGCGTGATCGCGATCGGCGTCACCAGCTTGCTGGAACCGTGGTACGTGTCGCGCGCCTGCTTGTCGACGAACTCGAGGCAGATCTCGACGAACGCCTGCCACTTGCCGGGAACGCCCGCGGTGGCCTTGCGCGTCGCCAGCCAGAACAGGAACACCATCAGGAAGCCCATCAGCACCGAGGTCACCAGGGTGTCGACGTGGATCGTCCAGAAACTGCCCTCGCCCACCGATGCAGTCAGATTCTGCAGGTGGTGCTGGATATAGGTGGTTGGGGTCAGTTCGCTGTTGCCTGCCATAATCAAGCTCTACGTGCCTTTGCCTGCTGTCCGCTGGTCATTGCCAGCATCTGCGTCACCAGGGCAACGACGACGCCGGCGAGCAGAGGCAGCGGAGGAAGTCCCGCGCCAACACCCACGACCAGCACGCCAATCGCTACCACCCATTTCAACAACACTCCGACCAGCATCCGCGCGAGCACCCCGGTGGAGGCGTTGACTCCGCCACCCAGTGCGACCACGCCGAACAGCCAGCCCCCCAGCACCACGGCACTTCCACCTACGGCGGCCGCGAGCGACCAGACCGCACCCTTCACGAGGAAGGCGAGCGCCACCACCGCAACAGCGACCAGCTGCCAGAGGATGGCGCGCCATGACAGTCGCCGACCTGCAGCGATTGAAGTAAGCACGATCCGGACCTGCGTGGAAAACCTGAAGGATGTCCCGGCGTTGTCCCTGCCGAGCCAAAAAAGTATAGCAGCCCGGCCGAATCAGGAACAACCTTCCGCACTGCAACATGAGCCATGATCGGCCGGCCCTGGGGGTCCAAACAGCATTTTTTGCCTATTCAGCAAAAATTCGGGAACCTTCCGGTCAGCCCACGGTCACTGATAGGCGACCTGTCACTCCTTCCTCGTCCGATTACGTGCCAGGTCCCCAGAAGCCCCGGATCTCCAGCCGGGGCTTCTTTTTGTCTGCCTGGCGCGGCCGAACCGACGAAACAGGCTTCGTTTCTGCCGGTTTTCCAATCAGCGCGCGCCGACGCGTCCGTAGATGCGCTGCATCACCGCGTCGTGCTGGCTGGACGGGTGCGAGACGAAATCCGGCAGCAGCTTGCCGGCAACCTCTTCGAGTGCGGCGATCAGCGCGCGCACCGTGGGCGATAACTGCTGTGCATACGGCGACACCACGCCGAAAAAGAACGGCACACGCTGCAGCAGGGGTTTGACGACGACGCCTTCGATCGGGATGCCGAGTGCGGTCGCAGGTTCCACCAGCGCGATCGCGATGTCCGCACGCGCCAGCATCACCGCATTGAGCGAGGCATTGGTTTCCTGCACCCGGTGCCCGGCGATGCGCGCGTCCTCGAGGGCGTGATCGATGCGTCCGCGCAGGCGGTACGGATTGCTCAGCGTGACCAGCGGCAGGGGATCGTCGCCGAGGTCGGACAGATCGATGACATCGAACCGCGCATAGCGCGAATCCGAGGCCACGACCGCCACGCAGACCGACTCGCCGATCCAATGCAGCTCCAGCCCGCGATGTTCGAGCGGCAGGCTGACCACGCCGATGTCCAGGGTGTTGGCCAGGGCGGCCTGGACCACCTGCTCGGCAAGCATGCTCTGCAACTGGATCTGTTGCGGGCGCAGCACTTGCGACAACCGCGCCAGCGCCGCCGGCACCAGGCCCGCGGCCAGTGCCGAGGTCGCGGCCAGCCGCACCTCGCTGTTCTCGCGACGCGAGATGTTGCCCGCCTGCTGGCGGATCCGGCGCACCGATGCCAGTGAACCCTCGACTTCGGACCGCAACAGGAAGGCCTCGTTGGTCGGGATGACCTTGGGGCCGTTGCGTTCGAACAGGCGCAGTCCGAGCTCCTGCTCCAGGTCCTGGATCGAACGGGTCACGGCCGGCTGGGACCGCTTCAGCATCTGTCCTGCGCCGGTGATGCTGCCAGCCGTCATGACCGCCGCGAATGCCTCGAGCTGACGCAGGTCCATCGATACCCCCTTCCTGTCGAGCGGCGGATCATAGCGGCATTTTTCCGTGCCGGATCAATCCTTTGCAGCCAATCATAAAAACCGGCCCACGGGGCCCGTCGCAGTGTCCATCTGGTCATGTGCAGAGGAGTCATGACCATTTGCGGCGCCGCAACAGCGACTTCTAGCATGCACATCTCGAATTCATTCAATTCCTGAATCAGGAAATCGAATGATCACTCAGCTGCTTCCTCCCCCTTCTGAGAGCCGAAGATGTCCCTGTCGCCCCTGCCCCGCCCGCGCCGCCGCGGCCCGACCAACCGCCTGCTGGCACTCGCCCTCGCTCAGGCCCTGCTGGCGTCCGTGCCTGCGCTGGCCGCCGATGCCGCGGCCACCGATGCCCTGGCGACCGATGTCGCGCCCAACGATGGCGCGACCGCGCTGGATGCCACGGGCACCGCCACCGCCGCCGATGTCGCGACCGACACCGCGCCTCCGGCCACGCTGCAGGCGGTCACCGTGACCGGTTCCAACATCGCTCGCTCCGACAGCGAGGGCACGCATCCGGTCCAGGTCATCACCGCCGAGGAGATCTCGCGCTCCGGCAAGGCCACGGTCAGCGATCTGCTGCGCTCGATCTCGGCCAATACCGGCTACAGCTGGAACGAGAACCGCACCGCCAGTTGGACCCCCGGCGCCGCCGGCATTGGCCTGCGTGGCCTGAGCCAGAAGAACACGCTGATCCTGCTCAATGGCCGCCGGCTGGCCAACTACAGCTTCCCGCAGCAGGCGCTGTCGGATGTGTTCGTCAACCTCAACGCCTTGCCGCTGAGCGCGCTGGCGCGCGTCGAGGTGCTGAAGGACGGCGCGTCGGCGGTCTATGGCTCGGACGCAGTCGCCGGCGTCATCAACCTGATCACGCTGGAGGACTACGAAGGCTTCCAGATCGGCGGCAGCACCGGCGCCGCGACAGAAGGCGGGGTCGAACAGGCCAAGCTCAACCTGTCGGGCGGCAAGGGCAACCTCGAGCGCGACGGCTACAACGTGTTCTTCAGCATCGACGCCTTCCACCGCGAGCCGCTGATGCAGGACCAGCGCGACCTGACCAGGAGCGGCGACTTCACCGGGCAGCCCGGCGGTGGCCTCAACGGTTGGGCGGCCAACGGCGCGCGCTTCATCGTCAATGGTGCCAGCGTGCCGCTGCTCGACGGCAACGGCAACTGCCCCACCGGCATGGTGCTGCGCGACAGCGCGCCCATCGACGGCCGCAGCGGCCAGACCTGCGCCTACAGCCTGGTCCAGGACAGCATGCTGGTACCCGATGCCGACCGTTTCCAGATCTTCAGCCGCGGCACCTTCAAGCTGGGCGACAGCACCGAGCTGTTCGCCGAGGCGCTGTACAGCCGCACCAAGGGCCGCATGGTCAACTACGTGCCGTACTTCACCCTGGAAGCCAACCGCTTCGCGCTCAACCCCAACACCGGTCTTGCCGAGACGCTGAGCAACCTGCTGCCGGCAAGCAGCCCGTACAACCCCTACGGCACGCCGGTCGCGCTGGAATACACCTTCTTCGACCTCGGCCGCGCCGAGCGCCATACCGACTCCAAGTTCCACCGCGTGCTGGCCGGCGTGCGCGGCGACTGGAACCAGTGGCGCTGGGAAGCCTCGGCCTTCCAGTCGGGCAGCAATGAAAGCGACGACGCCTCGGGCGGTCTCGCCAATCGCTACACGCTGTATCCGGCGCTGGCCGACGGCAGCTACAACCTGCTGAATCCGTCGCTGACGCCGCAATCGGTCATCGACGCGATCCGCCTGACCTCGACCAAGCGCGGCAAGTCGACGCTGGCCGGTGCCGATCTGCGCGCCGCGCGCTCACTGTTCGACCTGCCCGCCGGCACCGTCAACTTCGCTGGCGGCATCGAATGGCGCAAGGAAGAACTGCGTTCGTCGATCCCGGTGGAAATCTCCAACGGTTCACAGATACGTCCGTCGACGCAGTTCATCGACGGCAAGCGCCAGGTCGCGGCGGCCTATGCCGAATTCAACGTGCCGGTGACCAGCACACTGGAACTGGAGTTCGCCGCGCGCGGCGACCACTACGACGACTTCGGCAGCGCGTTCTCGCCGCGCTACAGCTTCCGCTGGCAGCCGTTCGACGCCCTGCTGCTGCGTGGCGCGTTCTCGCGCGGTTTCCGCGCACCGCACCTGGGCGAGGCCGGCAACAGCAGCAGCATCGGCACCGCCACCGTCCGCGACCCTTACGATCCGATCACGCCCAACGCCGCGATCCGCCCGACCGTGTTCACCTACGGTAGCGAGGACCTGAAGCCCGAGCGCGTCAAGAGCTACAACCTGGGCACGGTCTACGCGCTCGACAGCAACACCAGCATCAGTCTGGACTACTACAAGATCGAACTGAGCAACCTGATCGGCCGCGACGATCCGACCGCCGTGGTCACGGCCAACAACTCGTCCGACGTCGTCCGCGACGCCAACGGCCGCCTGGTAGCGATCTACAACCGCACCAAGAACCTGACCGAGCTCAAGACCTCCGGCTTCGACGTGCAACTGTCGCGCCGTTTCGCTACCGAGTCCGCAGGCCAGTTCAATGTCAGCTCGGCGCTGACCTATGTCCGCGACTACCGCCGCCAGAACGTCGCCGGCGGCCCGCTGGTCGACTACGCCGGCACCAACGGCTACCAGACCGCGCTGCCCGACCTGAAGGCGACCACGCAGCTGGACTGGAACTACAACGACTGGAACACCTCGCTGACCTGGTACCACACCGCCGGTTACGACCAGAAGCAGATCACGCCCGGCGTCAACGGCGTCGCCAGCAAGGTCGATGCCTACAACCAGTTCGATTTGTACCTGGGCTATCGCGGCTTCGACCGGCTGACCCTGTACGCCAAGGTCGCCAACATCGCCAACAAGCTGCCGCCCTACGATCCCTCCGGCTACACGTCGTCCGCGGTCTCGCAGCGCGCCCCGTACGAGGTCGCCCACTACGACCTGATCGGCCGCTACATCACCGTCGGCTTCAACTACACGTTCTGATCCTTTCCCCGGATGCGCCCCGCAGGGCGCATCCGGATTCCCGGCGGGCTTCGCGCCGGCCAGCCGTTCCTCGGGACCACCGCCCGATCCATGTTGCGATTCCTCTCATCCCGCATCGGCTACGCGTGCATCTCGCTGCTGTTGCTGACGTTGACCGTGTTCCTGCTGGCACGGCTGACGGGCAACCCTGCCGAGCTGATGCTGGAGCCCGGCGCCAGTGCCGACGACATCGCCGCACTGACGGCCCGGCTGGGTCTCGACCAGCCGTTGCCGTGGCAGTTCTGGCAGTTCATCAGCCAGGCCGCGCGTGGCGACTTCGGCGTGTCGATCTATCTCGGCGCGCCGGTGCTCGACCTGTATCTCGAGCGCCTGCCCAACTCGCTGCTGCTGGCCTCGCTGGCGTTCGCATGGTCGCTGCTGCTGGGCCTGGCCTGCGGCATTCTGGCGGCGCTGTATCCCAATACCCGGCTCGACCAGGCACTGCGCCTGCTCGCGCTCGGCGGCGTGGCGATCCCGCCGTTCTGGCTCGGCATGCTGCTGGTGATGCTGTTCACCGTGCACCTGAACTGGCTGCCCTCGTCCGGCAGCGGCAGCCCGCTGCAACTGGTGATGCCGGTGCTGACGCTGGGCTGGTACTTCTCCGCGGCCTACATGCGACTGGTGCGTTCGTCGATGCTGGACGTGCTGTCGTCGGACTACATCCGGCTGGCGCGCCTGAAAGGACTGTCGCCGTGGTCGGTGGTGATGCGCCATGGCTTCCGCAATGCGCTGATCCCGGTGCTGACGCTGGCGGCGATCAACCTGGTCTCGATGGTCAACTCGGCGGTCGTCGTCGAAACCCTGTTCGCGTGGCCGGGCGTCGGCCGGTTGCTGTACGACGGCATCACCTTCCGCGACTTCCCGGTCATCCAGAGCGTGGTGCTGCTGTCGGGCGTGATGATCATCCTGGTCAACCTGTTGACCGACGTCGCCTCGGCGCTGCTCGACCCGAGGATCCGGTTGTGAGCGCGCCGGACGCGGGCCTACCCAACACGGACGTGAGTCTTGCGACCGGGCGACCATGGCGCACGCGCTGGCAGCACTGGCGCCTGCGCAGCCGTGGCTGGCCACGCTTCGCATTGGCGATTGCCGCGGTCTTCGTGCTGGTGGCGCTGGGCGCCGACCTGATCGCGCCGTACGCGCCCGAGCAGACCGCGATGTCGCTGCGTTACCAGCCGCCGGCCTGGATCGACGGCGGCACCCTGCAACATCTGCTGGGCACCGACCACCTTGGCCGCGACGTGCTGTCGCGATTGATCCACGGCACGCGTATCTCGTTGCTGGTCGGCAGCTGCGCGGTGCTGATCGCCGGCATCGCCGGCACCGCGCTGGGCATCGCCGCCGGCTTCTTCGGCGGCTGGTTCGACCAAGTGGTGATGCGCCTGGTCGATGCCTGGCTGGCGTTGCCTTCGCTGGTCTTCGCGATCTTCCTGGCATCGATCACCGGCCCCAGCACGACCAACCTGGTGATCATCCTCGCGGCGATCTACTGGACCCGCTACGCGCGCGTGGTGCGCAGTGAAGTGCTGTCGCTGCGCGAGCGCGACTACGTCAAGCTGGCATGGATCGCAGGCGCGTCGCCGTGGCGGATCATGACGCGCCACCTGCTGCCCAACGTCGCCAATACCTCGGTGGTGCTGGCCACGCTGATGCTGGGCTCGGTGGTCGTCACCGAGGCCTCGCTGTCATTCCTCGGCGTCGGCGTGCCGCCGCCGGAGCCGGCCTGGGGATTGATGCTGTCCGATGGCCGCAAGGGCCTGATGGCAGGTTACTGGTGGCTGACCGTGTTCCCGGGCCTGTGCATCATGCTGCTGGTGTTGTCGGCGAGCCTGCTCGGCGACTGGCTGCGCGACCGGCTCGACCCGCAACTCAGGCCGATGCCATGAGCGCGCTGCTGGAGATCGACGACCTGCAGGTGGCCTACGACCACGGTCGTGCGCCAGTGCTGCGCGGCGTGTCGCTGCAGGTGCGGGCCGGACAGACGCTCGGCATCGTCGGCGAGTCGGGCTGCGGCAAGAGCACGCTGGCGCATGCCTTAACGCGCCTGCTGCCGGCCGGCGCGCGCCAGACCGGTGGCCGGATCCGCTTCGATGGACGCGACCTGTCGGCGCTCGGCGAGCGCGAGATGCGCGACGTGCGCGGGAGCGCCATGGCGATGATCCTGCAGGATCCGCTGTCGTCGTTGAATCCGCTGCTGAAGATCGGCACCCAGGTCGCCGAAGTCGCGCAGCGCCATCTGGGCATGTCACGCCGCCAGGCCTGGACGCATGCCGGCGATCTGCTGGCCTCGGTGCGGCTGGCCGAACCGCAGGCGCGACTGCACGAGTATCCGCACCAGCTGTCGGGCGGCATGCGCCAGCGCGTGGCCGGCGCGATCGCACTCGCCGGCCGCCCGCGGCTGCTGATCGCCGACGAGCCAACGACCGCCCTCGATCCCACCGTGCAGGTGCAGTACCTGCGCCTGCTGAAGGACCTGCAACGCACGCATGGCTTCGCGCTGGTGCTGATCACGCATGACCTCGGCATCGTGGCCCAGGCCTGCGATGACGTCGCGGTGATGTATGCCGGCCGTATCGTCGAAAGCGGCCCGGCGATGGAGGTGTTCGATGCGCCGCGCCATCCCTACACGCACGCGTTGCTGGGATCGCTGCCCGACCTGCATGCACGCGCCGGCACGCTGCCGACGATCGCGGGCCAGCCACCGCGTCCGCGCGACGTGCCGCCCGGTTGCGCCTTCCATCCGCGCTGCGGTCGATCACTGCCGCGCTGCGGCGCCGAGGTTCCCGCGCTGCGGGCCAATGACGCCAGTGCTGCACATGCGGCCTGCTGGCATCCGATCGCCGCCTATGCACCGTTCAGCAGGGGGCAGGCATGAGCAGGTTGCTGGAGCTCGACGGCATCTCGATGCATTACCCGATGCGCCGGCAATGGGGCAAGCCGCGCCCGGTGGTGCGGGCGGTCGACGACGTCAGCCTGTCGATCACTGCCGGCGAAAGCGTGGGCCTGGTCGGCGAATCCGGCAGCGGCAAGTCCACGCTGGCGCGCATCGTGCTGCAGTTGCAAGCCCCCACGCATGGTGGGCTCCGCTTCCGCGGTCAATCGCTGGGCAACGCCGGCGCGTCGACGCTGCGCGACGTCCGCAGCCAGGTCCAGGCGGTGTTCCAGGATCCCTATGCCTCGCTGAATCCGCGCATGCGTATCGGCGATGCCATTGCCGAACCGTTGCAGTCGCTGCCGCGCAGCCCCGGCCGACGCGATATCGCCGTGCGGGTCGCGCAGGCACTGGCAGACGTGGAACTGCCGGTCGACGCCGCGCAGCGCTATCCGCACCAGTTCTCCGGCGGCCAGCGCCAGCGCATCGCGATTGCGCGCGCGCTGATCCTGCGCCCCGCGCTGGTCGTGCTCGACGAGCCGATCTCGGCACTCGACGTCTCGATCCGCGCGCAGATCCTGAACCTGCTGGCAGACCTGCGCGAACGCCTGGGCATGGCCTACCTGTTCATCGCCCACGACCTGCCCGCGGTCGCCGCGATCAGCGACCGCATCGCGGTGATGTACTGCGGCGAGCTGGTCGAGACCGGCCCCGCCGACGACGTTGCGCGCGCGCCGCTGCATCCCTACACGCAGATGCTGTTCGCCTCGGTGCTGACTCCGCACGACCGCCATGCCTGGGAGCGGGCACTGCCCGAAGGCGAACCGGCCAGTCCGGTCGCGCCGCCCAGCGGCTGCCGCTTCCATCCGCGCTGCCCGCACGCCATCGCCCGTTGCCGCAGCGAATCGCCACCAGCGCGCGCCTGCGGTTCGCGCATCGTCCGTTGCCACCTGGTGTGCTGAGCACCGCGGCCACCAGGCACCAAGGCAACGCCGACACGACGCCCTTCCACTCCCCTTCCACCAGAACGCACCGCCATGACCGTCACCATCGAATACTTCCACTCGCTGTCCTCGCCCTGGGCCTACCTGGGTGCCCAGCGCTTCTACGAGATCGCCGCGCGCCACGGCGCGACGATCGTGCCGCGGCCGATCCTGGTGCTGCAGGAGAACGGCGGCATCCCGCTGCGCACGCGCCCGGATGCACGCCAGAACTACCACGCGCTCGAACTGGACCGCTGGCGCAAGTACCTCGACCTGCCGCTGAAGCTCAAGCCCAGGTACTACCCGACCAACCCGATCGAGTCCTGCTATCTCGTCATCGCCGCCAGGCAGCTCGGGCTCGACGCCAACCTGCTGTCGTTCCGCCTGCTCGAAGCGCTGTGGGCCAACGACCGCGACACCCTGGACGCCGACGTGCGCAAGGCCGTTGCCGACGAGGCCGGTCTCGACGGCGCCGCGCTGCTGGCCCACGCCGCGCGCCAGGAGGTGCTGGACGAATGGCAGCGCAACAAGGACGACGCCATCGCGCTGGGCATCTTCGGCACGCCCAACTACGTGCTCGACGGCGAGATCTTCTGGGGCCAGGATCGCCTCGATTTCCTCGACCGCAAGCTGCAGGTGCGCGCAGGCGCACAGCCGTCGGCATGAGTGCGCAGGCGCTGGCGGAGCTGGAAGCGCGCGTCCGCGAGGACCTGCAGTACCTGGACTTCCCGCACCAGGCCTGGGTGCGTCCGCGGAAGCTCGACGGGCGGCCCGTGCATGACGTCGTCGTGGTCGGTGCCGGACTCAGCGGACTCGGTATCGGCCATGGCCTGCTGCGCGAACACGTGCGGAACATCGCCGTCATCGACAGCGCGGCCGCCGGCCACGAAGGTCCGTGGCTGAGCTATGCGCGGATGCGGACCCTACGCACCGCCAAGGCCCTGATCGGGCCGGATCTCGGCACGCCGAGCCTGTCGTTCCCGGCCTGGTACATCGCGACCCGCGGCCGCGCCGCATGGGACGCGCTGGAACTGGCCAGCAATGCCGAGTTCGTCGAGTATCTGGTGTGGTTCCGCCGCGTCGCCAACGTGCCGGTCCACAACGGCGTGACCCTGCGTGCGGTGCGCCCGCAATCGGACGCGCTGGCGCTGGAGATCGACAACAACGGCCAGGCCCAGACCTGGTTCACGCGCAAGCTGGTGCTGGCGACCGGCCTGCCGAGCAGCGGCCCGCTGTTGCCGGCCATGGTCACCGAGGCGGTGCCGGCGTCGCAGTGGGCGCATTCGTCGGACGACATCGATTTCGAACGGCTGCGCAGCAAGCGCGTGGCAGTGCTCGGCGCCGGCGCATCGGCCTTCGACAATGCCGCGGTCGCGCTGGAACACGGCGCCGTCTCGGTGCACCTGTTCGCGCGCCGCGCGCGCATCGAGCAGCCGGCGATCCGCACGCCGCTGGAGTTCTCCGGCCTGTACCGGCACTACCCCGAACTCGACGACGACCAGCGCTGGCGGATCATGCGCAGGCTCGCCCGCCACAGCACACCGCCCCCGCCGTACAGCGTCGAACGCTGTACACGGCACGACACCTTCCGGATATCGACCCGTTGCGACTGGCAGTCGCTGGCGCATGGGGACGACGGCATCCACATCGAGACGTCGCAGGGCAGCGTCATCGTGGACTTCATCATCCTCGGGACCGGCTTCTCGATCGATGTCGCACGCCGGCCCGAACTGTCCGCCGTGGCGTCGTCGATCGCACGCTGGCGCGACGTCTACGTGCCGCCCGCAGACGACCGCGCCGACATCGTCGATGCGCTCGCGCAATCGCCCTACCTCGGACCGGCCTTCGAATATCGCGCGCGGCCCGGCGTGGATGCGCCGTGGCTGGCCGACATCCACGATTTCGGCATCGCCGGCCTGCTGAGCATGGGCCGGATCAGCCAGGGCATCCCGGGCATGAAGTTCGGGCCGGCGCGGCTGATCCAGGGCCTGACCCGCGACCTGTTCCTGGCCGATGCCGACTGGCACGAAGCCAACCTCGTCGCCGCCGACGCGATGACACTGGCCGACAGTGCCGACGCGGGGTCGGTGATCTGAGGGCCCGATCCAAGGGTGTGATCCGAGCGTGTGATCTGGGCGCGTGATGGATGTGCCGTGACCACGCGCGACCGGCCTCAGGGCGCGCGCGGCGCCGCGGCATCGTAGAACCGGGCCAGGTCCTGCTTGAGCTGCACCAGCGATCCGGGTTCGAGATACATCATGTGTCCCGACGGGTAATAGGTGAAGCTGAGGTTGCCGAGCAGCTCGCGCCCGATGTCCATGTGCGCCAGGTCGTATTCGGCGACCGAGAACGGCGTCGACAGGTCGTACCAGCCGTTGGCCGACAGCACCTTGAGGGCCGGATTGGCGCGCATCGCATCGGCCAGGTCCACGGTCATCACCGGCAGCGGCACCGGCAGCACCGGGCCCTGCGCGCCGCGCACCGCATGTTTCCAGTCCCAGACCCGGGTCAATGGCGCCTTCAGCACATAAGGATCGTTGCGGCGGTACTGCAGGGTGCCCCCGACATAGTCGTTCAGCGCCGCATAGAACGCGCCGGTGATCGCCGTCGACGAGGCATCGCTGCTCGGCTCGTCGCCGGCCAGCTCGCCTTCCAGCCCGAGGAAGCGACCGTCGTAGCGCCCGACGCTGCGGCCCGTATCACGCAGCAGCTCACGGCGGAAGCGCGGCACGCTGACACGCAGGTTGGCGGAGGTCCAGTAGTCGGCCGACAGGCCGGTGTAGGCGCTGAGCCGCTGCGCGATGGCATCGCTGCTGGCCGCATCCAGCGTATTGCCGCGCCCCAGCGCGACCGCATAGTCGCCGCGCGCGAACGTGCGCACCTCGTCGAGGAACTGCGCCTGCGTGTCGCTGCGTCCCGTCACCTTGCCGTGGTGCCAGGCGATCGCCGCGAAGGTCGGCAGCGTATGGATGAATTCATGGTCGAAGCCGGGCAGGCGCGCGCCGAAGTTCAGGATCGACGACATCAGCACCACCCCATTGCTTTCGATGCCGAGGTCCTGCAGGCGCTTGACCAGTCCGGCCGCGCGCACGGTGCCGTAGGATTCGCCGAACAGGAACTTCGGCGAATTCCAGCGCTGGTGCAACGCCAGGTAGCGCTGCACGAAACGCGCGAACGCATCGATGTCCTGGTCGGTGCCCCAGAAACGCTTGCCGGGATCGCTTTCCCCCGCGCGCGGCAGGCCCTTCGAATAGCCGGTGCCGATCGCGTCGATGAACACCAGGTCGCTGCGGTCGAGCAGGCTGTATGGATTGTCGCGCCAACGATATGGCGCCGGACCGGTCGATTCGGCATCCAGGGTGTCCACGCGCACCGGCCCGATCGAACCCAGGTGCAGCCACAGGCTCGATGAGCCGGGACCACCGTTGAACAGGAAGGTCAGCGGACGCGTCGACGGGTCGCGTACTCCTTCGGCGACATAGGCGACATAGAACATCTCCGCGTCCGGCCTGCCCTGCGCATCCTCGATGACCAGGGTGCCGGCCTGGGCCTGATAGGGGATGTCGCGACCGTCGATGCTGACCCGGTGGCGGGTGACGACCGCTGGCACTGGCGCGGGCGGGGCTACGGTGGCAACGGCGCCCGGCGCCGGGATTGTCGCGATCGCTGTCACACCACCCTCCTGCTGCGCGGCCATTGCCGCCGGAACCTGCAACGCCAACCACAATAGGCCGGCCACTCTGATCACGCGATGCATCTGCCACCTCGACTCGACAAAAAAACCGTGGACCGCGCTGCGACGATCATGCGTAGCCCGGCGGCACGCGGAAGCCGCCGTTGCCGGCCTGCAGCAGCTGCGCAAAGCGCAACGGCGTACGGTCCTCGAGGAACGGACCGAAGACCTGGATGCCGAGCGGAAGGCCGCTGCCGTCCTGCGCGATCGGCACCACCGTGGCCGGCAACGCCGCCAGTGTCGGCAGGCCAACCCAGACGAACAGGTCCAGGTACGGGATCTCCACGCCATCGGCATGCACATGGCGCGCGTCGCGTGGCTGGCTGTGATCGTGCGCGAACGCTGGGCTGACACTGACCGGAGTCACCACGACATCGAAGGCCTCGAACAGGCGACGCCACTGCGCGCGCAACTGCATGCGCGCCTCGTTGGCGATCAGCCATTCGCGATGCCCCAGCAGCGATGCGCGGACGCGGATCGCCTGGAAGCTGTCGTCGGCAGGATCGAGGCCGGCGATCGCATGGCGCGCGTCTTCGAAGAACGACGACGGCCGCTTGCCCAGGCCGGCACCGACCAGCAGTTGCTGGTAGACCTTGTGCGACTGCACCAGGTCGGGCAGCAATGGCGAATGCCGGCTGACCTGCGTGCCGGCATCGGCGAGCCGTCCGGCCACGACATCGATGGCGTGTTGCGCCGATGCGCTGGGCTGCAGCAGCGGGTGCGCAGGCAACAGCAGCACGCGGAAGTCGGCCAGACGGGCATGGCGCGCAGGTGGCAGGCGCAGCGTCCAGGCCTCGCGCGTGCGCGGGTCGGCATTGACCAGCAGGTCCAGCGCCAACTCGAGATCGTGGGCATCGCGTGCCATCGGCCCGGCGCAGGCCAGGTCGGATTCGACCAGACGCCCCGGCGGAGCGCCGCTGCCGAGCAGCGGCACAATGCCGTAACTGGGCTTGTGCGCGCTGACGCCGCAGAAGTGCGCCGGGATACGCACCGATCCCCCGATGTCCGAGCCCAGCTCCAGCGCCACGTAACCGGCGGCCAACGCCGTCGCCGAACCGCCGGAGGAACCGCCCGGCGTGCGGGCCGGGTCCCAGGGATTGCGGGTCAGGCCATGCAGGTCGTTGAAGGTCTGGATGTCACCATTGGCCAGCGGCACGTTGGTCTTGCCGACGATGATCGCACCGGCTCGCTTCAGTGCGGATACGGCAGGCGCATCGCTGTCGGCACGCAGCGCCGCATGGCGTGCGTCGCCGGTGGTCGTCGGCAGGCCGGCGACATCGAACGATTCCTTGACCGTCACCGGCACGCCGAGCAGCGGCGCGCGTTCGCCGCGCGCCAGTGCTACATCGGCCGCGTGCGCGGCAGCGCGGGCACGGGCCTCGTCGCGGACGGCCAGCGCATTGAGCGTAGGCTCGAAGCGATCCATGCGCTGCAGCGCGGCCTCCAGCAGGGCCTGCGCCGAGACCTCGCCGTTCGCCAGTGCGGTCGCCTGCGCGGCGGCGCTGGCGTAGTGCCAGGGCTGCGTATCCGCGCCTGCAGTCGCACCCGCCCCCACGCGCTCCGCTGCGCTCACGGCGCGGCCCCGTGCTTGAAACTCAGGTCTTCGTAGGGCGTGGTGTAGGGGCTGCCGGGAATCGCGTTGACGCCATCGAAGTCCATGCGTGGACCGACGACGACGACCATCGCGTATTCCAGTACCGGGAAGAAATAGTGCCCCTGCTGCAGGCGCGCCTGGACCTCGTCGAGCAAGGCGCGGCGCTTGCCCTCGTCGGTTTCCAGCGACTGCTGGTCGATCAGGCGGTCCAGCTCCGGCTCATGCAGGTAGGACAACGAGCCGCCGCTGCGGACAAACTGTTCGAGCCGCGTGGAGGCATTGCCGGCGGCGCCCGACCCGGTCAACACCAGGCCGGTCAGCGATTTCTCGCCCATCCGCTTCAGGTGCGATGCACGCTCGCTGAGGCGCAGCGAGACCTTGATGCCGATCTCGGCGAGATAGCTCTGCACCATTTCGCTGAAGTCGCCATTCTCGGCGTGCAGTTGGCCGCCATCGAAGCCATCGGGATATCCCGCCTCGGCGAGCAGCGCGCGGGCGCGCGCCGGATCGTAGGGATAGGCCGTGGGCTCGCGGTAGTAGGGCATGTCGCGCGGGATGATGCTGCTCGATTCGTAGCCCAGGCCCAGGTACAGGGCCTCGTTGATGGTCTTGCGATCGACCGCCAGGTTGGCGGCCTCGCGCACGCGCGGATCGCGCCACGGCGATGCGGTGTCGTACAGGCTGGCGAAGACGATGAAGTTGGTGACCGGAATCTTGGCGGTCTTCAGCGTCAGGCCGGGCGTGCGCTGCGCTTCCTTGGCCAGCGCATCGTTGAGCCCGTAGGCGACATCGATCTCGCCACGCGTCACCGCCGCAAGCCGGGTCGCCGCATCCGGGATCACCTTTATGACGATGCGGGAGATGTTGGGGCGCTTGCGCCAATAATGCGGGGAGGCCTCGAACACGAACTCGACGCCGGGCTTGAACGACACCAGCCGATACGGCCCGGCACCGATCGGCGCGTCGCGGAAACCAACCTCACCGACCTGTTCGATGTAGCGCTTGGGCACCACCCAGCCGGCACCGGTCGCAGTGGTGCCGTAGAAGGTCATGAAATCCGGCCAGGCCTGGTGCAGGCGGAAGCGGACATGCCGCGCATCGACGATCTCGACGGCCGCGACCTTCTGCTTCAGCAGCTTGGCGCCGGCGCCCTGATAGCGCTCGAACGTGAACTTCACGTCCTCGCTGGTCAGCGGGTCGCCGTTCTGAAAATGCAGGTCGGGACGCAGGTGGAAATCGTAGGTCAGGCCGTCTTCGCTGCGCACCCAGCGTTCGGCGAGGCTGGGCGCCGACGCCTTGCCCGCGACCGGACGCACCAGTGCGTCGTGCTGGGCGTACTGCAGCAGCAGCGGAACCCCGGTGCCCGGCGTCAGTCCAGGATCGAAGAACTGGCTGGTCAGCGACGAGCCGAAGCCCACCACCAGGGTGTCGTCGGGGGCCGACGCAGGTGGCGCGCATCCCGCCAGCCCGAGCAGCAGGGCGGCAAGCAGCGCCAACGATCCCCGCAGGCGCCACCGGCGCCGCGAAGCGACGGCGCCCCGTGGGTGACGCGGAACCAGAGACCAATAAGAACGCATTCATTGCAACTTTTCATGCACAAATCGCATGATCGAGCAGGAGGTCGCCGCGCCCAAAATGACATTCGGTCATCAGGTGATGACCTGCATTCCGGTCGTCACTGCGCCGCCAGCCGCCGATGCCGACGCGGTCGGCCTGCATGCCCTGCGGACGGTGCGTGCGACATGCTGTCGGGCCGCGAGCAGCGCACGCCAGCACCGGCACAATGCAGACCAGGTGAACGCACGCCGGGACCCGCACGCAGCCCAAGGCCCGTGCCTGCAACGGCCTGCGTTTCATCGCGTCGTCACGCGCGCACCACCGATGCAGTGGCGCATCAACGCACTGACGCATCAACACACGAGCACTTCAACGCACTGGCGCATCAACACGCGGGCGCATCAACGCATGAATGCATAGGTGAATCCATGCACAGACGCATCATGCGCCTGGTCCGCCGAGTCGAGATGTCTGCAACACGCATCGCAGCATCGATGCGCATTCGCGCCGACATCGCGATCGCACGCTGGTGCATGCGCGTAGGTCCACGCAAGACAATGTGTGCCAGGTCAGCGCGCCTTCACCTCACGTCGAACCTCGATGCACCACCATGCGGTCCACTTGGTTCGATATGGCACTGACTTCGATGACCCCACACACGCGCTCTTCACGCACACTGCGCCTCGCGATCCTCGCCGCGCTTCCCGCAGCATTGCTGTTCACAACGACTTCCGCATCCGCGCAGACCCAGGATGATCGCTTCGTGCTGCGACTGAGCGCCTTCAATCCGGAAGCCTCGCTGCGCTTCTCCGGCGATGCGGCGCTGGTCGCAGGTGAGGACAGCGGCAACGCGACCTTCGCCGAAACCCTGTCTGCCGGCAGCGAATGGCGCCCGCGTGGCGCGATCGGCTTCCGCATCAGTGATCGCCAGGCGCTGGTTGGCAACTACTACGACTATCGCCGCGACGACTCGCGCAGCTATGGTGGCGGCATCCTGAATCCTGCCGATTACGGCCTGTCCGGCGATCCTGTCGACATCCCGGAAGTGAACCTCGACGGCCGCCTGAAATTCAGCCTGGCCAGCTTCAACTACGAATACAGCGTCGTGCGCACCGACCACTTCCAGTGGGGTCTCGGACTGGGCGTGACTTATGCCGAGCTCGATGCCGGCGTGGCCGGCAACACGCCGGGCACGCCCGATGTCGCGCCGGAGTCGGGCGAAGTGGCGTGGAAGCGCAGCGGCCTGTCGCCGGGCGTGCACACGCGCCTGGCGTGGACGCCGTCCGAGCGTTGGCATGTCGGCCTGGAAGGCCAGTACGTCGATACCAACTGGGGCAACTTCACCGATGAGCGCGGTCATTTCGAACGCGGCGGCGTCATCGTCGAGTACATGATCAGCGAGCGCCTCGGCGTGCATGTGGGCTACGACTGGTTCCGCCTGAAGCTGGCCGACGACTACCGCGGCTCGCTGGAAGCACCGGCCGAAAGCGGCGTAGGCACTGTCGAGTACAGCGGCAAGCTGACTGGCCAGTTGAAGACGCATGGCCCGATGGCCGGCTTGACGTTCAAGTTCTGATCACTGCAGGTCTGATCGCTGCAGGCGATCGACGCTGACACAACAACGGCTGCAGGCATTACGCCTGCAGCCGTTTGCGTGTTGCCTCGCCTTGTCCCGCTTTATGGCACCGGCAAGCCGGGCCCATGGACGCGAGCGGCTGAAGGTCCCTACTTCTTTTTCGGGATGTAGAGGTCGGTGATCGTGCCTTCGTAGACCTCGGCCGCCATCGCAACGGTCTCGCTGAGCGTTGGATGCGGATGGATGGTCGCGCCGATATCGCCCGCCTCGGCCCCCATCTCCACTGCCAGCGCGACTTCGGCGATCAGGTCGCCGGCATGCACGCCGGTGATGCCACCACCGATGATCCGGTGCGTGGCCTCGTCGAATACCAGCTTGGTGAACCCTTCGCCGCGACCGATGCCGACCGCGCGTGCGGATGCCGCCCATGGGAACTTGCCGATGCCGACCTTCAGGCCCTTGGCCTTGGCTTCGGTCTCGGTGACGCCGACCCAGGCGATTTCCGGATCGGTGTACGCGACCGACGGAATCACCCGCGCGACCCATTCCTTCTTTTCACCGGCCGCGACTTCGGCCGCCAGCTTGCCTTCGTGCGTGGCCTTGTGCGCCAGCATCGGCTGGCCGACGAGGTCGCCGATCGCGAAGATGTGCGGGACGTTGGTGCGCATCTGCGCATCGACCGGGATGAAGCCGCGATCGGTGACCTTGACGCCGGCCTTGTCGGCATCGAGCTTGCCGCCGTTGGGCGAACGCCCCACTGCGACCAGCACGCGATCCCAGGTGCCCGATTCCAGCGCCGGGGCCTGGCCCTCGGTCGCGCTCTCGAACGACACCGTGATGCCCTTCTTGCCCGCTTCGACCTTGGCGGCCTTGGCCTTCAGGTGGACCACGACGCCCTGCTTCTTCAGGCGGTCGGCCAGCGGCTTGACCAGGTCCTTGTCGGCGCCCGGCATCAGCTGGTCCATGAACTCGACCACGGTCACGTCGCTGCCCAGCGCGCGGTAGACCGTCGCCATCTCCAGGCCGATGATGCCGCCGCCGACGACCAGCAGCGTCTTGGGCACGTCGGCCAGCTGCAGCGCATCGGTGGAATCCATGATCCGTGCGTCGTCCCACGGAAAGTTGGGCAGCTTGACCGCCTGCGAGCCGGCCGCGATGACGCAGTGCTGGAAACGCAGCAACTGGGTCTTGCCATCCTCGCCGGTGATCTCGAGCTCGTTGGGCGATACGAATTTCGCCACGCCCTGCACGCTGCGCACCTTGCGCTGCTTGGCCATGCCGGCCAGGCCCTTGGTGAACTGGCCCACGACCTTGTCCTGCTTGAAGCCGCGCAGCTTGTCGAGGTCGATCTTGGGCTTGCCGAAGCTGATGCCGATGTCGTCGGAATGCGCGGCCTCGTCGATCAGGGCGGCGGCATGCAGCAGCGCCTTGGACGGGATGCAGCCGACATTGAGGCAGACGCCGCCGAGTGCGGCATAGCGCTCGACCAGCACCGTATCCAGGCCCAGGTCGGCGGCGCGGAACGCGGAGGTGTAACCGCCGGGACCGGAACCGATGACGACGAAGGCGCATTCGATGTCGGCCTTGCGGCCGGTGCCCGCGGCGGCCTTGACCGGCTCGGGCTCTGCGGGTGCGCGGTGCGACGGCGTGACCGGGGGCTTGCTGCCGGGAGCCTCGACCTTCGCGGCCGGCTTGTCGTCGGCCTTCGCCTCGTCGGCCGGCTTGCCTGCGGATGCCGCGGCAGGCGCGTCGCCAGCGGCGTCGGTTTCCAGTTCCAGCACCACGCTGCCTTCGGACAGGTGGTCGCCCACCTTGACCTTCAGCGTCTTGACCACGCCGGCATGCGAGGACGGAACTTCCATCGTCGCCTTGTCGGACTCCAGCGTCACCAGGCCCTGGTCCTTGACGACGGTGTCGCCGACCGCGACCAGCACTTCGATGACCGGGACATCATCGTAGCCGCCGATGTCGGGAACCTTCACTTCGATTGTGTTCGCCATTGCGGGCTTCATCCTTCGTAGGGCGGGCCTGGGCCCGCCGCATTTCCAATGTGGGACGTCGTCGGCCGGTCGCGACCAGGCCTACGCCAGCAGGCTTACAGCAGCACGCGCCGCATGTCGCCAAGCAGCTGCGCCAGATACGCAGTGAAGCGCGCCGCCGCGGCACCGTCGATGACACGATGGTCGTAGCTCAGCGACAGCGGCAGGGTCAGCCGTGGCACGAACTGCTTGCCATCCCAGACCGGCTTCATCGCCGACTTGGACACGCCCAGGATCGCGACTTCAGGCGCGTTGACGATCGGCGTGAACGCGGTGCCGCCGATGCCGCCGAGCGAGCTGATCGAGAAACAGCCGCCCTGCATCTCGGCCGGGCCGAGCTTGCCGTCGCGGGCCTTCTTGGCCAGCGCACCGGTTTCCTGCGCGATCTCGATGACGCCCTTCTTGTCGACGTCGCGCACGACCGGCACGACCAGGCCGTTGGGCGTGTCGGCGGCGAAGCCGACGTGGAAGTACTTCTTCAGCGTCAGCGTCTCACCGCTGGCATCGAGCGAGGCGTTGAAGTTGGGGAACTGCTTCAGCGCCGAGACCGACGCCTTCATCAGGAACGCGAGCATCGTCAGCTTGATGCCGACCTTCTCGTTCTCCTTGTTCAGCGCGACACGCAGCGCCTCCAGGTCGGTGATATCGGCATCGTCGTGCTGGGTGACGTGCGGGATCATCGCCCAGTTGCGCGCCAGGTTGGCGCCGGAGATCTTCTGGATCCGCGTCAGCGGCTTGTCCTCGACCTCGCCGAACTTGGAGAAGTCCACCTTCGGCCACGGCAGCAGGTTGAGCCCGTTGCCACCACCGGTGGACGTCGCCGGAGCGGCGGTCGCACCCGACAGCACGCCCTTGACGTACTGCTGCACGTCCTCGCGGGTGATGCGCCCGGCCGTCGCGCTACCCTTGACCTGGAACAGGTCGACGCCCAGCTCGCGGGCGAACACGCGCACCACCGGGCTGGCATACGGAACCTTGTCGGGCATCAGCGCTTCGGCCTCGAAGCGCAGCGGCGGCTGGCCCTGCGCGGCCGGCGCGGCCTCCGCCTTGGCGGGCTCGGCCTTCGGTGCTTCGGGCTCGGCCTTGGGGGCTTCAGCCTTCGGGGCCTCCGGCTTGGCCGGCTCCGCCTTCGCTTCCGGCTTGCTGTCGGCAGGCGCGCTGTCGGCGGGCTTGGCTTCGGCCTTGGGCGCGGCGTCCGCGGATTCGGCCGCTTCGATCACCGCGACCACGCTGCCTTCCGACAGTGCGTCGCCGAGCTGGACCTTGAGTTCCTTGATGACGCCCGCGAACGGCGACGGCACTTCCATCGTCGCCTTGTCCGACTCCAGCGTCACAAGTCCCTGGTCCTTGGCGACGGTATCGCCCACCGCGACCAGGACTTCGATCACGGGGACGTCGTCATAGCCGCCAATATCGGGAACACGTGCTTCCTTGAGGTCGGCCATGCGGCGCTCCATTGAATCCGGGGGGAGCGCTATTGTGTCCGGATGCGGGCGACACGCCAACCCGCAAAAAAAAGCCCTCCGCTCAGGAGGGCAACGGAGAGTCTGCAGGCCCGAAGGCCTGCGACCGGGGATGTCTTCATTTGTCCCGGGACATCGACGCCGGCTTGACCACCAGCAGGTCCAGCGGGCGTCCGTCGGGCAGCCGGTAGGCCAGCGCGTTGTCGTAGCCGTCCAGGGCTTCCATTTTCCGGCACAGCAGGTTCGCGTTGCGCTCCAGCGTCTTGGCCCGGGGCGCGATCAGTGCCTCGATCTGGGCGTCCAGGTTGTCCATACGCTGCAGTCTGCTGGCGTCGCCGCTGAACGCGGCGCTGACCGCGCCGCCGACGACATCGCCGATAACGGCGGGGATCACGTCGGCGACGGCATCGCCGATGCCCTTGCCAAGCTCGTCGCCGCTGAAATGGTTGGCGCTGATCGCGGTCGCCAGCCGGGCATCGACCTTGGCGCGCGCCTCGGCCATCTTGGCCCGGGTCTCGGCGGGATTGTTGCTGAGCCCGGCAGCGACCTCGCCGATCGCCGTGAATGCGATCTGCGCGGCATCGCGACCGATCTGCTGGGCCAACGGCATGGTCAGGCGCGCATCGCGCTCGTAGTCGCGCAGCAGCCGGCTGTCGGCGGCACTGACGGTGACCCACTGGCCATCGACGAACAGCCGGCCCTCGCGCATCAGCACGGTCTGCGGCGAGCCCGACTTGCGGGTGAACACCACGCTGCGCTCGGTCAGGTGGAAGTCGTAGTCGCTGCTGACATCGCACTCGGCATTGATGCTGACGCCCTTGCCGCCGTTGACCTGGACGTTACCGGCCATCAGCGAACCCGACAGCAACAGCGCCGCCAGTGGCGTCGCGCGGAGCAGCGTGCGACCCCAGGCAGCGCCCACAGAACCCGCATGTCCCTGTGCCACGGTGGTGATTGACCCGATGATGACTGCCACGATGAACGCCCCAGATGCCCCGATAGTGGCCTGCATGTTGCCGCAGACCGGCACGGCGCGCGTGTGCCGATGGAGGGCATGACGATCGTCATGGTGGAACTGCTGCCTTGCGACCGCTGCACCAGCGCTCAGGGAACGGCAGCGGCCCTCGATCATCTCCCCCTCCGATTACACCGCCACCTGCATCGACATAAGGAAGATCGTCGCGCAGTCGCGCGACAAGCCCGACCTCCGCGCGCAGGCCGATGCCTGCGTGCAGCAGGCATTCACTTTTCCGGTCCCGCGCGTGCAGGCACGAAGCCCCGGGTCGCCAAGCGACAAGAACCCTCAAGGAACAGCGTGGTGACGCGGTTTTGGGGCGCGACACTCCGCAAGAATCCGGAAGTGGATGCAGCAGCGGGAACGTCATTGCAGTGAATGCAACGTGAGGAATCCGCCTATACGTGCGGGTGCTCCCCACAAAAAGTTCCATCGTTCATGTCGCGCCACAAAGACCGTTCACTGAAGGATCGATAGGGTGTGCCCTGCCCACTCCGCGGGCCATACAAGAATCATCAGGAGAACCCCCATGAAGTCTTTTCGTACCTTGACCATCGCCGCTGCACTTTCGCTTGCCATCGCTCCCGCCGCATTCGCACAGGATGGCAATACCGATACCGCATCGGGCAAACGCTTCTCGGTCGTCGGCGGCGTCACGCTGCTGGAGCCGACCAACCATACCGAACGCAACCAGGGCATCGATGTCGATGGTGGGCCGGCGCCGACGGCGGCCGTGTCCTACCACTTCACCGACAACATCAGTGCCGAACTGTGGGGCGCGCTCGACAAGTTCGACCACCGCGTCAAGCAAGATGGCGCCAAGATTGGCACCGTCGAGCAGCAGCCGATCGCGCTGAGCGCGCAGTACCATTTCGGACAGGCTGACAACACCTTCCGCCCGTTCGTGGGCCTGGGTTACCACCAGTCCAACATCAGCAATGAAGACCTCAACCCGGGTGGCGAGCACGTCGGCCTGACCACGCCGAAGGGCGCAATCGGCACCGTCGGTGTCGACATGAACATCACCCCGACCTGGTTTGCCCGTGCCGACGCGCGTTACCTGCGCAGCCGTGCGGACATCCAGCAGGCCGGCAGCACGGTCCAGAGCGACCTGAAGCTGGATCCGTGGACCGTCGGCATCGGTATCGGCGCACGCTTCTGATCCCTCCCCAAGGCGTCACGCCACCAGAAACCCGCTTCGGCGGGTTTCTTTTTTTGATGCTGCTCCGCAGCAGCACGTCGGGCGTTCGCATGGCTGACTCACCGCAGCAACCCCCGTCCGAGGCGACGCACTGATGTCGGATGGATCTATGTCTTCGCCCCCAAGAGCACGCACCGAAGACAGGCTTTACCAACACCGTAATCCTGGCGATGCGGTTCCGGAGATAGCGAACCTGCTTCGGCTCTCGCTGTTTTCAGTGAATTACAAGCCAAACGCACCATCGACTTCGGAAGTAGCGTCACCCCGACCCGGGATTACTCCTCGGCTCGGTCAGCCATCCATGGCCTGCCCTCCGCAATCCCGAGTCGGGATGCCGCACTACGTCGGATAGTTCGATGTCTTGGGCCTCGCGAGACAAATAGCTTTCCAACACCGTAGCCCTGATGCGCGCGGCAGCGTCGGGGCGGGCGGAGGTCGCGCCGAGCACGCCATGGATGGCGTGCGCCCGAGTCAGGGCAGGACGCCCTGACCGAGGGAAGAGCGGCCTCTGCCCGTCCCGGCGATGCGGTCCCGGAGACAGCGAACCTGCTTTGGATCTCGCGCTCTCGTGAAGAAGCCAAACGCGTGACCGGCTTCGGAAGCAGCGTCACCCCCACCCGGGATTACTCCTCGGCTCGGTCAGCCATCCTTGGCTGACTCGCCGCCGCAGGCCATCCATGGCCTGCTTTCCGCAATCCCGGGTGGGGATGCCGCACGATGTCGGAGGATTTGCTGTCTTCGGCCTTCAGAGACAAGCGCCGTAGGACGGATCTCGACCCGCCACATGGATTCCAGAACGTCCCGCACCTCCGACAAAAACATGCCGGGTCGAGACCCGGCCTACCCGGGCTTGGATCAGATGCCCGCTGGTTTCGGAGGCCTCGTCGCAATCGGCGTAGGCAATGCCGAACATTCAATCGAGGATTTGGAACGTCCGGAGTACTGGCGCGGCGAGCCCCGCCCTACGGCAGCGCCGCCATCCTCACGCACGGCAGCGTCGGGGCGGATCAGGAGAAAGCAGCCCCTTTTGAATCTGTTGCTTTCCAGCGAGAGCAAGCCATCCTCAGCGCATCCAGCGGCCCAGTCGCCGGTGCAGCAACCACGCATACGCCGCGTGGTAGCCGAGCAGCAGGCCGGCCACCGCGAACAGGCTCGCATGCGCGCCCAGCCAGCCCCAGCTGGCCAGCACGTCCTGATGGCCGAGCATGCGCTGCCACGTCTGCGCGATCGCGACCACGATCCGGGCGATCACGACCGCCGTCAGCGCCAGCACCAACCAGCGGTTGGGGGTGTACCAGACCTGCCCCGGCTGGTGCTCGACGCGCGTCAGCCCCCAGCCCAGACCGCCGAGCAGCAAACCCGCCAGCAGGCCGGCACCTGCATGCACGAAGGCGTGCTCGACCAGCAGGCCCGTCAGCAGCATCGCGCCCAGGAACAGCAGCACCGAGGCTGGCAGCAGCAGCGCATTGATCTTCGATAGCAGACGGTGCGGACGCCGCCTGGACGTGCCGATCCGATAGCGGTTCCACAGCGCCAGCGGCCACAGCAGCACGGCGGCAGCCAGCAGCACCAGCAACAGCAGGGGAAGGATCAGCAGCGGCATCGCGACAGCATGCCGGTCAGCGTGTGCACGGCATGCGGATGGCATGTGGGTGCAAGGCCTGCCGCACAGCCAGGCATTGCCGGCGCCACGTAGCGCGGCTTACGGCGGCGGCGTGCCGTCATGGCGACGTACCCCGCCGTCGACCGCAACACCGGCCTCGGCCAGCACGCGCTCGCGGCGGATCATGTACAGGCCGCTGGCGACGATGATCGCCGCGCCCAGCCAGGTCATCGTGTCCGGCAGCACCTGCCAGACGAACAGGTCCAGCAACACCACCCAGAGCAGCGCGGTGTATTCCAGCGGCGCGACCTGGCTGGCCTCGCCCAGCCGGAACGCGTGCGTCAGACCGACCTGTCCGAGCGCACCGGTGACGCCGATCATGCCGAGCACCCACCAGTGCCCGCGCTGCACCGGCTGCCAGTCCTGCCACGCCAGCGCGCCGGCGAACACGGCCATCAGCACCAGGAACCAGAACACCAGGGATTCCGGGCTGTCGCGCTGCGCGAGCTTGCGCACCGTGATCGAGGCGATCGAGTAGCACAGCGCGCCCAGCACCACCGACAGCCCGGCCAGTGTTGCCACGCCTTCACCAGTCGGCCGCAGCACCACCAGCACGCCGACAATGCCGATCGCGATCGCGGTCCAGCGCCGTGGCCCGACCCTTTCGCCCAGCAGCGGTACCGCCAGTGCGGTGACCATCAGCGGCGACACGAACACGATCGTATAGGCGGTCGACAGCGGCATCCGCGCCAGCCCGTAGACGAAGCCGGCGATCATGCCCACGCCCAGCACGCCGCGCAGCAGGTGCAGCGGCCAGTGCACCCGCAGCAGCGTGCCCGCGCGACCGCGCAGGCCGATCCAGGCCAGGATCAGCGGCAGCGTGCACAGGCTGCGCAGGGTGGCGACCTGGAACGCCGAATAGTCGTTGGCGATCCACTTCATGCCCGCGTCCATGCCGGCGAATGCGAGCACGGCAAACAGCATCCAGGCGGCGGCAGCGCGGGCGTTGGTGCGGGGCGCGGACATCGGCGCGGACATCACGAAGGACTCTGGAACGGGTGAGCGGAGCATCCTCGCACGGCGCACCGCGCGGCGACAGTGCGCGCGCCGGGAACGGCAAAAATCCCTGCGCCAGCCGCGTCGACACGCAGGTCGTGCCGTGCGCAACCACGCGACGGTCCCCATGGCGGCGGCGCTGCGGTAACCTTTCCGCTTCCTTCCTGCCATCCGGGCGCCACATGCCTTCTTTCGACATCGTGTCCGAAGTCGACACCCACGAGCTGACCAATGCGGTCGACCAGGCCAATCGCGAACTGACGACGCGATTCGACTTCAAGGGCGTCGAGGCCTCGTTCGAACTCGACGAAGCCGTCATCAACCAGACCGCGCCGAGCGAGTTCCAGGTCCAGCAGATGACCGAGATCCTCCGTGCCCGCCTGGCCGCGCGCAAGATCGACATCAAGTGCCTGGAGTTCGGCGACATCGAGACCAATGTCGCCGGTGCGCGGCAGAAGATCACCGTCAAGCAGGGCATCGAACGCGAACTGGCCAAGAAGATCCAGAATGCGCTCAAGACCGCCAAGCTGAAGGTCGACAGCCAGATCAACGGCGACAAGCTGCGCGTCAGCGGCAAGAAGCGCGACGACCTGCAGGCCGCGATGGCCCTGCTGCGCAGCAGCGACTTCGAGTTGCCGCTGCAGTTCGACAATTTCCGCGACTGATGCAGCCCACGCCCGCCAGCACGTCGTCCGATCCGCCCGCCAGCGACCCGATCGCCGAGACCCGGCGCTGGCTGGAGCGCGCGGTCATCGGCCTGAACCTGTGTCCGTTCGCCAAGGCCGTGTACGCCAAGCAGCAGGTGCGGTTCGTGCTCAGCGACGCGACCACGCCAGAAGCCCTGCTGCATCAGCTGGGCGAGGAGCTGGCGCTGCTCCGCGAGACGCCCGCGGAGCAGATCGACACCACGCTGCTGGTGCATCCGCAGGTGCTGACCGACTTCCTCGACTACAACGATTTCCTCGACGACGCCGACGCGCTGCTGGAAGCCCTGGATCTTGACGGCGACCTGCAGGTGGCGAGCTTCCATCCCGACTACCAGTTCGCCGACAGCCATGTCGACGACCTGGCCAACTGTACCAACCGCTCGCCGTATCCGACCCTGCACCTGTTGCGCGAGGACAGCGTCGAACGCGCGGTCGACATCTATCCCGACCCGGATGCAATCGTCGCCCGCAACATCGGAACCCTGGAAAAGCTCGGCCGCAAGCGCTGGCAGACCCTGCTCGACTGATCTGCTGGACTGACCTGCCCGGCTGGCGCGCGCCGTTGCCGGACGACGGCGGGCCATGCCCGCGTGCGCACCCGCTCAGTTGCGCTCGATGACCCGGCCGATGCCGCTGGCGTCGATTTCCCGCGCCGCCGCTTCCAGGCCGGCACTGTCGGTTTCGGGCACCAGGCCGATGCGGAAATGCAGTTCGCCGGCCGGCGTGCGCGAGGAGTGGATCGATGCCAGGCTGATGCCGTGCTGCTCGAACACGTGCAGCAGCGCGCGCAGCGAGCCCGGCCGGTCCAGCGGCAGGTAGACGCTCATGACACGCGTCTCGGTCAGGTCGGCCAGCAGGTAACCGACGCGCTCGAAGGTGTAGTTGCCCGCCGCCAGCGCGTCCTCGCCGATGCCGTCGCGCTGTGCGGCGAACAGCCTGCGGAATTCCTGTCGCGCCGCGTCGTCGCCCTGTACCACCAGTGCATGCAGCTGCGAGATCCGCGCCACCAGGCTGGCCAGCACGTCGGCGACATGCGGATTGCCGAACTGGATGTCCTCGTAGATCGCCGGGTTCAAGGACAGGATCCGCGAGATCATCGCGGTATCGAGTTCGAACGAGGCCGAACGGAACGGCATCAACGACGCCAGCGGCCCCAGCGTGCCGACCTGGTCCTGCAGCACCCCGGCCTGGCCGAGATGGCTGGCATGCACCATCGCCTGGACCAGCGCCATCACGCGGTCGTGGTGCTCGGCGCTGGCGCGCACCGATTCGCCCTGCAGCGCATGCAGCCACTGCGCGACCCACGGCTGCCAGCGCTGCAGCCGTGCCTCGCAGACCACGACGACGCGGCCCTTCAGCGTCGGCGCCTTCGGCGGCGCGGTCATCGGATGCAGGCCGACCACCTCGGCCTGCGAGCGCAGCATCGCCTCGACCGGCGCCTGCTTGATCGACGTCACGTCGACCCACAGGCGATCGCGCTCGCGACCGGCCGAGCGCGCCACGTAATCGTCGATCAGGCCGGCGGTGACCCGGATCGGCGCCGCGAACAGCAGCACATCGGCCTCGGCCAGCAGGCGTTCCGGCGTCTCCGACGCGGCATCGGCAGGATCGTGCCCCAGCACCTGCAGGCCCATCCGCTCGACGAAGAAGCGCCGCAGCCAGCGGCCATACGCACCATCGCTGCCGACGATGCCGATGACCGGGGCGGCGAGCGGGATTGCAGGGAGATCGGCGCCGGACGGCAGCGCGCGGGATTGGCCGGAAAGCGTATTCATCGCGACATTCTCGCCGGCCGGAGCCGTCATGCCTATGACATACCCCTGCCTGGGCCGTGGATCCGCCTGAGAGCCCCTCTTCATAACCATATAAATATATGTTTATATGTTGACACCCCGCCCACCGCCGACCCACGCCGATGCCCCACGACCACAGCTCCCACGGCCACAGCCATGGTGCCCACGACCACGGCCCGCACAGCCATGCGCCAACGGTGACCAACCGCAACGAGCGGGTCGTGCTGACCGGCCTCCTGCTGACCGCGAGCTTCATGGTCGTCGAGGTCATCGGCGGCCTGATGTCCGGCTCGCTCGCGCTGATCGCCGATGCCGGCCACATGCTGACCGACGCCGCCGCGCTGGCGCTGGCCTGGCTGGGTTTCCGCATCGGCCGCCGCGTGTCCAACGCGCGCAAGACCTTCGGCTACATGCGCTTCGAAGTGCTGGCCGGCCTGATCAATGCGATCACGCTGTTCGCGCTGGTTGCGTGGATCAGCTGGGAAGCAGTGCAGCGGCTGCGCGCGCCCGGCGAGATCCTGGCCGGCCCCATGCTGGTGGTCGCGATCATCGGGCTCGCGGTCAACTGCCTGGTGTTCTGGATCCTGCATCGCGGCGACCAGGAGCACGTCAACATCAAGGGCGCGACACTGCACGTGCTCGGCGACCTGCTGGGTTCGGTCGCCGCGATCATCGCCGCGCTGATCATCAAGTTCACCGGCTGGATGCCGATCGATCCGATCCTGTCGGTCCTGGTGTGCCTGCTGATCCTGCGCAGCGCCTGGGCACTGCTTCGCGGCTCGTTCGACATCCTGATGGAAGGCACGCCGCCGGGCATCGACATCGAACAACTGCGCGCGCAGCTGATCGAAGGCGTGCCCGGCGTGGCCGATGTCGATCACGTGCACGTCTGGTCGATCACCTCGGGCAAGATCCTGGCGACACTGGAGCTGACCCTGGCCGATGGCGCGCAGGCCGCGCAGGTGGTGCCGGCGGTCAAGCGCGCGCTGCTGGAGCGGCATGCGATCGGCCACACCACGGTCGAGGTCACCACCGCGTCGCGCGCACCCTGCGGCCTGGAGGCCGGGCCTGCATCGGGACCGGCGCAGGCGCCTGGCGAGCATGAGCATGCCCATGACCATGACCACGGGCATGGCGACCACGACCACGCGCATGCACACGATCACGCCGATGATCGGCCGCAGGATGACCCGCAGGGTCGCAAGCGGGTCGATCGCCTCGACGGAACCGCTGCCCGATGACACTGCCCCCTGCCCCGCTGCCGACGCCGGACGATGCCCAGATCACGATCATCGCCGAGACCTATCGCCTGCTCGGCGATCCGACCCGTCTGCGCGTACTGCTGGCCTGCCTCGATGGTCCGGTCGCGGTCGGCGACATCGCGCGCATCACCGGCGCGTCGCAACCGCTGGTCAGCCACCACCTGCGCCTGCTGCGCGGCGCGCGACTGGTGCGCGGCCAGCGCCAGCAGCGGCAGGTGCTGTACGCCACCGCCGACGCGCATATCCGCGACATGCTTGTCGACATGATCGAACACGCCGGCGAGGACGCCAGCCCGCACACGGACTGAGTGCCGACACGACCCGATCCATCCCCATCCGATCCAATCAGCGCGCCGGCAGCAGCCAGGGTTCGATCAGCGCCTGCGCATCGGCCAGCGAATCGACGATGCGATGCCCCAGCGCACGTACCGCCGCATCAGGGGCCAGCAGGTCCGGCACCTGGACCGGCGTCATGCCGGCGGCCAGCGCGGCACGCACGCCGGTGGGGGAATCCTCGAGTACCAGGCAATCGCCCGGCGCCACGCCCAGTTGTTGCGCAGCCAGCAGATAGACATCGGGCGCGGGCTTGGGATGGGCGACGTCGCTGCTGGTGCAGACCACGTCGAAGCGCCACAACAGGTCCGCGGCCTCGAGCTTGTGCAGCGCCAGCGGTCGTCGCGTCGATGTCGCCACCGCACACGGCAGCGCATGCGCTGCCAGCAGTTCCAGCAGCGCCACGATGCCGGGCCGGTGCGGGACGCCGCGCGTCGCTACGTCGATGTACAGCGCATGGCCACGTGCCAGCAGGCGATCGCTGGCCGCGGGGTCCAGGTGCGCCAGCAGCAGTTCGCGGCAGACTACGTCGGTATGCCCGATCATGCCGAACCAGACCGCATCGTCGATGGCCGCGTCCTGCTCGCGCGCCGCCTGGCGCAGGCAATCGATGATCGCGCGCTCGCTGTCGAGCATCAGTCCGTCCATGTCGAAGATCACCGCGGCAGGACGGCAGGACAGCGCCAGGCTCATGCCTCGTTCGTGGCCTGCAGGCCGTCGACCTCGGCGTCCGACAGCACGCGCCATTGCCCTTCCGGCAATCCGCCAAGCTCCAGCGCGCCGACGCGGCTGCGGTGCAGCGCCTGCACGTGGTTGCCGACCGCCGCGAACATCCGCCGCACCTGGTGGTAGCGGCCTTCGGTGATCGTCAGCCGCGCCCGGGTCGGCGACAGCGACTCGAGCAGCGCCGGCTTCAGTGGCGTCTTCTCCGACTCCAGCATCAGCGTGCCGCTGGCGAACAGCGCGGCTTCGTCGCCCCGCAGCGGCTGCGCCAACGTCGCCTCGTAGGCCTTGGGCAGGCCGAGCCTGGGCGAGATGATCCGGTGCAGCAGCTGGCCGTCGTCGGTGAACAGCAGCAGGCCGCTGGTGTCGCGATCGAGGCGACCGACACTGGACAGCACCGGCTGGCGCAGGCGATAGCGCGGCGGCAGCAGCTCATAGACCAGGCGCCCGCCATCCTTGGTCGAGCAGGTATAGCCGGCCGGCTTGTGCAGCAGCAGGGTCAGGCCCATCGGCGGATCGATGGCTTCTTCGTCGACGCGGATGCGCGCATGCTCGATCTGGTCGTCGGCGTAGAGCACCTCGCCGTCGCTGTCGGTGATGCGTCCTTCGCGGAACATCCGCGTCACGTCCTTGCGGCTGCCGTAGCCGAGATTGGCGAGCAGTTTGACCAGCTTCATCGACATGTCCTCAGCGCCCACGCTCAGCATGGATGACCTTGAAGCCCTGCTGCTGCGCGACGATGCTGACCGCGGCGAAACGCGCGTCGAACATGTCCTCGTACGGCAACTGGCGATTGGCGACCAGCCAGATCTGCCCGCGCGGCTTCAGCGCATTGGCGGCAGCGGCGATGAACGCCCGTCCGATCGCCGGCTGCGGATCGCGGCCCAGCCCATGGAACGGCGGATTGCTGACGATGACGTCGTAACGCCCGGGCAGGCCGGCGGTCACGTCATGCCAATGGAAGCCCAGCGTCGCCCGGGACGCGAACGACGTCAGATTGGTCTGCGCCAGCGCCAGCGCGCGCGCCTGCGCCTCGAACACGTCCAGGGCCTGCACGCCGGGGCAGCGCTGCAACAGCTCGGCCGACAGGTAGCCGTAACCGGCGCCGAGGTCGGCGGCATGGCCGGCCAGCGTCGGCGGCAACGCTTGCGCCAGCAGTCGCGACGCGGTGTCGATGCGATCCCAGGCGAACACGCCCGGCCGGCTGAAGAAGCGCCCCTGCTCGATCGGGCGCGTCGCATCCAGCGCCTGCCATTCGGCCGCCAGCGCCGGATCAACCGCGCCATCGCGGGCGGTGGCCCAAAACACCCTGCACTTGTGCTTGGTCAGCACGCTGACCGGACCCATCAACCGCGCCAGATCGGCCTGGCCGGCCTTGGCGCCCTCGTCGTTGGCGAGACTGGCGATGACCACGCCACCCGGCGTCACCCGCTGCAGCGCTTGCGCGAACAGCGCGCGTGCCTCGTCGCGCTGCCGGGGCGGCAGCACCAGCACCAGCGCACGGCGCTCGTCGGTGGGGGCGCGGACATCGAAGCCGTCGCGCTGCAGTGCATCGAACGCGGGCTTGAACCCCTGTTCACATATCAAGCGCGACGACCATGGCCGCAGCACCGCGCCCGGACGCGCACCCAGGAACAGCGCGCCGTCCCCGGGCCAGGCCAACTGACCGGACGAAAACGGCAACAACAGGGCTTCCAGCGCAGGATCGGCGTACGACATCAGGTCTCGGGACAGGTCAAAACCCCGCAATTCTATCGGCTGCGCACGTCGGCCAGGCGCGCCATCGCCGGTTCGGGCCCGCGGGCGGCACCGGCTCCCGACCAAAACGTACTCATGCGTACGGGCTTTTCACTGTGCGCATCCGCGATAATCGCGGGTCACCCATCCGCAGGCAGCGTGCCAGATTCGATGAAGGACTCTTTCAGCTACGAACAACTGATCTCCTCGGGCGAAGGCACGCTCTTCGGGCCCGACAGCGGGCGCCTGCCGCTGCCGCCGATGCTGATGTTCGACCGCATCACCCACATCGATGACGATGGCGGCCCGCACGGTCTGGGCCAGATCCGCGCCGAGCTCGATATCCGCCCCGACCTGTGGTTCTTCCAGTGCCACTTCCAGGGCGACCCGGTCATGCCCGGCTGCCTGGGCCTGGACGCGATGTGGCAGCTGATCGGCTTCTACCTCACCTGGCAGAAGCTGCCGGGCCGCGGCCGCGCGCTCGGCGCCGGCGAGGTCAAGTTCACCGGCGAAGTCGGTCCCGAGGCCAAGCAGGTGCGCTACGAGATCGACATCAAGCGCGTCATCAAGCGCAAGCTGATCCTCGCCATCGGCGACGCACGCATGTACGTCGACGACAAGGAGATCTACACCGCCAACGACCTGCGCGTGGGCTTGTTCATGCGCGAAGGCGACGCATGAACGGATCGCAGCGACGCGTCGTCATCACCGGCATGGGCATCGTCTCGTGCATCGGCAACGACCTGCAGACCGTCACCACCGCGCTGCGCGACAGCGCGCCGGGCATCCGCTTCGATGCCTCGTATGCCGAGAAGGGCATGCGCAGCCAGGTCTCGGGCGTGCCGCAGATCGACCTCGAAGCTCTGATCGACCGCAAGCTCAAGCGCTTCATGGGCGATGCAGCGGCCTATGCCTACGTGGCGCTGAAGGATGCGATCGCGCAGTCGGGCCTGCCCGAAGACGCGATTTCCCATCCGCGCACCGGCCTGATCATGGGCTCCGGCGGCGGCTCGCCGACCAACCAGATCGAATCGGCCGACACGCTGCGCGAGCGCGGCATCCGCCGCGTCGGCCCGTACCAGGTCACGCGCACGATGAGCTCGACGGTGTCGGCCTGCCTGGCGACCGCGTTCGGCATCAAGGGCCTGAACTATTCGATCTCGTCGGCCTGCGCGACTTCGGCGCATTGCATCGGCGTCGCCGCCCAGCAGATCCAGGCCGGGCTGCAGGACGTCGTGTTCGCCGGTGGCGGCGAGGAAGTCAGCTGGGGCATGGCGATGCTGTTCGACGGCATGGGCGCCTTGTCGAGCAAGTACAACGACACCCCCGAACGCGCCTCGCGTGCCTATGACGCCGACCGCGATGGCTTCGTCATCGCCGGCGGCGGCGGCGCGGTCGTGCTGGAAAGCCTGGAACACGCGCAGGCCCGCGGTGCCACCATCCTCGGCGAACTGGTCGGCTTCGGCGCCAGCTCGGATGGCGTCGACATGGTCGCCCCGTCCGGCGACGGTGCGATCGCCTGCATGCGCATGGCGATCGAAGGCCTCGATGGCGACATCGACTACATCAACACCCACGGCACCTCGACCCCGGTCGGCGACGTCAGCGAACTGCGCGCGATGCGCAAGGTCTTCGGCGATGCCGTGCCGCCGTTCTCGTCGACCAAGTCGCTGACCGGCCATTCGCTGGGCGCCACCAGTGTCCAGGAGGCGATCTACTGCCTGCTGATGCTGCAGGAAGGCTTCATCGCCGGCTCGGCGAACGTCGACACCGTCGACCCGGAAGCCGCCGACCTGCCGCTGGTCCGCGAAAGCCGCGATGCCCCGCTGCGCACCGTGCTGTCGAACAGCTTCGGTTTCGGCGGCACCAATGCCAGCCTCGTGCTGCGTCGCTGGGAAGGCTGAGTCGCGTCGACACGACGGATTCGCGGCAATCGCCGCGGGCCCGGATACATCGGCGGTGCGCAAGCCGCATCGCCGCATCACCGCGCTGAGGGTCCGCCCGGCATCCCGGCGCAGAACGTGATGAGCAGGGCCTCGCGACCATCGCCATCATGCGGTCCCCAGCTGACTCAGCTCGACAGTGGAAGGCTGCGCGCCTCGGCCCAGCGCCGCATCCAGCCCAGCGACCACGACAGCGCCGCACAGGCGGCGCACGCAAGCGTCCACATCACCGCACCGGCGCCGAAGGCCTGGTCGGCCAGCGCCAGCCACTGGCCGCCGTAGAGCGCGAGCACCGCCAGCGCGGCGACCACCAGCGCGCCCAGCAATCCGTGCTGCAGCACGCGTTCGATGCGGCCGTCATCGCGCGTGGCCGCCGCATGCGCCGGCATCCGGATCCGGGCAAGCCGCGCGACCTCGGCGGCGAAGTCGGCCGGCGGCTGCGTCAGCGGCATGCTGCGCAGCGCCTGCGCCAGCAATGCATCATGCCGATCGGGCGCGTCGGACGACAGCGCGCGCTCCTGCGCGGCCCAGTCGCGGGCCTCCTTCGACGAAGCCCCTGGATGGGGCGTGGGCGGGCGGGATGCAGGTGGGCGTGGCGTGTTCATGCGGCAAAGACTCCCAACTCCGGCTCCAACATCACGCGCAGCTGTTTCCTGCTGCGGAACAGATGGCTCTTGATCGTCCCCTCGGCCAGCCCGGTGACCTGCGAGATCTCGCCGATCGGCATGTCCTCGATGTGATACAGCGTCAGCAGGGTCCGTTGCAACGGCGGCAACCGGTCGATCGCCGCATGCAGCAGCGCGACGGCCTCGTCGTCCGACAGCGTGGCTTCCAGATCGACGCCATCGCCGATGCTTTCGACCCAGGGCCGCGTCGGCGAACCGTCCTCATCGACGCCATCGAACATCTCGGCGATCGGGATGCGTTTCTTCTCGAGATGGCGCTTGGCCACCGAATAGGCGACCTGCGCGATCCAGGACTTCAGCGCGCTGTCGCCACGATACTGGTGCAGCGCCTGGTGGATGCGCAGGAAGGCCTCCTGGCACAGCTCGCGGGTATCTTCCGGGTGCCGCACCATGCGGTCGATCACGTGCCAGCACAGGCCCTGGTAGTCGCGCACCAGCCGTTCGAATGCACCCGGCGCGCCAACCAGCACGGCATCGACCAGCACCCGGTCGGCCTGCCGTTGCACCGCCTGCGCCTGCTCGGCCTCGCCGTCGGCGGACGACAGGCGCGCAGCCCGTCCCTGTGCGTCACGCACGCGCCCGGCCAACACCGGCGCGTCGGGGCGCGATTCACGAGGGGGATCGGACAGGGTCGGCATCCCGGACAGGGATACGCCCGGGGCGAGATCGGTTGCAAGGCCGGAACGTCAGGGGTGCATGCGCACATCGCGTCAGCCAACGCAGGCAACAGCTGCGCCACTGCAACCGATCCGGCCGACGCGGTATCTGCTGTGCCAGGAGCCTCGCCTTTCCTCCGTCTCACAATCGCGCGTCACCACTACGCCGCACATCACCCACCCATCCACGCCACACGGAACACACCGCCATGGAATTCGGAATCCTGATCCCGATCACGTCGTTCATCTGCATCTATCTGTCGATCAAGGCCGTGGTCGACGCCCGCACGCGCCGCCAGATGGTCCAAGCCAACGGCTCCGAGGACATGCTGCGCTCGATCCTCGAAGGCGAGGAGTCGCGTCGCCGGCAGTCGGCGCTGCGCTGGGGCGTGATCCTGATGGCGCTGGCCGCCGGCTTCGGCCTGATCGAGGCCCTGGGCTTGAACGAGCCCTCGCCGGGCCTGTTCGCGATCCTGCTGGCCGCCACCGGCATCGGCAACCTGGCCGCCTACGCCCTGTCGCGACAGGCGAAGTAGGCCGCGCAGGTCGCGGGACGCCTGGGGAGCGTGGATCGCCTCTGCACGGGCCGGTCCGCGCACGGCGGTACCGGCCCCCTCAACGCCGGCCTCAGCCCTGCAGTTCCCGCAGCGTCACCGATGGCGGCGCGTCGAGCACCCGGCGCGTCGCCCACAGGCCGGCCAGCAGCGTCATCACTACGCCCAGGCCCGCACCGACCACGGCCAGCAGCAGGTTCGGTCGCCACGGCAGGTTGAACACCTGGCTGGCGACCACGCCCGACAGCACCGAGGCCGCGATCGCCGCGACCAGGCCGGCCAGCAGGCCGATCGCCACGAACTCCGACGCCTGTGCCATCCGCATCTGCGCACGGCTGCCGCCGAGCGCGCGCATGACGCCGCCTTCCAGCAGGCGTTCGTCCTGGCTGGCGCTGACCGCCGCCAGCAACACCAGCACGCCGGCCGCCAGCGAGAACCAGAACACCACCTGCACCACCGTCGAAACCTGATCGGCGGTACTGCGGACCTGCGCCAGCACCGCATCGATGTCGATCACCGACAGGTTCGGGAACTGCTGCACCAGCTCGGCGGTGAACCGCGTCTGCTCCGGCGGTACCCGCACCGCGGTGATATGGCTGGCCGGATAGCCATCCAGCGCGCCCGGCGAGGCCAGCACGAAGAAGTTCGGCTGGAAGCTTTCCCACTCCACGCTGCGCAGACTGGTGATCGGCGCCTCGAAACGCTGCCCGGCGATATCGAACGCGATGCGGTCGCCGATCTTCCAGCCCAGCGATTGCGCGAACCCTTCCTCGACCGAGATCTGCGGCGTCGCCGGCGTGCCCTGCCAGAACGTGCCGGCGGTGACCTTGTTGTCGTCGCGCAGCGTCTGCGCCATCGACAGGTTGAACTCGCGTTCGGCACGCCGCTGCGTGCGCTGGTCCTCGCCGGCATCGCCGCTGCGGTTGGCGAAGTCCTCGCCGCGCACCGGCGTCCCGTTGTGTTCGAGCAGGCGGCCGCGGATCATCGGGAACAGCACCGGCGCATCGAGCTTGCGCTCGGCCATGAAGGCCTGCACCGGATCGAGCTGGTCGGACTGCACGTTGATGATGAAACGGTTGGGCGCGTCCTGCGCCAGCGCCAGCTGCCAGCGATCGAGCAGGTCGGTGCGCACGAAGGTCAGCAGCAGCAACGCCATCAGGCCCAGGCCCAGCGCACTGATCTGCGCCACGCTGGTGCCGGCGCGACGACTGAGGTTGGCCAGCCCGTAACGCAGGCTGCCGCGCAGGCGCGTCCGCACGCGACGTACCAGCACGATCAGCACCCAGGCCAGCGCCGCCAGCACGACCAGCGTGCCGAGGATGCCGCCGAACATCGCCAGCGCCAGCCGCGCAGAGCCCGCCTGCCACCACAGCAGCGCACCCAAGCCCGCGAAGCCCAGGCCGGCCACCAGCCAGGCGCTGGGTTCGCTGCCGTCGAGGTCGCGGCGCAGCACGCGCAGCGCCGGCACCTTGCGCAGGGCCAGCACCGGCGGCGCGCCGAATGCCATCAGCACGACCAGGCCGACGCCGTAACCACGCAGCGCCGGCCACACGCTCGCGGCCGGGATCGAGACCTGCAGCGTCTGCGCCAGCCAACCCGCGACCGCCCATTGCAGCGCGAACGCGATCGCCACACCGAGGCTGCAGGCGATCAGGCCCAGCAGCAGCAACTCGCCGACATGGATACCGACCAGGGTGCGCTGGCTGGCACCGAGGCAGCGCATCACCGCCACGCCCGACAGGTGCCGCTCGCTGTGCTGGCGCGCGGCCATCGCCACCGCCACCGCCGCGAGCACCACCGACACCAGCGCCGCCAGTCCAAGGAAGCGACCCGCGCGATCCAGCGACGAGCGCACTTCCGGCCGCGCATCGGAGATCGTCTCGATGCGCTGCCCGCGCGCGAGACCGGCCCGCGCGGTTGCGACAAAGCCTTCGACCGCGTTCGCCTCGCCGGCGACCACCAGCCGGTAACGCACGCGACTGCCTTCCTGCACCAGCCCGGTCGCGTCCAGATCGCTGAGGTTGAGGAACACCTTCGGCGCAACGTTGAAGTAATCGATCGATGCATCCGGCTCCTGGATCACCAGCGCCGCCAGCGTGAAGCCGGCTTCGCCGATGTGCACGACATCGCCGATCTTCGCGCCCAGCGTGTCGGCACCGGCGCGGCTGAGCCATAGCGTGCCGGCGACCGGCACGGCCGGGGCATCGCGCTCGACGCCATCGGCACCGGCAATGCGGAACACGCCGCGCAACGGAAAGCCCTCGCCGATCGCGCGCAGGTCGCCCAGCCGCAGGGCCGCATCGGCGCCGTCGCCCACGCGGATCATGCTGTCGAGTTCGATCGTCTCGGCCTGGGCCAGGCCCGCGCCGCGCGCGGACGCGCGCAGGCTGTCGGCGATCGGGGCGTCGCCGCGGACGATCGCATCGCCGCCGAGCAGGCGGTTGGCCTCCAGCGCCAGCGCGCGTTCGGCGCGGTCGGTGACAAAGCCCACCGACGTCACCGCCACCACCGCCAGCACCAGGGCGGCCAGCAGGATGCGGATGTCGCCGGCGGCCAGGTCGCGACGCAACTGGCGCCAGGCCAGCGTCAGCACCTTCATGCGGCCTGCCCGTCGTGGCGACGCTGGTCCGCGACCAGCCGGCCGCTGTCCAGCCGCAGCACGCGGCCGCAACGCGCGGCCAGCTGGTCGTCATGGGTCACCAGCACCAGGGTGGTGCCGGCATCGGCATTGAGCGCGAACAGCAGTTCGATGATCGCCTGCCCGGTCCGGGTGTCGAGGTTGCCGGTGGGTTCGTCGGCGAACAGCAGCGACGGCCCCGTAACGAAGGCGCGCGCCAGCGCGACGCGTTGTTGCTCGCCGCCCGACAGCTGCTTGGGGTAATGCTCGAGGCGCTCGCCGAGGCCGACCTTGGCCAGGATCGCACGGGCCGGCGACTGCGCATCGGCATCGCCGCGCAGCTCCAGCGGCAGCATCACGTTCTCCAATGCCGTCAAGGAAGGCAACAGCTGGAAGCTCTGGAACACGAAGCCGACCTTCTCGCCGCGCACGCGCGCACGCCCGTCCTCGTCCAGCGTCGACAGCGGCGCGCCATCGAGCTGCACCGATCCGTCGCTGGGCGTATCCAGGCCGGCCATCAGCGACAGCAGCGTGCTCTTGCCCGACCCCGAGGCGCCGACGATCGCGACGCTCTCGCCGGGTGCGATGTCGAAGCCGACATCATCGAGTATCGTCAATGCGCCCGCGGGCAGCACGACGCGTTTACCGAGGGCGCGGACCTCGAGCGCGGCAGCGCGTGCGCCCTGCGGGCGCGAAGGGGTTTCAGCTTGCATCAGGGCGGCATCGGCCATAGTCATCGTGTCCGGGGGCTCAGTGGGGTTGGGTCCGAAGACAGCAAAGGCGGCATGTCGCCACCTCGGTTTGGAGCATCTTGCATGAACAATGGATATGGGGCATCGCGGCGCATGCCGCAATGGGTCATCGGTTGGGTCGCCCTGCTGCTGGCCTTCGGCGCTGGCGCGCAGGCCCCTGCCCCGCCCGCAGCCGCCGCATCGCCCGGCGCACACACGGTGCTGGTCATGGGCGACTCGTTGTCGGCCGGCTACGGCATGGCCGCGCGCGAAGGCTGGGTCTCGCTGCTGGGCGAGCGGCTGGCCCGCGACAGGCCCGGGTGGCGGGTCGTCAATGCCAGCATCAGCGGCGAGACCAGCGCCGGGGGTTCGTCACGGATCGTCGCCGAGGTCCTGCGCAACAAGCCCGACGTCGTCGTCATCGCACTGGGGGCCAACGACGGCCTGCGTGGCCTGCCGCTGCGCGACACACGCTACAACCTCGCGCGGATGATCGGCGCTTCCCGCCATGTCGGCGCGAAGGTGCTGCTGGTCGGCATGCGCATGCCGCCCAACCTGGGGGCGGAATACACCGCCGGCTTCGAACGCAACTTCCGCGAGCTGTCGACGATGTTCGACACCGGACTGCTGCCGTTCCTGCTGGAACCGATCGCACTCGACCGCGATGCTTTCCAGAACGACAACCTGCACCCGACCGTCGCCTCGCAGCCGGCGCTGCTCGATCACGTCTGGCCGGCGTTGCGTCCGCTGCTGGACTGAGCGGCCGGAGAACCCGCTGACGAATCGATGCGCTGCCATGGCCGCGCATCGATTGCCCTGCGCGACCACGCCAGACGATTCCCCACGCACGTCATGCGCGCGCGTGACAACCGCCGGTACGCACCGGATATTCGCCGCCCCGCAGGCGACCATTCGTCGCCCGACTTAATCCCTCCGGGCGATGCTTCGGATATTTCCGCACAAAACACTTGCAAGCGATAATCCATGCGAGTAAGGTGCGCGCCTTCGTCCTGTCGACGAACCACTGACACCAAGACGTCCATCGCCATGAAAGCCCTGTCCTCCATTGCCAAGCCCTGCATGTCGCGCGAAAGCCGCGATGCGGACGCGCGCGCGCATGCGGGCCACGGTGCATTTCCATACCGGCTTCTGGCAAACGACGCCACCGCCTGATCTTCATGTCCTGGAGATCGGCAACCCCGATCTCCGAGGAACGCGAACGCCCTCGGTCCAATGCCGGGGGCTTTTTTTTCGCGTCCGCAAAGGAAATGGATGGCAACCTGCCCGACCAGGGCAGGCCGATCAGAGCGTGCAATCTCGTTGACCGGACATAATTTCCGCCCTGAAGCACCCGGCGCATGCGTCGAGGCAATGGATGACAGGCCGTCGTGCTTCGGCGCGGGTGACGTGGGCAACGATATTGCTTGAAGGCGCGCATGCGCCCACCCCCGAATTGCCGGCGCCGTATCTGCGGCGTCGACAATCCGCAGTATCCAGTGCAACGGTCGCCATGGCGTGGAATCGTCTTCCACCCGGTGCGCGCGGCGCTGCCGTGGCGTATGCCGCGATCGCGACACGGGTGCTGCGCGAAAGGACGCAAGCTCAGCGGCGAGCAGCGGCGCAAGCCGAAGGCCACCGGTTCGAATCCGGTACGTCCACCACTGGATAGCTCAGTTGGGTAGAGCATCGATGTCGCTTTCACAGGCGCATCGACTGTCGCGGGTTCGAATCCCGCTCCACACATGACCTGTCACGTCATGACACCGGGGCGAAAGCCCTTCCACAGGAAACGCCCCGCGCGGGGCCCGGTCGCCGATGCCGTTTGCGGCAGACGCGGACCCCGCAGCGGCGACAACACCGGATCGCGACCCTCGAGGCACGCGGATCGGCCTGCAACGACGACGCGCCGGCGGCACTGCCGCCACGCGCGACGTCGACAAGGGCGCGATCGGCCACCGACAGCACGCAGGTTCCGTGTCGACGACGCCAGGGGCGGATCCATCTTGATTGCACGACACGACGGCAAGCCACCACAGGGCCACGTACGCGACGCATGCCATCGCACTGCACGGCCACACGCCGGCCGTCGATCGACGGCAGCGAATCGTGTCAGTTATTCGTGTCAGTTATTCGTGGCAGTTGATCGCGGGCAGTCGATCGACAGGCAGGACGCACGGACGCGACCCAAAAGCGCGCATGCGGAGATCGAAGCGGACAGACAGCGCAGACGATGCGGGGCAGAAGAGCCTGCACGTCCGTGTGCAGGAAATACCACACTGGCGAATCCTTCACCGGACTCTGCGGATCCGTGCGCAGACCAGGGAATCATCGCCCAGCGCGAAGTGAAGAATCGGTGACGGGCATCCTGATTTGGAGATCCCGACCGCAAAACAGCAAAAACACGCGCGACCCGATCCGGCGCGTGTCGACCGGGGGCATTCCAGATGCCCCCACCTGAAACCGGATCGCACCACCCGCCGGGACCGCCCGACGCCATCGCAGTGCGATGACGGGCCCACCCGGACAGCCATACCGCGCCATTGATGGCGCACGGCCTCCGCGCACTCGCGGCGGCCGCCACCCAAGGAGTTCATCCACATGTCCCTGTTCAAGCGAATCATCGTCGGCGACGGCGAGCGCGCCCTGATGTATCGCAATCGCCGCTTCGTCGGCGTGCTCGCCCCCGGCATCCACGTCCAGCTCGACCCGCTGCAACGGATCGAGGTCCGGATCTTCAACATCGCATCGCCCGAGTACGCCGGCCACGATGTCGACATGCTGATCGCGCGCCTCGGCACGGCCTTGGGCGACACTTTCGTGCACGCCGACATCGGCGTCGACGAGGTCGGTCTGGTGCTCAAGCACGGCAAGCTCGAAGACGTGCTGCCTCCGGGTTCGCGTCGCCTGTACTGGATCGGACTGGTCCAGGTGCAGGTCCGCAAGGTCACGCTGGCCGACACGCTGGCGATCGATGCCGCGGTCGCGCGCCGGCTGCGCCAGTTGGGCCTGTTGTCGAAGGTCGCCGCGTCCGCCGAGGTCCCGGCCGAATCGGCCGGATTGCTGTTCGTCGACGGCAGGCTGCTGCAGACGCTGGCGCCCGGCATGCACGCGTTCTGGAACTTCCAGAAGAATGTCGCGATCGAGGTCGTGGACCTGCGCGTGCAGTCGGTCGAGGTCTCTGGCCAGGAGTTGCTGACGCGCGATAAGGTCTCGTTGCTCGTCAATCTGGCCGCGAGCATGCGGGTCACCGATCCGGTGGCGGCGCGCACGCACGTGGCCAAGTCCGGCGACTACCTGTACCGCGAGTTGCAGTACGGCCTGCGCAAGGCGATCTCGGCCAAGACGCTGGACGAACTGCTGGGCGACAAGGCTTCGCTGGATGCGGACATCTTCGCCTACGTGCGCGGCACGGTCTCGGGCTTCGGCATCGAGGTGATGGGCGTCGGCGTCAAGGACGTGATCCTGCCGGGCGAGATGAAGGAGATCCTCAACGGCGTGGTGCAGGCGGAAAAGTCGGCGCAGGCCAACGTGATCCGTCGTCGCGAGGAAGCCAACGCCACGCGTTCGCTGCTCAACACTGCCAGGCTGATCGAGGAAAGCCCGGTACTGATGCGGCTCAAGGAGCTGGAGGCGCTGGAGAAGGTCACCGAGAAGATCGACAAGCTCACCGTGTTCGGCGGCCTGGATGGCGTGCTGAAGCAACTGGTGACGATGAAGTAGGCAGGCCCTGCGCGGGGATGGAGTCCGCGCGCAGGGCCGCAAGGAATCCACAACGAGAGCATCCGAGATGCATCCGGAGTCATCATGAACACACAACAGAATTTCGAACTGCTGCACGCCGAGGGCAGCCGCACGCCGATCAAGGGCTGGGTGCGCGGCGTGCCACTGGAGCCGCAGGCGCACGAACAGCTGCGCAACATCGCCGCGATCCCGTTCGTCGGGCCGTGGGTCGCGGTCATGCCCGACGTCCACCTGGGCAAGGGCGCGACCGTCGGCTCGGTGATCCCGACCCGGGGCGCCATCATCCCGGCCGCGGTCGGCGTCGACATCGGCTGCGGCATGGCCGCGGTGCGCACCACGCTGCGCGCCTCGGACCTGCCCGACAGCCTGGCGCAACTGCGCTCGAGCATCGAGCGCAGCGTGCCGGTCGGCAATGGCCGTGGGGGCGAGCATCACAAGCTGCCCGACAGCATCGGCACGCGCATCGCCCAGTCCGGGCTGGTGCAGCGGCTGGACGCGATCAAGGCCAGGCATCGCCGCATCCGCACCGACAAGCTCGCCAGCCAGATCGGCACGCTCGGCGGCGGCAACCACTTCATCGAGATCTGTCTCGATGAGTCCGATGCCGTCTGGGTCATGCTGCACAGCGGCTCGCGTGGCACCGGCAACCTGATCGGCAGCTACTTCATCGAGCAGGCGCGTGAGCAACTGGCGCACCGCGTGCTCGGCTTCCACCTGCCGGACAAGGACCTGGCGTTCTTCATGGAAGGCGAGCCGCTGTTCGACGACTACGTCGAGGCCGTCTCGTGGGCGCAGGACTACGCCCGCGAGAACCGCGAGGCGATGATGACGCGGGTGCTTGCGGAAATGCGTCATCGCCTGCCGCGCTTCCAGCTGGAAAAGCTGGCGGTGAATTGCCATCACAACTACGTGCAGAAGGAAACGCACGCAGGCGAGGAGCTACTGGTCACCCGCAAGGGCGCGGTCAGCGCGCGCAGCGGCGAGCTCGGGATCATCCCTGGCAGCATGGGCGCGAAGAGCTTCATCGTGCGCGGCCTGGGCAATGGCGACAGCTTCCACAGCTGCAGCCACGGCGCCGGCCGCGTGATGAGCCGCACCGCGGCGCGCCAGCAGATCACGCTGGCGCAGCACCGCGAGGCCACCGCGCATGTCGAATGCCGCAAGGACGCGGCGGTCATCGACGAGTCGCCGGCGGCCTACAAGTCGATCGAGGCGGTCATGGTCGCGCAGACCGACCTGGTCGAGGTCCTCCACACACTGCGCCAGGTGGTCTGCGTCAAGGGCTGACACGGCGCCGACACCCGCCTTTCCTGGGCGGAGCCGGACGCCCGGATGCCGCAGGTCCGCCCCCGGGCGCCGTTCATCGTGGGCGGCGCCCTTTTTGCGATGCATTAAGCTGCGGGGGCAGACAATCCTGTTGTTCCCTACCTGCCACCCGGAGACGGACATGTCACGCTTCTCCCGCTTTGCCTCCTCGCTCGCCCGACCGGCGCGCGTCGCACCGATGATCGCGGCCGTGTTCGCGGCCTGCCTGCTGGCCACCTCGGCCGTCTCGGCCAAGCCCCGCAACGTCACCGATCCCGACATCCCGCGCGCCCTGCCCGGCGACAGCGCCGTGTCCGTCGACTGGACCGATCCGGCACAGTTCACCGAACTGCGCTTCAGCGGCAACCGCTGGGAATCGCAGCGCGGCAACTGGGTCGTGCAACTGGCCGAGCACCTGCGCGACACCGCGGAGAAGCGCCTGCCTGCCGGCGACCGCCTGGAAGTGAACATCACGGACATCGCCCGCGCCGGTCATTACGAGCCGGCCGGCATGCGCATGGATTCGATCCGGATCATGCGCGACATCTATCCGCCGCGCATGGAACTCGCGTTCCGTCATATCGACGCCAATGGCCGCGTGGTGTCGGAAGGTCAGCGCAAGCTGCGCGATTCGATGTACCTGAGCAACAGCTCGATCATCGGCAGCAACGACACGCTGCGCTACGAGAAGCGGCTGATCGATGATTGGGTGCGTCGCGAGTTCACAGCACCGGCGACGGCAAGCCGCTGACACGCCGCCGACCTGCACCGGGGACTGATGTCCCCCACCTCGCGCAACAGTAGGTATCAACGCAACGGCCGGGCTCTCCCGGCCGTTCTGCCATCCGGGTGGCGGCGATCAACGCACCACGTCGAGGAAGTGCATGTGGCGCTGGTACTGGTCCAGCACGTCGTGGATCAGCTCGTCCTTGCGCCAGCCCATGACGTCGTAGTCCTGCCCGCCCTCGCGCAGGTGCACCTCGGCGCGGAAGTAGCGGTCGTCGTCGCTACGCTTGCGGCGCGGGTCGTCGAACATGAAGGTCGGCGGCTCGTAGGCCTGCGGGCGCACCGAGTAGAAGAAGTCCATCTCCTCGCCATGCCCCACCTGCAGCCAGGCGCGGCCATCCTCGCCGCCCTGCACCTGCACCTGCAATCCGCGCTTGCCCAGCTCGGCGGCCACTTCGGCCAGTGCCGGCGTGACCTGCTGCTGCAGGAACGCCAGTACCTCGCGCCGCTGCGGATGATGGGTCAGCGCCCGCAACCGCGCGCGCCAGTCGCCGCCACCGGCGCCCGAGGGCATCACCCGAGCATCGCGCAGGCTGCTGCGCTTGACCATCTCCAGCCGCATCGCGCGCAGCGTGCCCCAGCACATCAGGATCATGACGATGGTGAACGGCAAGGCGCTGGCGATCGTCGCCGCCTGCAGGGCGGCCAGGCCGCCGGCGATCAGCAGCGCGATCGCCACCGCGCCGACCAGCAACGCCCAGAAGATCCGCTGCCAGACCGGCGACTCGTCCTCCCCCTTCGAGGACAGCATGTCGATGACCAGCGCGCCGGAGTCGGCCGAGGTCACGAAGAAGATCACCACCAGCGCGGTCGCCAGCAGCGACGTCGCGCCGGACATCGGCAGGTATTCCAGGAACCGGAACAGCGCCACCGAACTGTCGGCGGCCACAGCCTCGACCAGTTCCCCGGCCCCCTGCGCCAGCACCAGGTGCAGCGCGGTATTGCCGTAGATCGTCATCCACAGGAAGGTGAAGCCCAGTGGCACCAGCAGCACGCCGACGACGAACTCGCGGATGCTGCGGCCGCGCGAGATGCGCGCGATGAACATGCCCACGAACGGCGACCACGCGATCCACCAGCCCCAGTAGAACAGCGTCCAGCCGCCGATCCAGCCCGAGGGCTCGTAGGCATACAGGTTGAACGTCATCGCGAACACGTTGGAGATGTACATGCCGGTGTTCTGCACGAACGCCTGCAGCAGGTGCACGGTCGGCCCCATGACCAGCACGAACGCGAGCAGCACCACCGCGAGGATCATGTTGAGCTCGGACAGGCGACGCACGCCGCGATCGAGCCCGCTGAATACCGAACCGGTCGCGATCAGCGTGATGACGATGATCAGCACGACCTGGGTCGTAGTGCCGACGGCGACGCCGAACAGGTAGTTCAAGCCAGCATTGATCTGGATGACACCCAATCCCAGCGATGTCGCCAGGCCGAAGATCGTCCCCAGCACCGCGAAGGTGTCGACCGCGTGGCCGATCGGCCCATGGATGCGCTCGCCGATCAGCGGATACAGCGACGAGCGGATCCGCAGCGGCAGGCCGTGGCGGTACGCGAAGTACGCCAGCGACAGCGCCACCACCGCATAGATCGCCCAGGCGTGGATGCCCCAGTGGAAGAAGGTGATGCGCATCGCCTGGCGCGCCGCCGCGATCGTGGCTGGATCGCCGACCGGCGGGTCGGCGTAATGCATGATCGGTTCGGCGACACCGAAGAACATCAGGCCGATGCCCATGCCGGCGGCGAACAGCATCGCGAACCAGGTCGCGTAGTTGTAGTCGGGCGTGCTGTGGTCGGGCCCGAGTTTCAGGCGACCGAAGCCGCTGGCCGCGATGCCGATGATGAAGACCAGGAATCCCGCGACCGCCAACACGGTGAACCAGCCGGCATCGTCGGCCACCCAGGTCTTGGCCGCACTGAACGCGGCTTCGGTGGCCTGCGGCGCCGCGAACGACAGCGCCAGCATCGCCAGGATGATCAGCGCGGACGGATAGAACACCGGGCCCAGGATGCGTGAGTGCCAGCGCTCCGGAGGCGCTGCAGTGACCGCGTGATGCGATGCGGGATCGTTCATGTGGTTTCCTCATGACGGGCGTCCGGTGACGCGACGAAGAGTGCCGCAGGGCCGGTGACGCCCAGGTGGAACTTGGATGGGGCATGGCATGGCATCGCGATGTCGGTGAGGCCCTGCGGCAGACCCGGGGACGGGCGTAGACGGCAGGGCATGCGCTGCGGCCATCGCAGCGCGGCATGCCTGATGGGCGGCATGCGTGATGGCTGGCATTCGTAATGAAGCGGCGGGAATGACGTGGGCCACTCGTCGGCAGGCGCGCCATCCGATCACGACGATGGACGTCACGCCTATCGCATGACGGGGGCGGCTTCTAGGCCGCATCGCCTGTCCGGCATCCCGCCGAAGCATCGGCGTATCGGGCGTTTTTCTCGGGACAAGCGCGCCATTCTAGCGTTTTTGCTGCAGTGCCGCAAATTCGCCAAGCCTGTGCCGGTGTTTCGGCAAGGTCGCTGTAGCGCCTTCCAGCGGGCAAACCCGCACGGCGACTGCGCGCACACGGCAACGCCAGCCCAGTCATCCGTCCCTCGCACGCGCCCGCTGCACGCATGCGCGTCCTGCTGCGTGCAGCGATCCACGTGGCGATATCATGCTGGCTCCCCCTTCTGCTGGATCCCGCGCCCACGATGGCTGTGTATGTCGACGATGCCGTGCATCCCTGGCGTGGCAAGCGCTGGGCGCACCTGATGGCCGACACGCTGGAGGAACTGCATGCCTTCGCCGACCGACTGGGCATCCCGCGACGCGCCTTCCAGGACAAGACCAGCGGCGCCCATTACGACGTCACCGCCGAACTGCGCGAACATGCGCTGCAACTGGGCGCCACGCCGATCTCGCGCCACGACGACCGCGAGCAGATGCGCCGGGTGATCCGCCAGGCCAAGGCCCAGGGGCGTCGCGAGGCCGTCTAGTCGACACGCTTACACGAACGGCTGCATTCCGTCACAGAAGCAGACTGGCCAACCACTCATTCCGCTTCGAAAGGAGACCGCGACATGGCATCCATCCACGACAGCGCGAGCGACGGTTATGCACAGGGTGCCGGCACCTATGTGCGCGGGCGTCCCGACTATCCGCCGGAGACCACGCAATGGCTGCGCGAGGTCGTCGGCCTGGCGCCCGGACGCCGCGTCGTCGACCTCGGGGCGGGTACCGGCAAGTTCATCCCCCGGCTGGCGGTCACCGGCGCGACCGTCATCGCGGTCGAACCGGTCGCGGCGATGCGGACCGAGCTCAGCCGGCTGCATCCCGACATCGACGTCCACGACGGCAGCGCCGATGCCATGCCACTGGCCGATGCCTCGGTCGATGCGGTGGTCTGCGCGCAGGCCTTCCACTGGTTCGCGACCACGGCCGCGCTGGCCGAGATCCGTCGCGTGCTGGTGCCCGGCGGCGTGCTGGCCCTGGTCTGGAACGTCCGCGACACCCGGATGCCCTGGGTCGCGGCCCTGACCGCGATGACCGATGTGCACGAAGGCGATACCCCGCGCCATGCCAGCGGCGCGTGGCGGCGGTTGTTCCCGGCCGACGGCTTCGAGGCGCTGGGCGAACAGACCGTGCGCCACGACCATGTCGGCCCGGCCGACCAGGTCATCGTGCAGCGCACGCTGTCGACCAGTTTCATTGCCGCGCTGCCGGACGCGCAGCGCGTAGAGGTCGAACGCCAGGTGCGCGCCCTGATCGCGGCAACCCCCGCCCTCGCGGATGCCGGCGACGGCGACATCGCGTTCCCCTACCGGACGCAGATGCTGGCGTTCCGCAAGACCGCCGCGGACTGACCATCCATGCGATGCCTTGCGATCAAACAACGCGCCAGGAGTCATCGCCGCGGAACATCGAATCATGGCCGATCGTGCCAGTACGGCGCGCCATGATCGGACCGTCAGGCGCGCCGGCAGCCATGCTGTGCGATCACGCCCCCGCCACCGGAGATGACGCGGAATGTGCGGGATTGGGAACCAGTCCGTAACGATCGATTCCCCAGAGCACGATCCATCCCAGCAACGTGCCTGCCAGGCCATATCCGGCATCGGTCGAATCAGGTGTATTGATGAAAGGGATGAAGCCTTCATAGACGACGTTGCACAGCGCGATCGCCAGGCCCAACAACACCACCGGCTTCCTCTTCACGCCCGTCATCAACCATTGGTAGCCGATCGCGGTGTACAGCAGGTAGGAGATCGAGAAGTTGGAGACATGCGTGTAGAACGTGGGAGCGTGGTCCAGAATCAGCGACAGCTTGAACAGGTCCATCGAGCGCCCCAGGAACAGCGCAAACACCAGCCCCAGCACCAAAAGATAGGCAAGCCCCGCCCAGGGCCGGGGAACCCGTTGGTAGATCGGCGTCTTCTTCCACTTCGATATCACGACCTGCCTCTCCCTATCCGTCGCGCCCGGCCGCGTGCGCTGCCGCAGCACAGCCATCCTGACACAGCACGCCAGGTGACCAAGATGACGAGCCCGCACAGGCCCCGGGCACGCGGCAAAATGGACGGCGTTGGCCTCACCCGCGCCAGCGGTTCTTCCAGGGATATGCGGAACTGCACCCGCTGCCGCTGCGCCGCGTGTATCGGGAGACGCTGTGGGGCATCCCGTTCTTCCTGCTGGCGCACCTTGGTGGTGCCTTCCTGGTGCCGGCGACGGCGCCGGGCGCCGGACTGGTATCGATGCTCTGCTGAGCACTGCGTTGAAGGCCCGGAAACCTGCGGTCATCACGTCCGGGATACCCGCTCCACGCCTGCGCGGCGCTTGATACGCGCAGCATCTTCCTGAAAAATTTGCGGCCTGCCGGGGGTACCCGGCAAGCCAACCGTGGCGTCATGTGGCCATGTGATCACGCAGCCCCGACCCGAGCCGCTAGACGGTACTGTCCCGTTGCAGGTCCAGCCCGCCGATATCAGAGCGCGATGCGCGCAACGCTTTCCTGCGCGGTCTCCGGATCCTGCTCACCGTTCTTGATGCTGACGTACAGCACGTTGCGCTTGCTGTCGAAGGCCAGGCTGTTCGGGTGCGTCGGCAGGTCGATGACATTCAGTTCGGCGTAGCTGTCGCTGTCGTAGACAGTGACCTTGCCGGCGCTGCGGTTGGTCACGTACAGGCGCGAACGCGGCGCATCCAGCAGCAGGCCCAGCGGACCGTCCTGGGTCGGGATGCTGTGGACTTCGGCACCGGTGTCGGCGTCGAGCACCAGCACGCGGTTGCCCGGATGCTTGGACGCGAAGCCCGGGATCGAGTCCGCCTGGTAGTCGCGGATCATCGCCAGGCCCTGGTCGGTTGCGAACAGGCGCTTGCTGTCGGCGTGGTGCACCAGGTTCATCGGCTGCTCGGCCGTGGTCTGGTGGCGCTTGGTCACTTCCAGCGTACCGGTATCGACCACCACGACCTCACCCAGCAGGTTCGAGGTGAACACGCGCTTGCCCGCCGCATCCAGGAACAGGCCCGGCGCCTTGTGCTTGCCGAGGCCTTCGACGGTCTTGATGACCTCCAGCTTGTCGGTGTCGACGACGAACAGCACGCTGCCTTCCTGCGAATGGCCGGTGACGTACAGGCGCTTGGCGACCGGATCGACGACCAGTTCGCGCAGGTCGTGCGTATAGGATTCGCGGCCGTCCTTGCCCTTGGTCTTCTGCTGCAGCTGCACCAGGCCGACGGCCTGGTTGGTGGCGATGTCGACCACGGTAACCGAGGTGTCGACGGTGTTGCCGACATAGAGGCGGCCATTGGCATCGTCGAGCACCACGCCGAAGCCCTTGCGCTCGAGCGGGATCTCGGCCTTGATCGCCAGCGTCTCCGGATCCAGGCGCAGCACGCGCGAGGGCTCGGACTGCTCGCCGAAGCCGCCGGACGAGGCAACGAACAATGCGTCCTGCGACGGGCTGTAGGCCAGCTCGTAGAGACCGCGCGCCAGCGCGACGCGCTGCGCCTGCGGCGCAGTGGCTTCCGCAGCAACGGCGGCGGGGGCGGCGGCATCGGCGGGGGCCGCAGCCGGCTCCTGCTTGCAGGCGGACAGGCCAACAGACAGCCCGAGGACGAGGAGTGCGCTGATCGCACTGGTGCGTGTTTTCATGAGAATTCCTGACAGTGAACGAAGGAAGGTTGCGTCTTTCGCTGGCACTGACGAATCCGGGAAACGCTGGTCACGGAAACACGACAGGTCCGCAATCACAAGGATCGGGAACGGGCTGGCAAGCCGCGCAATCTAGCAGTTGCGCCCCGCTTTGGCGATGGTGGACACGGCAACGGCCGCTGATCCTTGCGCCCGCCGCCCAGCTTCACTGCAGACGTGGCGACAGCCTGCAGCTGGCGCGGGTCCGGGCAGGTCTGGACGGTCCCTGGTTGCGGACGCGCGTGGCTTGGCTCACGCCAGCCGATCTCGTCAACCTTCGATAGCGCCAGGGAGCGATACCGCTCCGGTGGCCGCGGGCGGTCGCGGCTCGGCCAACATCTCGTTGACTACCTCGATCAAACGCGGCAGCGATGCCTCCGAATATCCACGATGGACGTAAGCCAACTCACCCGCCCTGTCGATAATGTAGACCACCGGCACTGCGGTCACGCCGTAGGCGTCCGAGATGGCGCCATCGGCATCATGCGTCAGCGTCACCGACAGATCCTTGAAACCGCGCCGCAGGGCGCGATAGGTTCGCAGCGGTTCCTGGAAGTTGACCACCACCACATCCAGACTGTGGCGTCCTACTTGCTGCTGGAAGTTCTCCAGCACGGGCAACAGCTTGCGGCAGTAGCCGCACCATGAGGCCCAGAAACTCACGATCACCACGTTGCCCCGAAGCGCGCTGACACGCACTTCCTCGCCCTGAGACGAGGTGCCGAGCAGGTCTGGAGGCGCATCCCCGATCTCCGGCTCAGCATGCGCCATGCCCGCGATGGCAAATAACAGGATCGCCAGCAGCGCCGGTCTCCATCCGTGTGACGTCATTGCATCCCCCTGTGGCCATGGCTGCCGCAAACCGGGCAGGCCTGCGGGACAAACGACTGGACGCTCAGCGAGCGCACGGCTATGGATCGCACGCGTGGACGAACGTTCCACCGCTTCACGATGCAAGTCAAGGCCGCCTGCCATCGCCCCCGCCGGCGCGATGTCGGGGCGTCGGGGACGACCTCGCGGCGGCGAAAGCTCGCCGTCCAGACCGCGATCGCGTCTAATCCTTCCATGGCACCCCCACCCGAATCCTCTGGCAAGACCCGCCCTGGGCCGTCGCCAAGACCAGCCGCACGCGTCGCGCTGCATCCGCGAAACCGTCACCAGGGCCGCTACGACTTCGCGCGCCTGGTGGCGGCCAGCCCGGCGCTCGCGGGCTTCCTGATCGCCACGCCCGGCGGCGAGACAAGCATCGATTTCGCCGATCCGGCGGCGGTACGCGCGCTCAACCGCGCCTTGCTCGCATTCGACTACGGCATCGCCCATTGGGACATCCCCGACGGCTACCTGTGCCCACCGATCCCCGGCCGCGCCGACTACCTGCACGGCCTCGCCGACCTGCTGGCCGATGGCGACGGCACCGCCATCCCGCTCGGAGCCGCGGTGCGCGTGCTCGACATCGGCGTCGGCGCCAACGCGATCTATCCCCTGCTCGGCCATGCCGAATACGGCTGGCACTTCGTCGGCACCGACATCGACGCCGAGGCCCTGCAATCCGCCGCCGCGATCGTACAGGCGAACGGACTGGGGCAAGCGATCGAACTACGCCAGCAGCACGCGCGCGGCAAGTTGTTCGCAGGCGTGCTGCAGGCCGGGGACCGCTTCGACCTCAGCCTCTGCAATCCGCCCTTCCACGCCTCCGCCAAGGACGCCGCCCGCGGCAGCCAACGCAAGCTGCGCAATCTCGCCGGTGGCGACGCACCGCCGAACCGCCGCAAGGCCGCGGCGCCGGCGTTGAACTTCGGCGGCCAGGCCAATGAGCTGTGGTGCACCGGCGGTGAAGCCTCGTTCCTGCGCCGGATGATCCGCGAGAGTGCCGACATCCCGCACCAGGTGCGCTGGTTCAGCAGCCTGGTCGCGAAATCCGAACACCTGGCCGACCTGCACACGCAACTGCGCAAGGCCGGCGCGCGCGACGTCCGCGAAGTGCCGATGGCGCAGGGCAACAAGCAGAGCCGCTTCATCGCCTGGACGTTCCTGGACGCCGACCAGCGCGCGGCTGCCGCCTCGCGGCATCACGCCACCGGTTGCGCCGGTACGCCGGCGAAGACCAGGCCATCGAAGGCCTCGATCTCCATCGCCTTGCCGAACAGATAGCCCTGGAACAGGTCGCAGCCCTGCGCACGCAGGAACTCGTACTGCTCCTGCTGCTCGATGCCTTCGGCGATGACGTCGATGCCGAGGTCGTGGCCCAGCTGCAACAGGTTGCGGGTGATGCTGGCGGCATGCGCGTCGCGGGTGACCTCGGCGACGAAGGCACGATCGATCTTCAGTTCCGACAGCGGCATCCGGCGCAGGTAGGACAACGACGAATAACCGGTGCCGAAGTCGTCCAGCGACAGCCGCACGCCCGCCGCGTCCAGCGCGTGCATCTTCGCGACCGCCCCGTCCATGTCGTGCAGCAGCACGCTTTCGGTCAGCTCCAGCGTCAGCAGGCCACCGTCGATGCCGCTGCGCTGCAGCGCGTCCAGCACCTGCTCGACGAAATCGGGTTGCCGCAGCTGCAGCGCGCTGACATTGACCGACAGGCGCAACCGGCTCAGTTCCGGGCGCTTGCGCCAGCGGCTCAGTTGTTCGCAGGCGGTGGTCAAGACCCATTGCCCCAGCGGCAGGATGAAACCGGTCTCCTCGGCCGCGCGGACGAACTCGCCCGGCAGCACCAGGCCACGCTTGGGATCGCGCCAGCGCAGCAGCGCCTCGGCGCCGACGATGCGGCCATCGGCATCGATCTGCGGCTGGTAGAACAGCTCGAAGCGACGGCTCGACAGCGCGTCGCGCAGGGCGCGGTGCAGCGCACGATGCGCGGCGCTGTCGCTCTCCTGCAGGTGCATCACCACCAGCAGGCTCAGCACCACGGTGACCAGGTTGATCCAGATGCCGACGCGACGCACCTCGTCGGGAATCGCATGGCGGCCCGGCAGGCCCTCGGGCATCGCCGCGAACACCACGAATGCAGCCAGGAACAGGCACACGCAACCGTAGCGCAGCCACGGCAGTTCGCTGCGGAAGACATGAAAGGCGCAGCCGGCGAGCACCAGCAGGAACAGATGCGTGGTGCGCGGGATGCCGGCCGTCTGCACATCGAGCTGCGCCGAGAACAGGCAGACAAAGAGGAACAGCCCGATGAAGGCCATCCACGCCGACATCCGCACGCGGCCCAGCCGCGCGGTCGCGATGACGGCGATGCCCAGCAGGGCCAGTGCCAGCTCGGTCAGCGCGACGAAGCGCGCGCCGTGCAGGAAGAAGAACGCGCACCAGCCGATGCCGAGTACGAGCATGATGGTGCCGGTGGCCAGCAGCAGCTGCAGCGCACGCCGGTTCCGACGCAGCTCCATGGCGTCGCGTATCCCGCTTCCGTGGACGATCCTGGCGGACGCCTTCAAGTCGCTGCCTCCCTTTCCCCCACGCCGATGGTACCCGTGCAAGGGCTCCGGTGCGCGCCGATGGTCGGCGACGCGAGATTCTCGCGGCGGCGTTGAGGCGAGCAGGGACGGCGCGGCGGTCGATGGCCGCGCCCGCTGCTCAGTCGTCCAGGCCGAACAGCCTGCGCGCGTTGCCGACGCGGATCGCGGTCTTTTCCTCGTCGCTGAGATCCAGGCGCTCCAGCGCCTCCAGTGTCCTGCCGAGCGGGATCTGCGGATAGTCCGAGCCCAGCAGCACCTGACCGATGCCGATGTTGCGCAGCGTCCAGACGAACTCCTCTTCGATCGGCGAGTCGGCGGCCAGCAGCACCGTCGCCGAGAGGTCGAAGTACAGGTTGTCCATGAAGAAGTCGTCGGCCGTACGCGCCAGCGCGAGGATGCTCCAGAAGCGGAAGTTCAAGCCGCCGACATGCGCCAGCACGAAGCGTGTCTTCGGCGCGCGTACCGCGAGGTTGAACAGGCGCTCGCTGTCGCCGGCGATGATGTTGGCGTTGTCGAACAGCACGATCAGGCCCAGCTCGCCGGCCTTGCGCACCAGGGCCAGCACGCGCGGATCGTCGACATCAAACTGCTGCGTATGCGGATGCAGCTTGATGATCCTGACTCCGGCACCTGAAAGGCGCGCCAGTTCGTCCAACGCCGATTGGCCGTCGTAGGGATGCACGATCGCGACCGGCAGCAGGCCGGGCTGCCGGCTTGCCAGCGCCAGCAGCGCATCGTTGTTGCGACGGATCCCGTCGGGCGCCCCCTGGGACGCCTGGTGCGGGCCGCCGAACCACATGCCGGCAAACCCGGCCAGCGTGATGCCGGCCTGGGCGACATCGGCCTCGTAGGCGCGCACCGAGGCCTCGCCGTCGCGCAGGTGGACGTGGACGTCGAAGACCGCGCCATCCACCCCGCCCGCAACCGCGCACGCTGGCGCGCAGGCCAGCATCAGCAACCCCAATGCCATCGACCGCATGTCGAACTCCCGGATCTCGGATCCGCCGATGGTAAAGGACCGCGCGCACCACTCGTTTGTGCAATGCGGCGGCGCGCGCCTGCGTTGCATGCATCGCGACCGCGTCGCATTGGACCGTCCTGGTCGATGCAGGCATCATGGGCGACTGCAAGCGAATGGATAACCGACGTGAAGCGATCAAAAAAGACGGCCCTGGTGTTGATGGGCGCAGCGCCGCTGCTGTTCACCGCATGCCAGCGCGACGAGCCCGTGCAACAGGTGCAGGAAGGCCTGTACACCTCGGTCGAAAGCTGCGGCCAGGCCACCGGCGATGCCGCCAGCTGTCGCGTCGCGTTCGACCAGGCCCAGCAGCAGGCCGCCGACAGCGCGCCGCAGTACGCCAGTCGTGCCGACTGCGAGCAGGATTACTCGGCCGAACAGTGCACCGAGCAGCGCACCTCGACCGGGCAGTCGTTCATCGGGCCGATGATGGCCGGCTTCTTCCTGTCGCGGATGCTGGGTGGTGTGGGTGGCGCGGGCGCGGGCATGGCGCAACAGCAGCAGGCCGCGCCGGCATGGCGCAACAAGGGCGACAGCTGGCTGCGTCCGTCCGGTGCCCCCGGCGCCGCAGCGGGCGCGGGTCGCGCCGGACTGGCGCCGGTGTCGATGACGCCGGACCGCGCGGTCACCGTCAATCGTGGTGGCTTCGGCGCCTCCGGCGGCAACCGCAGCAGCGTCGGCGGCTGATCGCATGCGGCGGGTCCCGATCGTCGAGCGCGGCGACTGGCGCGCGCGCGCCGCCGACAGCGGCTTCCGCTTCCACACCATCGACGGCGAACGCTACTGGGACGAACGCGCCTACTACGCATTCACGCTGCGCCAGATCGAGCACGACCTCGAAGACCCCAGCGCCGAGCTGCACCAGATGGCGATGGCGCTGGTCGACGAGATCGCCGGCAGCGACACCCTGATGCAGCGGCTGGCGATCCCCGACGCGTTCCGCGACTGGATCGCCGATAGCTGGCGTCGACGCGATGGCCATCTCTACGGCCGGCTGGATTTCGCCTACGACGGCCAGGGCCCGGCGAAGCTCTACGAACTCAACTACGACACCCCGACCTCGCTGTTCGAGGCCGCGTTCTTCCAGTGGCAGTGGCTCGAGGACCAGCGCGAATCCGGTCGACTGCCCGCGTATGCCGACCAGTTCAACTCCATCCACGAGGCGCTCGTCGAACGCTTCGGCGAACTGTCGCTGCAGTTGCCGCCGCCGCTGGCATTCGCCGCGGTGCGCGCATCGACCGAAGACCAGGGCACCGTCGAGTACCTGCGCGACTGCGCGGCGCAGGCGGGCCTGCATGGCGCCGCGCTGGCCATCGAAGACATCGGCCTGTCCGAAGACGGCCGCTATACCGACACCGACGACATCGTCATCGGCGCGCTGTTCAAGCTGTATCCGCTGGAGGACCTGTTCGCCGACGACTTCGGCCGCGCCTTGCCCGGATCCGGCCTGCGCCTGCTGGAACCGCCATGGAAGGCGCTGCTGAGCAACAAGGGTGTACTGCCGCTGCTGTGGGAACGCCATCGCGGCCATCCCAACCTGCTGCCGGCCGAGTTCGACGACGGCAGCCCGCTGCCGGCCGGCTGGGTGCGCAAACCCCTGCATTCGCGCGAAGGCGCCAATGTCGCGATGCACATGGCCGACGGCCGCTGGCTCGAAAGCGAAGGGCCGTATCGGGGCCCAAGCATTCGCCAGGCCCTGCATCCGCTGCCGCGCTTCGAGGGTCCTGCGTCACCAGGGCCTGCCCTGGCAGGGCATTACCCGATGGTCGGCAGCTGGATCGTCGGCGACACCGCCTGCGGCATCGGCATCCGCGAAGACGACAGCCCGATCACCCGCGACAGCGCGCGTTTCGTCCCGCACGCGATCGTCGACGAAGACGCGCCAAGCGTGCTGTACGCCTGAGGCGGCGTGCGCGTCCTGGACATGGCCATGATCTCCATGCGACCTGCCACCTCGCAGGACCGTGATGTCCTATTCCATCTGATGCAGTTCTATTTCTTCGAATCCTCCGCGTGGAGCGGCGAGGACGTCGGTGCGGATGGGCACTACGACTGCACGGCCGATGACGTGGCGTCCTCGCTCGCCGGTTCGCCGGGCTGGGCGCACCTGCTGCATGTGGACGGCCAGGTCGCAGGCTTCGTGCTGGTCGACGAAGCGGACTTCGCGGGCACCGCCTATCCCGAACTGGCCGACCTGTTCGTGCTGCCGAAGTATCGGGGCAAGGGGGTCGCTTTCCATGCCGCCACCGCCTTGCTGGCGCCCGCATCCGGTCCCTGGCTGCTCGCCGTGTTCAAGCGCGACCTGCAGGCGTACGCCTACTGGCGGCGCGCACTGCCGCGGCTTGGCGTCGCATTCGAGGAACAGCCCGAGCCGGCGCAGGGAGACTTCCGCTTCTTCCTGCTGAAGACTGCCTCCGCGCACGGCAGGGGCTGAGGCACTCGCTCAGGCGTTCGTGCCTCTGGACCGGGGGACGCGCGCGGCGTTTCCGCGGTTCCGGCGTGCATAAGGGCGCTGCCACCCCATTTTTATATTTGATTTCAATGGCTTGCGAATCTTCCAGCCCATCGCTTGACTCATATTTAGATATTTAGCTAAATATCGACTATGAACACCGTCTTCAAGGCCCTGGCCGACCCGACCCGCCGCACGGTGCTGGCGCTGCTGCGCGAGCGACCGATGACGGCAGGCGAACTGTCGGACCAGTTCCCGGTGTCGCGACCGACGATGTCGGCGCACTTCGCGGTGTTGCGCGAGGCCGACCTGATCGAGGCCAACAAGATCGGCACCTGCATCGTCTATCAACTGAAATTGTCGGTGCTGGAAGACGCGCTGCTGGGATTCACCCGGCTGTTCGGCATCGATGCCAAGGCGCAAGCGCCCGCGCCCTCCACGGACGAGGCGCCATCCCGACAGCCCCGCGACGGAGAAGACCGATGAACGAGCACGCCAGCCCGCGCAACCGCAAGCACATCCTCTTTTCCATCAAGCTCGCCGTGGTCATGGTCGGCTCCGCACTGCTGCTGACCCTGGCGCGCAAGCAGGGCTGGATCGACGCCGACCAGGTCGTGCGTGGCTACAACATCGTCATGGGACTCGCCCTGGCCGCCTACGGCAACGTCATGCCGAAGATGATGCATCCGATGCCGCCGCGCTCGATCCACGAAGCCACGCTGGCGCAGTCCATCGCGCGCGTCAGCAGCTGGAGCATGACGCTGGCGTTCCTGGCATGGGCCGCGTTGTGGGCCTTCGCGCCGATGGATGTCGCCAGGATCGGCGCACTGGCCGCGGTCGGCACCAGTGTCGTCGTCATGCTGGGCTACACCGCGTGGCGATGCCTCGGCAGGCGCGGGACCGGGCCACGCTGACGGCCAGGAGCAAGGCCCCGCCAGCAGGCCCTGACGGCGCCTTCAATGGCCTTGGTTAGACTGCGGCGAACCTCGCGCAAAGGCCCGCCCCATGCTGACCGTCCACCACCTCGATCATTCGCGCTCGCAGCGCGTGCTGTGGCTGCTCGAAGAGCTGGCGCTGCCCTACGAGGTCGTGCACTACCAGCGCGACCCGCAGACCATGCTGGCGCCGCCATCGCTGCGGGCCATCCATCCGCTGGGCAAGTCGCCGGTGGTCACCACCGACGACGGCCTGACGCTGGCGGAATCGGGCGCCATCGTCGAAACGCTGATCGCGCGTTACGGCAACGGCCGGCTGGCGCCTGCCGTCGATTCGGCGGATGCCGTCCGCTATCGCTACTGGCTGCATTTCGCCGAGGGCTCGGCGATGCCGCCGCTGCTGCTGAAGCTGATCTTCGACCGCATCGAGTCGAGCAGGATGCCGTTCTTCGCCAAGCCCATCGCCAAGGCGATCTCGGCCAAGACCAAGGCCGGCTTCATCCTGCCCAACATCACGCGCCAGCTCGACTACATGGAGGCCGAACTGGGCCAGCACGAATGGTTTGCCGGCGACACCTTCACCGGCGCCGACATCCTGATGAGCTTTCCCGTCGAAATCGCCCGCACCCGTGGCGGCCTCGACGCCTCGCGGCCGCGGTTGATGGCCTTCCTCGACCGCATCCAGGCCCGCCCCGCCTACCAGCGCGCGCAGCAGCGTGGAGCGCCTTGACCTTCCACGTCGTGACAGGCGCATGGCGTCACGCGCAAGGCGACGCTGACCCCGGTTCTGCCTACAATGCGCACCCCGTTTTTGTTGGTCGTGCATGGATATCGTTGTCGTCGAAGAACTGAAGGCTTACATCGACCCGCTGACACCGGATGAGTACGAGGCACTGGAACGCAGCCTGCTCGCCGAGGGCTGTCGCGACGCGCTGGTGCTGTGGGGCGATGTCCTCGTCGATGGCCACAACCGTTACGGCCTGTGCCAGAAGCATGGCCTGCCGTTCAACACCGTGCAGAACACGCGCTTCCAGTCGATGGACGACGTCCACCTGTGGATGATCGAGCAGCACCTGGGCCGGCGCAGCGTGTCCGACTACCAGCGCGGCGTGCTCGCCCTGCGCAAGCGCGCGATCCTGGCGGCACGCCAGCAGGCCCAGCGCGATGCGGTAGTCGCGGCGACGGACAGCGCCAACACCACCGCGGCGTCGGATGACAACGCCACCGACGATCGCCCGCCGTGGGACGAAGCGCCTGCACCGGTCAGCCGCGCCGAACTGGCCCGCGAAGCCAAGCTCAGCAACCACCAAGTGGTGATGATCGAACGCATCCACACGCAGGCGACGCCCGAGCTGGTCGAAGCCTTGAAGGCCGGCGAGATCTCGATCAGCGCCGCAGCAGCGGTCGCCAGCCTGCCGGAAGACGAACAGCGCAGTGCCGCCCAGGCCGGCAAGGCCGAGTTGAAGCAGGCCGCCAAGCGCGTCCGCGAAGCGAAGAAGCGCCCCAGGCCGAACGCCGATGGTGACGTCGCGGGCGATGGCGAGGACGCCGCGCCGGATCCGAAGGCGCTGCAGCGTCGCGTCATCGAACTCGAACGCGAGAACACCGCGTTGCGTGCGCAGGTCGAGACCCTGCAGAACCAACTGCAACGGTTGCGCAGCTGACGCGCTGGAGCGGATGCGGACACCAGGCCCCGGAAGCCGGCGTCAGCGTCAGCGTCGACGGTTCATCGCGGAATCCCGTCTGGAAATGACCTGCTGAACCTCCGGCGCCGACGCCGGAGGCTTGGCTATCCGCACTCCGCGCCGGTCATGCTCAGCTGCACCTGTTCGGCGGCGCAGGCCATCGGTCCGATGCGGATGTTGTCGCCCAGCCCGTGGCAACTGCCGCCGATGTAGTTGGCCTGGCTGAAGTGCACGCCGGCACCGGCAGGCGTGCCCGGGCAGCGTGCCTCGAACGTGACGCGGCACCCGGTCTTCGAAGGTGTCGAGGTCTGCAGGTAGAGCACGTCCTTGCCGCCGCCTACGCAGGTCGCCGCGCGGCCGCGGAAACCACTGAGCAACGACTGCTCGGCCTGCCGTAGCCGCTGCGCCTGCGCGGCTTGCTCCTGGCGCTGGCGTTCGGCGTTGGCGGCATCGCGCGCGCGTCGATCCTCGTCGGCCTTGCGTTGGCGCTCAGCCGCCGCCTGCTCGCTCGCGAGCGCCTGTTCGCGTTGTGCCTGCTGGCGCTGGCGCTCCGCCGCGACCTGCTCGCGCAACTGTTGCTGCTGCGCCTGTTGCTGCGATGGTTGTGCCGGCTGCGCCTGTCCGGACGAAGACTTCGTGGATGCCACCGCATTTGCCTGCTGCGCCATCTGCCGCTGCTGTAGAGCCTGCTGTTGTTGGGCTTGCTGTTGTCGGGCTTGCTGTTGTCGGGCCTGCTCGCGGCGCGCCTGCTCGTCGGCCACGCGCTGGCGCTCGCGTGCCAATTCCTGCTCACGCTGCCAGGCGATCGACTCGGCCTGGCGACGCACGTCATCGAGAAACGCTTCCTGCTGCGCGCGCTCGACCTGGGCCTTGGCCATCTCGTCCTGGAACACGCTCAGGCCGTGCAGCAGGGCCTCGCCGAATCCGCCCGATGAGGAGGGCTGCGGCTGCGATGCCTCCCATTCGGCCTGCGCGTCGCGCTCCATCTGCGCCAGGCGCTCTTCCTCTTCGCGCCGCAAAGCCTCCTCCTTCTGGCGCGCTTCGGCTTCCTGCGCTTCCTGCGCACGGCGCACCTTGCCCGCCGCCATGCGCGACTGCAGCCTCGCCTGGTCTTCGGCATTGAGTTGCCTGGGTGTCTGCGGCGGGGCTTGCGGTGCCGCGTCCTGCGCCCAGGCATCGGCAAGCGATGCGGTCGAGGCCATCAGCAGTGCGGCGAGACGGAACGTCGCGAACGTCGACATGGCGGGGTGCCCGGGTCAGAAGCCGGTATCGGCCGTTGGATCGCAACTCATCTGCAGGAACTTCATCGCGTACTCCAGGCGTTCAAGCATGTCCGGATCCTGCGTCCGCATCACCAGGCTGGTCTGCTTGAACTTCGTGTCGGGCACGGTCGCCACGACGGCCTGCGGGGTGCGCGATATTTTTGCCTTGCCCCAGGCGATCGCATGCGGTGGCGCCATCGCGACCGCATAGCTCGGTTCCCAACGGTACTCGCTGGTGTAGTACTCATCGTTGAAGTTGGCTTCTTCCCGGGCCTTGCGCTGCTCGGGCGTGAACGTCAACGCCGGGATCACCGTCGTGCAGGGATCGGGGCTTTCGAGTCGCACGACCTCGGCCTCCTGTGCGCCGGAGAGAACGTTGCCGCCGGATCGATATTCCACCCAACCCCGCAGCATCTTCTTTTCGTAGGTCGTGAAGGCGTACCGAACCGTCACATCGGCGAAGTGCAGGGACGCAGGTGCGATCCGCTCGGATGCCACGCGCAACAGGAACTGCTGCGCCCCTTCGGCTGTCTGCTTCGGCTGTCCGCCTGCCGCCGCCGACATCGCGGCGAGCGCAATCGCAGTTGTCCAGCGCCATGCATGCATGCGCGTGTTCGTCATCTTGCTTCCCCTGTTCCTGTTCGCGGCCCGGTGTCACGCCGGTGGCAGCCTCGGGGCCGATCCCCGGATGCGCAGCGCGGCTGCGGGCAGCGTCCACCGTCGACCTCCTGTCGGAACAGTCCAATACGGGGCTTGACAGGACCGCCGCGCCTGGTTGAGCCACGACAATCGGCGCAATCGCGACTGTCCGCTTCGCGCCCGCTGGCACGTAGTCATCAGGCACGTCGTCACCAGCATCCGCGCCCCCGCGCGACATGGAACCAATCGCATGCCCGAGTTCAACGTCAACCCGCAACGTCAGGACCCTTACAAGGCCCATCGCTTCCGGCTGAAATGGGACGGCCGCTATGTCGCCGGCATCTCGAAGATCAGTGCCTTGCGACGCACCTCCGAAGTGGTCATCCATCGCAGCGGCGGCGACCCGCCCAATACCCGCAAGTCACCCGGCACCACGCAGTTCGCGCCGATCACCATCGAGCGCGGCGTCACCCATGACACCGAGTTCGAGCAGTGGGCCAACCGGGTCTGGCAACACGGCGCCCCCATGGGCGAAGAAACCGCGCTGAAGACCTTCCGCAAGGACATCGTGCTGGAGCTCTTCAATGAAGCCGGCCAACTGGTGCTGGCCTACCGGATCTATCGTTGCTGGCCCTCGGAAATCGAAGTCCTGCCCGAGCTGGATGCCAATGGCCACGGCATCGCCATCCAGCGGCTGGTCTTGCAGAACGAGGGTTGGGAGCGCGACACCAGCATTGCTGAACCTGCGGAACCGTCGTCCACCCAGGGCAGCGGCTGAAACCCTGCAGGCCATCCTGCCGCGCTTGGCTGCGGGATCAGTCCGCGGCCTCGGGCGCGCCCATGTTGCCCTTGCTGTACATCCCCGAGCGGTCGAAGCAGCAGGCGCGGCGCTTGCCGGACGCCAGCATGTCGCAGGCGGTGCCGATCCGCTTGACCCGGGTCTCGGCCTTCTTGCCCGAGGTAACCCAGTGGATCCAGTCGCGGCGCGCCACCGGCGTCAGGCTGCTCCATTGCGTCTCCGCCACGGGATGCGCTGCCAGCGCCTCGCGCAGGTCGGCCGGCACCCTGGGTTCGGGCTCCTTGTCGACCGGCGCGAACGCGAGCGAGACCGTGTCGCCTGCCGCGATCCCGGCCGCCGTGCACAGGTCCGCATCGACCTTGAACCAGTGACTGCCCTCGCCATCGGGCTCCAGCGTGGCCTGGAACGGCTGGCCGTCGAGCGTGCCTTCGACCGTCACCATGCTGCGGGTCGGCAGCTTCGCGCTGGCGGTCGCCGGCAGCACCACGAACCGCCAGTCCGCGCCCTCGGGGCTGGCCGGGCGCAGCAGCCGGGGTCTGCAGCGGATCGGGGTGGCGACCTTGCTCATGGCGGCACGATAGAGAAAACCGGCGCCAGCGTCGACTTTCCGGAAAACTCGACGCCAACACGGGTTTCGGGCCTAGGATGCACGGACTTCCACGGCGACGGGATGCCGAACAATGAAACACGGATGCCCTTGGTGGCTGGCGATGCTGCTCGCGCTGCCGCTCGCGATCGCGCCCCTGTACGCACTGCAGGCGCAGCAGATCGACGCGCGCCAGGCGGCCCTGCAGGTCCAGGCCACCTACCCCGGCGAGATCACGCTGGAGGTCGACGTCAGCGATATCGACCGCCGCATCCAGCGCGTCCATCAACGCATTCCGGTGGGCGCCGGCCCGCTGACGCTGTGGTATCCGCAGTGGATCCCCGGACACCACGCGCCGACCGGCCCGATCAACCAGATCGCCGGCCTGCAGATCCTCGGCAATGGCCAGGCCCTGCCATGGCGGCGCGACCCGGGCGACATGTACGCCTTCCAGCTGCAGGTGCCCGATGGCGTGCAACTGCTGGACGTCACTTTCCAGTACCTGTCGCCAACCGCCTCCGACCAGGGCCGCGTGGCGATGACGCCCAACCTGCTCGCCGTGCAGTGGCATCGCGTCGTGATGTATCCCGCCGGCTACGACGCGCGCGGCATCCGGGTGCGGCCGTCGCTGCGCGTGCCTGCGGGCTGGCGCACCGGTAGCGCGCTGCAGGGGCAACGCGAGGGCGACGTCGAGCAGTACGCGCCGGTGTCGCTGATGACGCTGATCGATGCGCCTGTCTACGCCGGCCGTTACTTCACCCGCTTCGCGCTGGACGACCGCTCCGCGCAACCGGTGTGGCTGGACGTCGTTGCCGAGGACCCGCAGGCGCTGCAGGCCGATCCCGCCGTGCTGGCCGCGCATCGCGCGCTGGTGGGCGAAGGCGATGCGCTGTTCGGGGCGCGCCCGTATCGCGACTACACCTTCCTGCTCGCGGTCTCCGACGTGTTCAGCGGCATCGGCCTGGAACATGCGCAGTCCAGCGAGAACGGCATGCACGCCGGCTATCTGCAGGGCGAGCGGCCGATCGTCGACAACGACCTGCTGGCGCACGAATACACCCACGCCTGGATCGGCAAGGCCTGGCGGCCGCGCACGACCTGGGTGCCGCACTACAACGGCCCGATGCACAACGACGCACTGTGGATGTACGAGGGCCAGACCCAGTACTGGGCCGTCGTGCTCGCCGCGCGCGCCGGGCTGTGGACCCACGAACAGGCCATGGCGATGCTGGCCCAGTTGCAGGCCACCTACAGCCAGCAGGCCGGGCGCCGCTGGCGCGACCTGCAGGACACCGTCCACCAGGGCATCATCGATTTCAACGACAAGCCGCAGGCCTGGGCCGACTGGCAGCGCGGCTTCGACTTCTACAGCGAGGGCACCTTGCTGTGGCTGGCCGTCGATGCCCGCCTGCGCACGCTGTCGAACGGCAAGTACGCACTCGACGACTTCGCCCGCCGTTTCCACCAGGGCGGCGCGCGCGACGACATCCGGCTGTACGACCGCGCCGACGTCATGCAGGCGCTTGAAGCCCTGCAGCCCGGCGACTGGGACCGCTTCATCGGCGAGCGCCTGCAGGCCCGCGACGGTACCGCCCCGGACGGCCTCGCCGCGGCCGGCTGGGAACTGGTCTACCGCGAACAAGTCAACCTCGTCATTGCCGACGGCGAAGCCGATGGCGCGACCGACCTGCAGTATTCGCTGGGCCTCAAGCTCGATGGCGACGGCGTCGTGCAATGGGTCGGCTGGGAGAGCCCCGCCTTCCACGCAGGCCTGGCCAAGGACCTCACCGTGCTGGCCGTCGATGGCGCCACCTACAGCGGCAGCGCCCTGAAGCAGGCCGTCACGCGCGCCCGGCAGGACAAGGCGCCCATCGAACTCCTCGTGCGCCAGGCCGACAGCGTCCGCAGCGTGCGCATCGACTACCACGGCGGCCTGCGCTATCCGCACCTGCAACGCCTGCGCGGCACGCCCGACCTGCTGGGCAAGATCCTCGCGCCGCGCCGCTAGGCGAATGCGCATCACGCAAGCCGGGTTTCGACCCGGCACCCTGACCACCACGCCTCCCCTCATTCCACCGCAGCTAGACTCCCGAGACCCGCCACCTCTCCGGAGCCCACCATGTCACCTGACGAAGCCGCCATCGGCGCCGTGCTCGACGCCATGTACGCGATGATTTCCGGCCCCGCGGGGCCGCGGGACTGGCGTCGGCAACCTGAGATATTCCACCCCGATTGCCGGCAGATCCGCACCGGTGTCGATCCAGGCGGCGCGCCGTGGATGGCGATGTTCACGCCCGAGCAGTACCGCGCCAATGCCGACGCCATGCTCGCGAATGTGGATTTCCACGAAGTCGAGACCGCACGCGAGCTGCGCATCTTCGGAAACATCGCCCACGCCTGGAGCACCTACGAAGCCCGCCACGCCCCCGATGACGCCGAGCCCGAGCGCCGCGGCATCAACAGCATCCAGCTCTACCGCGATGTCGACACCGATGGCGATGGCCAGGCCCGCTGGCGGATCCTCCACATGATCTGGGACAACGAGCGGCCCGGACTGCGGATCCCGGCGGCGGGGTAAAATGCCCCCACGCATTCCGCCACCCGGCCGTCCAGCGGCCCATGTCGACCCTGCCCCCGGCGGTCACGACACCGGTTTTCACCAAAGGATCCCACCATGCCCTTCACCACCACCCCCTCCGGCCTGCAGTTCGAAGACACCGTCGTCGGCGACGGCGCCGATGCCCAGCGCGGCCGCAACGTGACCGTGCACTACACCGGCTGGCTCTACGAGAACGGCGAGCAGGGTGCCAAGTTCGATTCCAGCAAGGACCGCGACGAGCCCTTCATCTTCCCGCTCGGCGCCGGCATGGTCATCAAGGGCTGGGACGAAGGCGTGCAGGGCATGAAGATCGGCGGCAAGCGCACGCTGATCATCCCGTCCGACCTCGGCTACGGCGCGCGCGGCGCCGGCGGCGTGATCCCGCCGAACGCCACGCTGAAGTTCGAGGTCGAGCTGCTGGGCGTCTGAGCCGACACGGCAGGGAAGAATAAAGCGGCCCAAGTGGCCGCTTTTTTGTGGCGCCGTCCGGGAGACGCGGCGGGCGATCGGATGCGCTTTCGTCACCAAGCCACGCACACCTGCAGTCGTCGCTGCAGTGGCGACCGGGTTGCGGACACATGCCTCCCTGCGCGTGCCCGCTCCCCGGTCAGAACACATGACCCTCTGGGGCGGCTCGCGTAACATCGCCCAAAGCGTCTTATCCAATCCCGTGAGCAGCAAGGCGATGGCCCGCAGGCAGGGGGGACACCCGCATCAGAACGCGGCCTTGAAGCGCAGGTAGTAGTAGCCGCCGCTGAAACCGAACGGACTCAGCGCAGAATAGCGGTACGGCCCCTGCGGATTGTTGATCGCGGTCTGTTCGTCGGGGTAGACGTCGAAGGCATTATTGACACCGACCGTCACCGTGAACGGCTCGCCGATCTTTGCGCTGACACTGAGATCGGTCAGCCACTTGGCGCTGAACACCTGGTCGTAGGCCGGATTGGCGCTGCCCGAGAACACCTCGCCATAGCGCACGGTCCGCGCGAAGAACGACCAGTCGTCGATGTCGTAGCGCGCCGACACATTGAAAGTCCGTCGCGGCTGGCCACGCGAGTAGCTGATCAGGTTGTTGCGGTTGTAGAGCGGCAGGTCGGTAATCGCGGCCAGCTCCGGCGGCGACTCGGCCACGCGCAGGATCTTGCGGTTGTTGAAGTTGATCGCGCTGGTCAGGGTCAGCGTGCTACCATGTTCGAACGCGGTCACATGGTTCGCGGTCAGGTCCAGGCCACGCACCTGCGCATCGATGGCATTGGTCGGAAAGCTGGCGCCACTGATGTTGGGGTAGCCATTCGCGATGAAGAACGCGCGGGCGCGCGCATCGTTGAAGAAGCTCGAGGACACCAGCTGGTCCTTGACCTCGATCTGGTACAGGTCCAGCGACAGATTCAGCCGGTTGTCGAAGAACTGGAACGTGCTGCCGATGCTGTAGCCCACGGATTCTTCCGGCGTCAGGTCCTTGGCGCCCATCAGCCGTGCGACCGGGTCGGACGGCGAGAAACGTCGCGACACATACGACACGCCATCGATGAAGGCCGACGCCGTGGTCAGGTAATGGATGTCGGCCAGCGACGGCGCGCGGAAACCGGTGCTGGCACTGCCGCGCAGCGCGACGTGGTCGTTGAACGCATAGCGGAAGGCCAGCTTGCCGTCGAAGGTATTGCCAAAGTCGCTGTAGCGTTCGAAGCGCGCCGCGGCCGACAGCGTCAGCCGCTCGCGAAACGTGCTTTCCACGTCCGCATACAGCGCGACGTTGTTGCGGTCGACGTCGACCTCGTCGCCCGGCTGCAGGGCACCGAAGCCCTGCGAGCCGGCATTGGTCAGCCCACCCGCACTGGGGCCATCGAGCACCGGCACGCCGCCGTGGATATAGCCTTCGCGCCAGCCGGCACGGGTGTCGAACTGGTCCCAGCGATATTCCGCGCCCACGGCGAGATACAGCGGCGCATCCCAGCCGGTGTCGAACGAACGGCGCAGGTCGAGGTTGGTCACCGCCTGCTGCAACGCGTAACGGCCCGTGTAGAACTCGGTCGGACTGGCGGTACCCATCGACGGATTGAGGGTATTGCGCGGATACGGCCGCGTGCTGTTGGAGCCCCAGCCCTGGCTCAGGTCGTAGTCCCAATCACCCCAGGCGCCCTTGATGCCGACATTGAGCGAGGCATCGTCGACGATGCCGACCATGACCGGCTGGAAGCCGTCGGGATAGATCGCGCGTACGTTGTTGCGGTCGAGAGCCGCGCGGAACACGAACGGCGTCTCCACTTCGCGGCGCATGTAGCCGCCGAACGCATAGCCCACCGCATCGCCGATTGGCAGCTCGGCATTGAGGAACAAGCCTTTCTCGTCGCGGCGTGGTTCACCGAGGCGCCAGGTGTTCCAGCGGTCGATGGTCGCTTCGCGCGGATCGAGCGTATCGCCCGATTGCAGCACCGGCGTGGCGTCGCTGACGCTGGTGGTCGGGAAGATGATCGGCTGGCCATTGCGGGTGCCGAAATACATCTGCCGCTTGTCGTAGCCCTGGCGGTTGGTGTCCTCGCTCTTGCGGAAATACAGCGACGCATGCAGGAAGCCGCCATCGCCGATCGCGAAGCCGTGGTCGATCGAGGTCTCGACCGTCTCGCCATCACCTTCATAGGTCTGGCCGATCGTGGTCTCGACCTGGGTGCCCAGGTCGCGGCGCAGCATCACGTTGATGACGCCTGCGATCGCATCCGAGCCGTACTGCGCCGCCGCACCATCGCGCAGCACTTCGATATGGCCGATCGCGGTCGGCGGAAAGGCATTGAAATCGGCGGCGGAAAATCCGCCATTGGTGCCCAGGTGGCGACGCTTGCCGTTAACCAGCACCAGGGTCTGCGCCGCACCCAGTCCACGCAGCGATGCGCGCCGCATGAACGAGCTGGCATTGGACAGGTTGTTGGGCGGGAACTGGAACGACGGCACCAGCGCAGCCAGCATCGACGGCGTATCGCTGTAACCGCCGCTGCGCATGTCGTCATGGCTGAGCACATCGACCGGGACCGGCGATTCCAGCACCGTGCGATTGCCGAAGCGCGTGCCGGTAACGATCACCGAATCCAGGCTGCGGGCATCGCCCTGCGGATTCGACACCGGCGGCACGCAGCTCACGTTGCCGCCTTCGCGGCGTCCTTCGCACAGGGTGATGACGCCATTGTCGCGGCTGGCCACCAGCAGGCCGGTGTCTTCCAGCAGGCGGTCCAGCGCGGCCTGGCTGCTCATCACGCCAACAATCGCCCGCGTGCGCTTGCCTTCCACCGCATCATACGGAAACAGGATGCGCCAGCTCGATTGCTGCGAGAACGCATTCAAGGCCTCGCCCGCAGGCTGCGCGGGAATGTCGAAGCTGCGCTGGCTAGCGCTGTTCGGCGCCGGTGCCTGCGCGTGCACGGCGCCTACAGACATGGTGGCGAGGACGCAGGCCAGGGTGCAGGCAAGCGTGGTTGGACGACAGCCGCGCCTGGCGCGTGCCGGTGGATGTCTATGCATGTTCGCTCCGCAACCCGGAATGGGCCTTCCTTGACTCGGAACGGATCAACGCCGCAAACCCACCATGTGAATTTTTCCTGTATTTCGCGAATGCGCAGGCCAGCCAACCCGTTGTCGCCGTCAGCGCCTCGATGCGCCCGATCGGACACGCAGCATCCGCCACGCAGGATGACGCAGCGCAACAGACCTCGGCCAACCTCAATTGACCTGCTTGGGTACCAGGTACAAGGTGCCATCGGCACCCTTCACCGAGGTCACGCCAAACCCCGGCCCCAACGCGCCGATGAACTTGTCCGACTCGTCGGTGGCAAACGTGCCACCCACGCGGATCGACGCTAGGCGCGGATCGCCCAGCACCATCGGCGCACTGCGATAGCGGTTGAACTCGGTCACCGCCTGCTCCAGCGTTTCGCCACGCAGTTCGATCAGGTCCCGCTGCCAGGCAGTGCGTTGCTGCACCGCTTCCACCGTCAGTGCCACCGGCGCGATCGCGCCAGGGCCCGCCACCGCGCCCGCGCCGGCCTGGACCATGCGCGGCGCCTCGACGCGATTGCGCGCGTCTGCTGCAGGCCGCAAGGTTTCGTCGACCGCGACCGTGCCCTCGGTGACCGTCACTTCGACCACATCACGCTCGCGCAGGCGCACGTTGAAGACCGTGCCGACCGCACGCACCGTGGCATTGCCGGCATGCACCACGAACGGCCGCCCGGGATCGTGGGCGACATGGAACAGGGCTTCGCCCGATCGCAGATAGACATCACGGCCCTCCCTGGAATACGCGACATGCAGCTCGCTGGCGGTATTGAGTTCGACGCGACTGCCATCCCGGAGTGCGACGTCACTGCGTTGCCCGATGACGGTGCGATAGGCCTCCGGCTGCAGCGCCCACCAGGCGGCCGCACCTGCCAGCAACACCACGCTCGCCGCCGCGGCCCATGACAGGCGTCGTACGCGCGCACGCTTGTGCTGGCCACTGCGGGCGACGGCCTGCGGCGCCGCCCGCAGGCGCTGCGCGCGCTCCCAGGTCGCCTCCATCCGCGCGTAGGCGACAGCATGGTGGGGGCTCGCATCGAGCCAGGCCTCGAACGCACGCTGCATCTCCGGCGCCAGCGGACCCTGCTGGCACCGTGACAGCCATTCCGCTGCCTGTGCGTTCACCGGGCTTTCCGCATGCCGCGCCATGTGCGCTCCCTGTGCACCGCGCCCACGTGATCGTGCTCGGCCATGGCCTCGGTCAACAGCATCATGGCGCGTGCAAAGTGTTTTTCCACGGTCGACACCGTCAGCGACAGGCGCACGGCGACTTCATCGATATTCAGGCCGTCCAGGCGTCGCAACAGGAACACTTCGCGCGGTCGCGGAGGCAGGCGGTCGACCGCCCGCTGCAGGCGCTGCAGTTCATCGCGTGCGATCGCCACCGACTCGACCGAGGCACCCTCGTCAGCGAGGTTCAGGACGTCCAGGTCGGCAAACGTATCGAAGGCCACCACCTTGTGGCGGCGCGCCGCATCCAGGACCAGATTGCGCGCGATGCTGAACAGGTAACTGCGCCCCTGCTCGACGCGCGTCCAGTCTGCCACCTGATACGCGCGCGCCATCGCCTCGGCCACCAGGTCGTCGATATCGCCCGATGCAGCACCCTCGCGACGCAATTGCCGCCGCAATGCCGCCTCATGGGGCAGGATCACGGTCTTGAACCAAGCGAGACGGGCGAGATGGTCGCTCATGTCTGCACACAGGCGGCGAGGGACCGGAGCATGCGTCATGTGGCTGCCTCCGCGCAAATCAGCGCCCAGCCGACCTGCGCCGGCGACGAGGCCCATGGGCATGGGAACAGCGCGGCACCTGCGAGAAGCCGACGCCGACCATGGGGCATCGCGGGTGGAGGGAACCCCGGTTAATCGTCGACGCGTTACGATGCCGCACCCCATCGCTCGCACGCACGCTGTAGATCCCGCATGAAGGCCCCCACCCCCGTCGCAGCGCCGGCGGCATGAGCAAGGCGTCGAGCCGAGCCGATGCCAGGGCCGAACCCCGGATCGAACGCTGGCAGCCGTGGATCGCCGCGCTGGTCAGCGCGCTGCTGCACCTGCTGTTCGTGCTCATCGCGCTGTTGTCGCCGCCGATCACCGTGACCACGCCGCAGGGCACCGCCGCCGGCAGCCCGATGGTCGTGGACTTTGTCGGCATCACGCCGCCGCAACCGACGCAGGCGCCACCGGCCACCGCCAAGCCCGCGCCCCGCCCCGCCGAGAAACCGCCCGCCGCCTCGCGCGTTCGCACCACGACGGTCGCGCGTGCCGACGCGCCGATCCCGCCCGACGCCAGCACCACCGCGGACAACCGGACCACGCCGACGCCACCCGAGGTGCCGGCCGCCGCTGCGCCGGCACCCGCCCAGGCCGCGACGCCGAGCGCGCCGCCGATGCAGCAGCGCCGCGCGCATACCTGGGGCCAGCCGCCGGGCATGCTGCCGGAGAACCACGCCGCTGAGAACGTCGGACTGGCCCGCAGCGCCTCCACCGAGCGCGGCCGCAGGAACGACTCGGCCTCCGGCCAGCCCAACCTCGAAGTCGGCGGTTACCAGGTCTATTACGACCTGCGCAGTGAAACCCGGCTGCGCGCCTGGCGCGACCGCGGCATGACCGAGATCTTCATCCCGCTGCCGGGCACGCGCCGCCTGATGGTCTGCCCGCTGGAGATCGCACTGCGACGCGACTCCGGCGACTGCCGCCTGCTCGACCCCGATTCGCCCGAACTCCAGGCCATCGGCGACGCCCGCGAGGTCATCAACATGCAGCAGGTCTATCGCCGCGGCGAGCTGGTCTGGCGCGGGCCGGGGCCGTATCGATGAGCCGTTGCGACGCAAACGCACGACGCTGGACCTGCGACGATCCAGCCAACACTCCCTGCCAACGCATCCCGACCGGAACACCACGCGCATGCGAACCTTCGTACTGAGAGCGCGGGCGGCGCCGACCGACAGCCAGAAACTGCTGGCCGCCATCGGCAAGGACGCCCACCCGGAAATCCTCGCGCACACGCTGATGAACGCGATCTTCGTCGCGCAGGCGCATCGCCCCGACGTCACCGTTTACCTGGTGCTGGAAAGCACCCAGGACTTTTCGCGCACGATCCGCTTCGTCGCCAACGACATGCACGACATCGGCGGCTTCGACGAGCGCGCATTGCTGGGCAAGGTCGCGCAGGCGCTCGACGCCTCGCGGGGCATGGGCAAGGAAGAGACGCGTCCGGTCGAATCCGGCGTCACCGTGTCCACCACCAGCTTCGAACGCCTGGTGCAGACACTGGCCGAGGACCACCAGCTGTTCGTCATGGACCGCAAGGGCACGTCGATCCGCGAGCAGGCATTCGCAGGCAACCCCTGCTTCCTGCTGACCGACCATATCCCGATGCCGAAGAAGACCTACGGCAGCCTCGAGCGCCTGGGCGCGCAGAAGATCGCACTGGGGTCGAAGATGCTGTTCGCGTCGCAGTGCGTGGTGCTGATCCATCACGAGCTGGATCAGCGCTGACGCAGCCGCGCCAGGACCGCGGGTCGCACGTCAGCGAGCGGTCACGCCGCGTATGTCAGCCCGCATGTGTCAGCCCGCGCGCACCCGCAAGGTCAGGCCCTTCAGGAAATTGCGCAGCAACTGGTCGCCACAGGGACGGAAGTTGCGATGCCCCGCCAGGCGGAACAGCGCCGACAGCTCCGGCTTGGTCACCGGGAAGCCGGCCTCGCCGAAGATCTGGTGCATGTCGGCATCGGTCAGCTCGAAGGCGACCCGCAGCTTCTTCAACACCACGTTGTTGCTGATGCGCAGCTCGATCGGCCGCGCCGCCTGACGCGGATCGCGACCGCGACGGAACACGATCAGCCCATCGAGAAAGCGCGCCAGCAGCGCATCGCTGCAGGCCACGAAGCCAGGCTCGTCCTCCTTGAGCAGCAGCGGCCGGATCTCGTCCTTGCCGACCACGAACGCCGGATCCGCCAACCCGACGATCTCGACCACCTTCGGGTCGCTCAGGTCGAGCATGTAACGGATGCTGCGCAGGATGTCGTTGTTGATCATGGACCCGGGATCGGCAAGGAGAGCCGTGCAGTCTACGCGGGCACCCTGTCGCCGCGCTCGACGGATCGAGCCGCCGACAGGCAGGAGGGGCTCCGCGAGAGGCCCGACCGGCAAGCGCCACCCTGGGCGGCACGGCCTTCACATGGGACCCGGACACCGGCGCGACCGGCCCGATGAACCCCAAATGCGAACCTGAACCCGGTTTTGGCCCCACTTGCCCCGAATTGAGGTATTGTGGCGGCACTGTTCAAAGCGGGATCACGGTACATCGTGGCTCCGATGCGGTAGGTCCCAGGTTTCAGGTCGATATTCGACTTTCCAGACGATCCGCTCCATCGCTTCGCGTTACCCCTTGCTCGATACAGTCCCGGCACCGCGAAATCGCGGGCCGTGCATCCTCAACTGATCCAAGGAGTAACACCATGTCTGATCGTCAAACCGGTACCGTCAAGTGGTTCAACGACGCCAAGGGCTTCGGCTTCATCACCCCGCAGAGCGGCGCCGACCTGTTCGTGCATTTCCGCTCGATCCAGGGCAGCGGCTTCAAGTCCTTGCAGGAAGGCCAGCAGGTCTCCTTCAAGGTCGCGCAGGGCCAGAAGGGCCTGCAGGCTGAAGAAGTCCAGGCTGAGTAAGCCTTGATGCGGCGCTAGCGCCGCATCCGCAAGACCCCAGACCCCGGGCGGCAACGCCCGGGGTCTTTGCGTTTGGGGATGGATGGTCGCCGAGTTCAAACAAAAGCCAAAGAGAGAGCGCTGCTCGTATCGATCGGCCTGGGCGCCGCATCGGTGGGCACCAAGGGGGCGCTCTTCGAAGACAAAGCGACGCTATCCTTCTCTTTGAAGGCTTTCTCTTTGAAAGGCCGGCAGAACGCCAACACCCTTCAGGGCTGGCGTGATTGACCAGAGCAGGTCGAATTCTGCGCTACGGCCCACATTGCCAGCGTCCGTCGAAGACGCGGCTTGCACCATCGGCACGCTGATAGGTCAGCGTTGCCGGACGCGGTGGCGACTCGCCGCCGCCAACGGCCGGGCCCGTCAGGGCAATCAGGATCGTCTTGCCCTGCCCGGTGAACGTGGCGCCGTTGCTGATGCCGTTGAAGCCACCGGGTGCGCGGATCGGCTCCACGTAGCCCGACACCTTGACGACGCCCTGCGCGGCTTCACTGGACGAGACGACGCCTGTGGCATGCAGCAGCGGCGAGCCATCGCCGGTGGAGAAGCTGCAGGCGAGTTCGCCGGACAGCTTGGCGTCGCTGACATCGCTGCCGGTCAATGCATCCAGCTGGATCTGGGAGCCATCGCCGCCGACGGTTTCGCCGGCGGCCGGTGTCACGGTTGTGGCCCCAGGTGCGGGGGCCTCTGCAGGCGTCACAGCGCCCTGCATCGGGGCAGGTGTGTCCGCAGTGGCCTGCTGGGCGGCCTCCTGCGATGGCGCGGGCGCGGGGGAGCAGGCGGCGAGCAATGCGCCCGAGATCAGCGCCATCGCAATGGCGCCCTGCAGGCGCGGAGGCGTGTATTCGCGTGATGCGTTGACGGACATGCGGGGTCCTCGCAAGTGACGGGCGACATCACCGCGATGCCACCCTCGTGGCGCCATGGTGGCCATGAGGGTCTGTGCGCAACGTGAAGGCTGCGACGATCGATGCAGCAGCGCGTCAGCTTTGCGGCGGATACCCTGACCGGGCTCCGCATTGCGTCATGCCGATTGAATCATCGTCCAAATTGCGTCATCGGCATGGCGTCGTCGGCATTGCATCGTCTGATAGCGCCGATGCCATCGCCACCTCTGCATCGATCCTGATCGCAGCGACGCGATCTCCCTCGCAGAGAGATCGCGCCCAGGTGCTCAGCGCAGCGAGGCGGTGACGCCTTTGAGGGTGTCGCGCAACGCGGTCACGCGACGCGAGGTCTGCGAATCCTTGGCATCGGACGGCAGTCCGACCGCCAGCGCGTCGAGATCAGCGGCCAGTTGCGGATCCTTGGCCTTGGCGTCGACGCTGCCTGCGGCCTTGTCCAGCGCGGCCCCCAGCCGGGTCGCCGTTTCGGCGGGGATCGCGTTGGCGCGCTGCAGCTGGTCCACGTAGGCGCGCGCGACCGAGGGATGCTTCGGCCAGGTTACCGGGAACTGCTGCTGCGGGTTGAACGTGCGGCCCTGGTCGGCGAGTCCGGCCGCGGCGATCTCGGCCGCCGACAGGTACGCGCTGGGTTCGAGCGCAAGCACGTCGAGGCCGCGCACGATCTCGGTACCGTAGATCCGTCCGCCGTACCAGTAGACCGACCAGTAGCCGCCGACGATCAGGTGCTTGCCATCCACCGCGCCGCGATCGAAGTAGGCGATCTCGACCGGGTTCGCGGAGTCGGTGAAGTCGATCACCGACAGCCCGCCCTGGTACCAGGCCTGCACGAAGATGTCGCGGCCGGGCACCGGAATGATCGAGCCGTTGTGGGCGACGCAGTTCTCCTGATCGGTCTGCGCGGCCGGCAGCTTGTAGTAGCTGCGGAACTCCAGCTTGCCGTCGACGATGTCGTAGAACGCATTGGCGCCCCAGCTGCGCGGATCCTGCACACGGCAACGCGGGCGCGTGCCGCCGCCCCATTCGTCAGTGAACAGCACCTTGGTGCCGTCGTTGTTGAACGTGGCCGAGTGCCAGTACGCGAAGCCGGGATCGCCAACCGCATCGATGCGCTTGGGCGCGAGCGGATTGGAGATGTCGAAGATCAGGCCGTTGCCCGAGCAGGCGCCCGCCGCCAGGTTGCGCGACGGGAACGCGGTGATGTCGTGGCAATGGTCGGTGCGGCTGGTCTTCTGCGTGCCTTCGCCATGATCGCCGCCCTGCCACAGGCCGGCGATGCGGCCGGTCTCGGGATCGGCGAATACGGTCGGGCTGTCGATGATGCGCGCGTGCGACGGATTGGCGACCGGGATCTCGATGACATCGACCCGGAACAGCGCCGTGCGATCGTCGCCCGCCACCGGACCGACACATCCCTTCAGCTCGCGCTCGTCGCGGATCACCGCGATGCCGGAGTTGTAGAGGATGATGCGGCGATCGTCGGCCTTGACGATCGAATGCGTGTGCGAGCCACGGCAGGTCTGTACCTGGCCCACCTGCAGCGGCTGCAGCGGGTTGCTGATGTCGAAGATGCGTACGCCACGGAAACGGTCGGGACTGACATCCTGGCTGATGCCCTCGCGGCCGCAGTCCACGCGCGCCGTGGTCTGCTCGACCGACATGATCAGCAGGTCGCCGACGATGGAGACGTCGCCCTGGCCGCCGGGACAGACCACCGAGCTGATCAGCTTCGGCGCGTCGCCCTGGCCCAGACGATAGAGGTTGAAGCCGTGGTAGTTGCCGACCGCCATCAGGTCGCCGGAGAACGCCATATCGGTATTGGCGAAGCTCAGGAACGCCGAGCGCTTGCCGGACTTGTCGTCGCCCTCGTCATCCTCATCGCCCGCCTTGCGCGCGGCCGCCTTGCTGGCGTCTTTTGCGTCCTTGGCCTCCTTGGCGTCGGCATCCTCCGGGATCGGCGGCGGCAGGCCCGCCGGATTGTCCGGGTTATAGAAGCCCGCCGGCTTGGGCAGGCTGGCGAGCAGGGACAGATGGCTGATCGCCTGCTTGGCGTCGCGGAAGCCGGCCGCAAGGCTGGACCGCGGATCGTCCGACAGCTCGCGCGACAGCGCGGCCATGCGGCGGATCTCGCCGTTCTGCTCGTTGGTCACGTCGTTGACGAACTCGAACAGCACCGGGTCGTATGCCGAGCCCGGCTTGGCCAGCAACTGCTCGACCATCTTCACCGCCCCCTCGTGGTGGGCGATCATCAACTGCAGGAACAGCCGGTCGAAGGCCGGGCCGCTGGCGGCAGCGAGTTCGGCCATCTGCGCCGGCGTCGCCATCCCGGCCATGCCGCCCTGCGCCGCATCCTTGCCGTGCGCGGCATGCGCGGCGTGCGCCGCATGCGGATCGGCTGCCGCCGGAGCCGCGGGATTGGGCGCCGCCTGGCCGCGCTCGCGCAGCCAGTTGCGCATGAAGGCGATTTCGTCGGCCTGCGAGGCATCGATGCGCCCCGCGACGTCGATCAGCGGTTTGCGGTTGGTGCGCTCACGGACCAGCGCCGCCATCTGCACCGCCTGGTAGTGGTGCCCGATCATGTCCTGCATGAAGCGCACGTCGTCGGGCGAGTAGCGATCGTTGGCGATTCGCGCCGCTTCCACGGCGGTCAGCGTCTTCGACGTCTGCCCGGGCGCACCGGGCTGCACGATCGGCGCGTCCTGCGCCATCACACCCCCGGACATCATGGCCAGTCCAGCAAGCGAGGCACCGAAGCACCAGCGAATCAACGGCATGACGTCTTTAGCCACAACGATCTCCTCTCTGTCCTGATGATGCATACCTTGCGGATACGTGTGCAGGCGATCCGTGCAAGGCCCTGAAGCCGGTCAACGCAACATACTCGAATGCGCAGCGACGCGCGCCCGGTCGTGCAAGCCCCATGAGCCGGCCCACCGCGCCCACCCCTGCCCGCAGGCCATTCTCGACCTTAGGCGACCCGTGGCCGGCCCGGCATCGTAGGAAACACGTAATTGCAGCGGGCGGAATACGTATCGGCCTGTCCCAGGCCGTCGCCAATGAGCGGTGTTTGATGGCGGAGTGACAAGCGCACGCCGCACGCCATCGCACTCGCTTCCCTCAACGCCATCACCCTCCACTCAACGCAGCCGCAACGTCTCCAGCGCCGCGCCGACCGTGTCCTCGGCGAATCCGCAATGGCCTTCGCCGGCAGGCGGCAGCAGTCGCACCTGCGCGCCACGACCTGCGGCTTCGGCCAGTGCGAGATAGCCGCGGCTGAAACGCGCCGGTACGGTCGGGTCGGCGGGGTTGGGCTGCAACGCCACCGGCACGGGAGCCGCGCCGGTCAGCGCGCCGGTGTCGCGGACATAGGCAAGTGCAGCAGGAGCGGCGACATAACGGCGGATACGGACGCCGAGTGCCGCCTCGTCGCCGTCGATACCATCGGGGCCTGTCGTGCTGGCGACCGGGAAGCCGCCGGCCCGTTGCGCCAGTTCCTGCAGCACCAGGTAATACAGCCACAGCGACCCCGGCAAGGCATCGCGCGGAATGTCGAAGTGCTGCGCCAACGCGGTCGCACGCGTGGCGTTGCCGTCCATGGCGGCCGCGATCGCATCGCCGTCGGCGGCGTGCGGCAGCGACGCGTCGGCCAGGCCCGCCGGCGCCTGCGGCAACACGCCGGGGAACAGCGCATCGAAGGCGGCCAGGGGACCGAGCGCGCCGCGCGACATCATGGCTTCGCTCGACAGCGACACGCCGCACATCGACACCACGCCGCTCCATGCCTGCGGATGGCGTTCGGCACTCGCCAGCGCGACCAGCCCGCCCATCGACCAGCCGACCAGCCATGCGCGCCGGGGCGGGCCGTGTGTCGCGACCACATACGCGCGCAGGCGCTCGATGTCGGTGATCGCCTCGGGGATCGCCCAGCCCTTGGCCGAGTAACCGGTCGCCGCGATCGCGAAGCCCTGCGCCAGCAGCGGCGCCATCCCCTCCGGGAACGGCAGCGGGACCTGGCGCGGCGAACCGGCCGGTTCGTAGCCATGCGCGTTGACCACCAGCTCGCCATTCCAGTTGACGGGGATGTCGATGCGATACGCGGCGCCCTCGATCTCGCCGGTCTCAACGATGGCCTGTGCAGGCGGGACGGGGGCCGGTACGGCGGGGGCCGCAACCGGAGCCGACGCCGACGCCGGCGCCGGGCGGGCGTCGCGAACGGCGCCGGGCGTACAGCCGGCGAGCCATGCGGCGACGGCGATCGCCAGCAGCGTTGCGGTCCGTCGAGTCATTACGGGCTCCTGGGCGGTCGTGGCCGGGTGGGTGGGCGGACGATAGCGCAGATGGGCTGGCGGGCGCGGCGGCGGGGCGCGCGGCCGGCAGCGCGACGGGGCGCGCGACGGACGAGGGGCGCCGAAAAAAGTCGACGCCGCCCCCGGTGCATGTCTTCGGAGTGCAGCCATCGGAAGCGTATAGTCGCGCAGAGGTGGGCATGGTGCCCGGCCACGAATCACGGAGAGATGTCATGGGTCTTGTTCAGGCAGTGTCGGGCGCGGTTACCGGAGCCCTTGCCGATCAATGGAAGGACTTCTACACCGTTCCGGCGGGGCTGCCGTCGACGGCCGCGCTGTTCGCTGCCGTGCCGCAGGGCACCAATGCCGGGCGCGGTTCGAACACCAAGGGCTCGTCCAACATCATCAGCAACGGCTCCAAGATCGTGGTGCCGGAAGGCTACGGCCTGCTGCTGTTCCAGGACGGCAAGATCACCGGCTTCGTCGCCGAACCGGGCGGCTACGAGTGGCGCTCGGACGACGTCAACTCGCAATCGATCTTCGCCGGCGACGGCCTGGTCAGCCCGCTGATCAAGCAGAGCTGGGAGCGCTTCAAGTTCGGCGGGCAGCCGGGCTCGCAACAGGCCGCTTTCTTCGTCTCGCTGAAAGAGCTTCCGGACAACCGCTTCGGCACGCAGTCGGAGATCTACTGGGACGACGGCTTCCTCAACACGCAGGTCGGCGCGGTCACGCGCGGCTCGTACACCATCAAGATCGTCGACCCGATCCTGTTCGTGAAGAACTTCGTGCCGGCCAGCTACCTGCAGCCGGGCCAGGTCTTCGACTTCACCGACATGGACAACGCCGCCGCCGGCCAGCTGTTCAATGAGGTCGTGGGTTCGCTCGCGCCCGCCTTCAGCCTGTACAGCAACGATCCGGCCAAGGGCAATCGCATCAGCAAGCTGCAGCAGGATTCGCTGGGCTTCGCCAAGAGCCTGTCGGATGCCGTGGAAAGCGGCTACCAGTGGAAGTCCGATCGCGGCCTGGCCATCGTCAAGACCGCCATCGTCTCGATCGAGTACGACGCCAACACGCGGGAACTGCTGAAGACCGTGCAGCGCGCCGACGCACTGATGGGCGCACGCGGCAATTCCAACCTGCAGGCCAGCGTGGGTGCGGGCATCCAGTCCGCGGGCGAGAACGGCGGTGCCGCAGGCCTGATGGGCGTGGGCATGGCCTCGGGCATGCTCGGCGTCGGCGGCATCCAGCAGCCGGTGGCGCCGGCCGCACCGGCGGCGGACGACCCGGTCGCCAAGCTGAAGAAGGCCAAGGAGATGCTCGACCTCGGCCTGATCACGCAGGACGACTACGACGCGCTCAAGGCCAAGGCACTGGGCCTGTAAGTCACGAGCCGCGTCTTTCCCATGTCGAACACGAACAGCCCGCCGCCACTGCCCCCCTCGCCCCTGTCCGAGCGCCCTGGCCCGGGATCGCCGCAGGACGTGCCGCCACGGCCGGGCAGCCTGCCGATCGATCCGTCGGGCTTGCCCGACGCGATCCGCGATGAGTTGCTGGCGCCCGATCCGGTCGCCATCGATACCTCGGCCGCCGAGCTGAAGGACGGCCTCAACCGCTGTCCGAAATGCGGCGCGACCGACATCCGCCACAAGCCCGGCAGCGACCTGCTGGTCTGCCTGTACTGCCGCAACGAATGGGAGGGCGCGCGGGTCGAGGAGGCCTTCGGGTTCGGCGAAGGCATCGGCCAGCTCAGGGGCACGGTCATCGCCTCGGGCGCGCGCGACATCGCCGCCGACACCGCGAGTCTGATGACGTTCAAGTGCAACGGCTGCGGCGCCGAGGTCACCGTCAACACCGAAAGCACGATGACGGCGCGCTGCCATTGGTGCCGCCATGTCTTCGGCGTCAACGAGCAGGTGGCCAACGGCGCGGTGCCCGATGCGGTGCTGCCGTTCCACATCAAGAAGGACGATGCGGTCGCACGCATCCGCCAGTTCGTCGACAAGCGGCGGTTGTTCGCGCTGAAGGCCTTCAAGGAAGAGTTCACGCCCGAGAACGTCGTCGGCGTCTACCTGCCCTACATGATCGTCGATGGCACCGCGAGCGCCTCGGTCGCGGGCCAGGGCGAGATCAAGACGCGCGAGTACACACGCGGCAAGGACAACGACAAGAAGACCTATTACGACGCCGACGTCTACCAGATCGACCGGCACGTGGACTTCACCGTGGACGACCTGCCGCTGGAATCCTCCACCGAGCGCGGCAATCTCGACACCAGCACCAATACCAACAACATCATCAACGCGATCCTGCCGTTCGACACCAAGAACGCGGTGAAATGGAACGCGTCCTATCTGGCCGGCTTCACGTCGGAGAAGCGCAACCGCGACGTCGAACACCTGCGGCCGCGGCTGGAGGACCAGTTGCTGTCGATCGCGCGGGCCAAGGTCGAAGACTCCGTGCAGCGCTACGATCGCGGCGTGCGCTGGGAGCAGGAACGCCTCGACGTGCACGGCACGCGCTGGGTCGCCATGTACCTGCCGGTCTGGCTGTACTCGTACCACCAGCCCGGCAGCAACGGCGGCATGCTGCACTACATCGCGGTCAACGGCCGCACCGGAGAAACCATGGGCAGTGTCCCGGTCCAGCAATGGAAGCTGCTGCTTGCAGCATTGACGGTCGGCAGCGTGCTGGAAGGTATCGCGATCTCGATCCTGGTCGGTGCGTCATGAGTGAAGACAGCGGACTCTGGCTGCTCGCGGTCGGCCCGGCCGGCGCCGCTGCGCTGTACTGGGCCCTGTACCGGTACTACCGCAACACCGACAAGTCGCACGCCTTCGAACACGAAACGGTCGTCGATGCACAGCCCGTGACCGGCTCGGACCGGAAAGTCGGCGAGAACAACGGCACCCAGGCGACCAGCATCCGCGGCAACAACGTGCAGGCGTACCGCAAGCGCGTCGAGCGCGTCGCCCGCGACGACGCCTAGGCCGCGGTTCAAGACCAGCGATCGACACCTGGGGCACCGCACCCGTCGCGCCTTCGACCGGCGCGGGGCGGCCCTCAACGCCGGCAAGCCCTGCCGCTGTTGCCAACGCGTCCCTCCCTACGATATTCCGGACCTGCGCCATGCGCGATCAATTGACCATCGCCGTCAGTGAGCTCTACCAGGGCATCCGCCACGAGCACTGGCAAGGCAAGACCTATCGCCAGTTCTGGACCTGGTTCAACGACCGCTGCATCCAGATCGTCGGCGCTGCGGATGCGGACGAACTCGATGTCCTCGGCGCTGGACTGCTGGACGTCCGCGAGGCCGTCGACGCCGCCGGCTACCGGGTCTCGTCCGAGCAACTGGACCAGACCATCGAATAAGTGGCCGACCGCTGGTCGGCTTCCCCGGGCATGACCGCCCCGGCGCGCCGGACGGCGACCAGGTCGGGCAAAATATGGGACAGTCCGGGTTCCCTGCTCTCCGAGGAAGCCCGCCATGCGCACCCTGCTCGCCGCCTTCGCCCTGTCCCTCCTGCTCGTCGTCGCCCCTGCACGCGCCGAGACCGCCGCAGCCCCGTTGTCCTATGCCGGCAAGACCGTTCTTGTCACCGGCTCGACGGATGGCCTCGGCCGCGAGCTGGCGCTGGCCCTCGCGGCAGACGGCGCGCACGTCATCGTCCATGGCCGCAATGCGATGCGCGGCAAGGCCGTCGTCGACGAGATCACCGCATCAGGCAAGGGCTCGGCCCGCTTCATCGGCGCCGACTTCTCCTCGTTGCAGGCCGTCCGCGACTTCGCCGACAGCATCGCCAAGGCCGCGCCCAGACTCGACCTGCTGGTCAACAACGCCGGCATCGCCTTCAACAATGCGCCGCAGCGCAGCGCCAACGCCGACGGCTACGAACTGCAGTTCGTCGTGAACTACCTGGCCGGCTGGATCCTGTCGAACCGGCTGCTGCCCAACCTCGAAGCCGCCGCACCGTCGCGCATCATCAACGTCGCCTCCGGCAGCGCGTCCGCGATCGACTTCGACGACGTCATGCTCGAACAGCCCGACGCCCACCACCGCGGCTACGGCCAGAGCAAACTGGCGCAGGTCATGATGACCGCCGAGCTGGCCCCGACGTTTGCCCGGCACGGCGTCACCATGATCTCCCTGCACCCGGCCACGCTGATGGACACCACGATGGTCAAGGGCCTCGGCATCCCCTCCCGCACCACGGTGGCCGAAGGCCGCGACCACGTCATGGGCCTGATCCGCGCGCCCTCGCTGCAAGCCGGCGCGTACTACCGCGACGGCAAGTCCATACCACTGACCGACCCGCAGGCCGACGATGCCGCCGCGCGTGCAAGGCTGGCGACGCTGAGTGCGGAGCTGACCGGGGCGCCTGCGGCCAAGTAGGGAGGGCATGTTGCGTGCAGGAATGATGGAGCATCGGCCACGACAAGCCTATATTCGAGCAGGGCATCGTCTGGCATGCAGTCTGCCAATACGCGGCCTGTCTGCAGATGAAAAATGATTACATGGACAGTCCGCGCGCGACGCTGAATATCCAGCGTCGATGCTCTTCGGATTCATTTTATGCCGACATGCTGTGCCATCTTCCCACGAGATCAGGCAGGAGCTTTTCCACCCCCAACCAGAAATCAATTGGGCTGACAGTACCAAGGCATGACATCAGTCAACGCCCTCGCATTGCTGCAACTGCTTTCCCGCATCGTGCGCCAATGCGTATATTGGGTTTTCTTGACGAAAGCATCGTCCTCAACGCCCCGCAGCCAGAAGAGAAACCAGTCGAGGTTGCGTTCGTAGACGGCGAGCTTGTGGCGGGGTTGAAACTTCTGGTGCGGCTCGTGCGGAAAGACATATAGGTCCGCCCGCTGTTCGAGTACAAGTGGGATCACGTAATCTAGCGCATACATGTACTCTTGCTCCGAATGCTGGAAAAGGACCGGTGCGCGAAACCGTTCGATCTTGAAAGCTGGCGACAACGCCTGCCAGCGCTCCGGGGTCTCGTCGATCGCACCCAAACCCCACATGCGGCGCAAGTCATTTCGGAAGCCTTCGCCCTTCATGCTGGAAATCAAATAATAGGTCGGCGATACCACAGGATTAGCCACCGATGCCGCAGCAAGAAGGTCCGATTCTGTGACTGTCCACAAGGTGACTGCTCCGCCAAAGCTCAGTCCTCCCATCCCGACCCGAGCACGATCGATCTCGCCTGCTGCAGACAGCAGGTCAACCGCGCTCTCGACCGCTGAAAGTCCCTGTCCATGCCGCTCGACCGCATCCACGGTGTATCCGGGTAATTGATTGATGCATAGAGCCGCGATACCAGCCTGCGCCAGCGGGATCAACGGCCACTCGTCACCCACACCGCCTCGGACGAATCCCGGGCAACTGTAGTAGGTGACAAACAGCGGCATCGGAGCAGCTCCAACGCGTCGAGTTGAATAGAACTGCCCCGAAAACTGCCGCCCATCGGCGTCTTCCCACTGGAGGAGACGTACCGATAGGGTCCGCGTCATGTCTGACGCGAGCCCCTGATTAGGATCGAAAAGTATGCGACGCCCACCGTTGTCCAAGTCGATTCTTTCGAGGCGCGGAGGTTTATCTGCTTCCGCAGTCACGCAGATAAGTGCATTGGCCGTGACGCCGCACTCGGTCGATGGCGTGCGTCCGCCCGCGATCAAGCCGCGGGATTCCGCGACAAGACGGACCTGGCCAGTGCCAAGGTTCCAGGCGTGAATCGATTGCGCCAGTCCCCGACGCGGATCGGTCACAGTGAAGAGTACTTCGTCGTGATCGGGTCGCCACTGGACGCCGGTCATCGCTTTGTCGGCGCAGTGATCGGAACGGCACTCCACGACATCACGCGCTTTGACCGACAAAAGCACCTCAGGTCTATGCAGTAGCCCGCTACCATCTCCGATACGTGTCAGTAAAGCGACTCGACTACCGTCAACTTCAACGGCAGACTTCCAGGGATCGCCTCGGACCCCCGCAGTGTCCACCGTCGGCGTGGAAAGCGTACGTGTTCCCGGAACGCTCGATGTCTGCCGCTCACCCGTTGCAAGATCAAGTGAGACCCAACGGTCCGGCGCATCGCCCAACAATGCAACGCGGTCGAACCACACCTCAGCAAAGCGCTGCGTCGCCAGCCTTCCTTCGACGTTCCCTGAGCGGAAAAGATTCTGGCCAATAGGCACGGTGCCTTCAATACGGATGCCGCGATCGTATTCAGCCTGCTCGGCCGAACGTACTTCATCGCGCGTCGCGCCCACGCTATACAAAAGAATCCGACCATCACCTTCAAGGGAGAAATCGCGCACGTCTGCAGCGTCATGCGTCATCGGCGCGGCCCCTGAACCATCAGCTGCTGCACGCCACACATCAATTCTGTCGTCGATCAGCGCGCGGTAGTAGATCCACCTGCCATCTGCAGACCAGACGGCGGATGCAGGCAACGTGACCCCGGCGGCGTCTCTCAGTATCGCACCGCCTTCAGCCACACGTCGGGCCGGCGAGCTTCCATCGGTGTCTTGAACGTACCAGATGGCGTCATGGCTATTGAGTTCAATGGAAGCGCGTTCGATCCGATATGCCACCTGCTTTCCGTCAGGCGAAACCATTGGTGCGGAGAAGTCCACCACCTCTAGAATCTGGCGCGACGAGATCGTGATCGCTTGACATGGGCTTGCGACCGCCATCGCCAGTATGCCCCAGGCAAGCATCTTTACCATGAACATTGACATCAGGATTTTTTCCTCATCACGATTTGGATATAGTCGAGTTGGCCGCGCTTCTCACCTTGATGGCAGCAAGCACGCATCAGAGCAAACGCTTCCTTACCATCGCTTCGACAACGACAGACTCAGGAAGCGTCCAATCGCTGAGTAGTTGGTCTGGTCAAATGCTGGAACATAGATCGGCGCGCTGACCACGTTCCGCGGCGGCTCGCGATCAAGCACGTTGTCCACCGAAAGCGCCAGTTCAATTCCCGCCCACAACCCGCTCTCTTCGCGTCCGGCATAGCGCAGCGTGGCGTCAAAAGTGACAAACGAGCTCGTTTTCTGCTGATCGACGAGGTTCGTCACGCCATCCTTGTAGTTACCGAAGACTGATGCCGAGAAACCTCCACGGCTGAATACCCCGCCCATTCGGCTGCTGACTCTCGGTGGATTGAACAATGTTCCTGCAAGGTCGTAGGGAGGCTGGCTCTGGGCCGCGCTGTTCTGGCGGGTACTGTCCAGCCAACTTGCTGCCCCCCTCAATGTCAGACGACCGTCGCCGACGGTGAATCGATACGCAGCCGAAAGGTCGACGCCCCTGATTTCTTGACGAGCGACATTGATGTTGCGTCCCTCGATAATTGCGACCACGTTGGAAATATCAACGGGCGCGCCTGAAAAATTCGAAAAGTTCAGGGCAGAATCGATTTCTTCCGCTACTTCTCCTGAGGCCGGCGCGAATTCGACAAACTCGGCGTGGATCGGGTTGCTCAGTGCCTGCAGCAGACCTCCCCCACTGATCGCCTGCAGCACTCGATCTGTGAAGTCGATCTTGAAGACCGTCAGCTCGGCCTCCAGGCCAGGAAGCTCTTCGGGATGCACGGCCAGCGACGCACTCCATGTCCGCGCCCTTTCTGGCTCCAGATTTGAATTGCCGCCGTGGCGGACAAGTACCGTGGCGCCAGTCAAGTATCCCGTTCCACCCAGTGTCGTCGCCGGATAGAGGTACAGACTCTCGACCCAGTGCTGCTGGAATAGCGTTGGCGCTTTGAATGACCGTCCCCACGAAGCTTTCAAGGTGATATCACTGCTGGGTCCGTAGATCAAACCGAGCTTAGGTGTCGCGACCTGGCCGAAACTGTCGTAGTCCTCGCGACGCACAGCCCCAGTCAGCGCTAACCGATGTACACCGGCGATACTCTGTTCCGGGCCCACAAACGGCAAATTCAGTTCTGCGTAGGCGAAGCTGGAGCTCTCCTCACCCATAGCAGTATTGGTGTTCGTCCGGTAGTTGCGCCATTGAAACTCGTTTCTGCGCTGGCCAACGCCGACAGCAATCCGCGCATCGCCTCCCGCGAGCGCGAATAAAGGCCCTTCCGCATTGGCCTCGTAGCTGAGCACTTCGTTGCAATAGCAATCGTTGCTCGCAACCGAGGATACGCCTGTCGCAAGAACGGTCTGCACACGGTACTGATGGTGCTCATCTTTTCCCCATGACCCACCGATATCAAGTGTCCAATCGCCGGGTAGCAGGAACTGGATGCTGGGCGCAACCAGAGTCGTCGTTGTCTGAGGCGTGACGCGACTGCCGACGTTGTTCCAGTTGTAATACTGCAGCTGGTCGCGACGTGTCCTGAGGGTATCCAGGCGCAACTCGACGCGTTCTCCAAGCGCCTGGTAGGCGCTTAGGAGACCGCTCCGCAGATCGCTTCCGGGGAAAAGTGTCGAAGGATCCATCAGCAACTGGGTGTAGCGGCGCTGCTCGGTATAGATCGGATCGGTGGAGGCGTTTCTGTAGGTCGCGATCAGCCCGCCGCTGGACCAGGTCGTTCCCCCCGTAGCACTGTACTCGCGCGTGGCGAGTCCGCCATCAGTCGCGTGACCATATCGCGCACCGAGCATCAGGCCGTCGAAATCTCGCTTCAGGATCACGTTGGCCACACCGCCGACAGCGTCGGATCCGTAGATCGCCGATGCGCCATCCGACACGATCTCGAGCCGGTCCACCGCCGCCACCGGTATAGCGCTGATATCGACCGACTGGATGAACCCCCCATAGGCCATGCGCCGCCCGTTAAGCAATGTCAGAGTGGCATCAGCCCCCAAGCCCCTCAAGTTGAGGCCCGAGCCCCCCGTCATGTTCTGCTGTGCATCGCCGGCACCCGCGATGTTGCCCGAGCCGGATCCCGGGTTCTGTCCGCCATTGAAGTTCTGCGGAACCGCGCGTATCACTTCGCCCAGATCGTTGAAGCCTTCCTCGAGGATTCTCTCGGAACCGATCGTGGTTGTGGGCGACGGTGTTGAGCCACCACGGATGCGCGTGCCCGTGACGGTAATGCTCGCCAAGTCTTGCGTGCGCGAGATCGACCCCGAGGATGATGACTGGGAGGAAGCTCCGGATGCAGCGGACGCAGGCGTGCTGCCATGTCCCTGCGCATCCTCCGAAAGGGCATCCAAAGCACTCGCCTGTCCCGACACTGCTGCCGGATGCTGCCCCTCAGCTTCGGCTACCGGCGACAACGTCACCGTCTGCGCATCCAGGAACTCATACTTCAGGCCAGATCCCTGCAAAAGTTGCTCCAGGGCTTGGGTTGTTGTCAGCGGCCCGCTCAGCGCGGGCGCGCGCTTTCCTTCAACCAGATCGGCCGAATACACGATCTGCAGCTTCACTTGCTGAGCCAGCAATTTGAGTGCGGTCCCCAGGTCCTGGGCATGAACCTCAATGGCGTGCCGCGCTTGGACTTGCGCCGGCACGGGCGAGGTACCGGCCAACACCAGTATCAGCGCCGCGCACAGATAGGATCGCTTGATCATGAAAAATTTCTCCCCAGGTGATGCCGCCGGCTGTCGCGCGCGGCGTGCCATGTGTGTCACCTGGAGTAAGAGCACCGTTGCGCGGAAAGTGGGTACCTCACTCTCGTCGGATGATGCGGATTTCGCGCGGCGTGCGTTCCACGCGCACGTCCTCGATGCGTCCGACGAAGTGCAACAACGGCTCGGGGCCGGTGGTGTTGAACACGGCATTGACACGCAGTTCGCCCAGCGCGGGATCGTCCAGCACGATGGGAATGCGCTGGTATCTGTTGAACTCCTCCACCACGGATTTCAAGGGTTGCCCTTCGAACACGAGCTCCTGCTGCAACCAGCGAGTGGCAGCGTTGACGTTGGCATCCACGTGTTGCTCGATGATGCCGGCACGGCCGACGATGACCTGCTCGCCTGCCCTGACCGCCACCGGCCTGTTCGCACCCTCAGCCCCGACATCGGACTTACCGATCGCGCCGTCGGTGCGCACCTCCACTTCACCCTCCACCACCGTGACCACGGTGCCGACAGGTTTGCGGTAAACATCGAACTGGGTGCCGACCGCGCGCGTGCTGACTGTATCGCTGCGAACGATGAACGGCCGTTGCGCATCCTTCGCGACCTCGAACAGGGCCTGCCCGTCGACCAGTTCGATCAGACGCTGGTCGGCGCGCATACGCACCCTGACCTGCGAACGCGAGTTCAGGCGAATGATCGACCCGTCGGCCAAGGTGATCACACGCTGCTCGCCGACATCCGTGATGTAGATCAGTGGCTGCTCGATCTGCCACCAAGCCACAGCTCCCCCCAGACCCGCCAGAAGCGCCATTGAGGCCGCAATGGCATATATGCGGTGGCTGCGCTTTCGCTGCGGCGCGATGGATACCGATGTGTCGACGGCCGCGACGACATTTGCGTGCCGTCGCGCCTGATCGGGAAGCGGCAGCACGTTATCGACCCCACCTCCGAGATCCGTTTGCACCGGAAACGCCGGATCGAGGTGTGCGGCATCGCTCCAGAGCCCGGTCACGTCGAGATAGGCGCGCACATGCACCGGCGACGCCTGCAACCAGGCGGAAAACCCGGTGCGGTCTGCCTCCGATACCGTGGATTCGCGCATGATGAGGAACCACTCCGCCGCCGCTTGACTGATCTGCGGCGCAATGTCGTGCGGGTCACGCGACATGGTCGTTGCCTCCCTGCGTGTCGCCCAGGCGTTGATGGCAGTGCGCCATGGCCTGGGACAGGTATTTCTTGACCATATTGGTGGAAATTCCCAGTCGTGCGCCGATCTCCTTGTAGGTCAGGCCGTCGCGGCGATGCCAGACCAGGCAGGCGCGCGCCTTGGGGGAAAGCTGCGTCAGCACGGCCTGCAGCCGCTGCATGCGATCCGCGTCCAGGGCGGCGCGCTCTGGCGTGGCGGTGGCGAACGCATCCGAGTCAGCCGGCAAGGCTTCGAACGGCGTGTCGTCCAGCGCAATGGGGGGCGGGCGCGTCACCCGCTTTAATCTTTGCTCCCGGGCGATATTGCCCGCGATGGTGTACAGATAGGCCTCCGGGGACTGGATCAGCTCGGGCCGGTTGAGCCGAAGCAGGCGCAGATAGACCTCCTGCACCATGTCCGGCGCCTCGGCCGCGTCTGGCAAACGGGAGACGAAGAAACGCAGCAGAGGCCGCCCGTGCAGGGTGGCCATCGTGGTCAAGAACCTGTGCTTCCAGCTTTGGGACATGTCGATCACTGCATGAACAAAACGGTCATCCCGCCGGTAGCCGCTGGCCATGCCGGTCGCACCCAGGAATGTCCCTCATGAACAAGAGTATCCAACAGGGAAATGTGGGTACCTGCGTCCCATTCTTTGGCTGAATGCGTGAACTGAACGCTTTTGCCTCCCCTCAGGCGCAGGCTCAGCCAATTCCTGCCAACCAACAGTGGCACGGAGTTGTGAGACCCTTGGTCTCTCCCCAAGGTAACCGTCTACGGTGCTTATTCCATGACCTATCGCCCGCTCCGCCACGTCGCTCTACTGTTTGCCCTGCTGCTGGCTGCCTGTGGGGGCCCACCGCCCTATACCGGCGGTGATGTGGCCGAACTGCAGCGCATCGACGTGACCATCGGGCAAGGCGATCCCGCTGTCGCGGGTGACGAGGTCAGCGTGCACTACACCGGCTGGCTCTACGACGAGAACGCTGCCGACAAACGCGGCGCCAAATTCGACAGTTCCCGCGATCGCGGGCAGCCCTTCGCGTTCCCGCTTGGCGCCGGCCGTGTCATCCGCGGCTGGGACGAAGGCGTGGCCGGCATGCAGCGCGGTGGCACACGGGAGCTGCATATCCCCGCATGGCTCGGCTACGGTGCAGAAGGCGCGGGCAGAACGATCCCGCCAGGCGCTTCGCTGGTCTTCGAGGTGGAGTTGCTGGATATCCAGAGATAGGACCGCAAAGTTGCGCGAGTGGCGGCGCAGGTCGGCGCGGGTGTCCGAGCGGCCGAAGCCGTCGATACCCAGCACGGTGTCCGTGGCCGGGACGAACGGGTGGATCTGTTCGGCGAAGGCGCGGACGTCGTCGGTGGAGACGACGACCACGGAAAATATGCCGCGGAAAGGGGCCGAGGGCCATTGAGATGCGCCATCAAAAGCCATGGCGGCAACCATCCTTCAAGGCCCATAACACGCGCTAGAGATGAAAATCACCGGACGATTCCGGCTGGTATATCACTCTTTCAATCAGGATACGTCGCGTACGATCTGCAATCCTCCAGTCGATGGCATCGCCTTCCTGATAGCCCAGAATCGCGGCGCCGACGTCGGAGAGAACCGACAGTTTCCCGGAGCGTTCGTCGGCGTCTTGCGGATAGACAAGAGCGACTTCCTTTCGCTCGTCGTCCAACTGCAGAACGACCCTGGAATTCATTGTCACGACATCGTGCGCGACGCGCTTGGGATCAACGACAATGGCTCTCTCCAGCTCGTACTCGAGCTCCACAATTGCCTCCCCTTCCTCGAACTCAATCAGGCTCTGGAGTCGATTTCTGTCCATCTCCGTGACGTAAATGCCGGCAGAGTCTCCAATGGCGCCTTCGCGCAGGAGTTGGAAATACCGGACAGAGGTCATGGCCAGGGAATTGAGCGTTGGTGTTTCGATTTTTGGAAGAAATCCGCAGCGTTCAAACCCCTTGAGCGAGCGCGTGTTGCTCGGCTGAATTTTAGCGGTGACGCCCTCGGCCCGCATGTCGAGGAAGGCGAGCTTCAAACCTTCGCGGATGGTGCTGACGCCAAGCCCCCGCCCCCAGTTGTTCCGATCCCCGATGACCAAGACTATTTCACAGTCAGCGCCTGTCTTGACCAGACGGACGAAGCCGATCGGGATATCGTTTCGGTCGTAAGCCATAAAGAAGCGACCGCCCTGATTGAACAGATGCGTCAGGACCGGCATCTGCGTTCGGCCGACAGCCTGTCCGATGAATCGAGACACGCTACGGGAATCGCTCAGGTAGCGGGTGACGCGTTCATCTTCCAACCAGTCCATCAGGATCAGTGCGTGTGTCCGAGTGATTTCTGGACGCAACGAAACAAAAGGGTTGCTCATCTTCGCTACCTTGGTCGCAAGAATGAAAGCCTGTCACGTCGCTGCTGTGCTGGTTCTTTCGGGTCAACGTTGAGAACTGGAAGGCCGATCTTGCAGAATCCAGCGGCTCCTGAACCGCATTCCGTCTCAACATTCTCCATTTTCTCATAGCTTCATTCAGGAAGGTCACGGAGAGCGATAGCGTCATTGCTATCCCGCACAGCCCCACACAGCGAGTGCGCTATGTCATGCCCCAGTACTTTCTGCACATGTTTCGACGTACTGTCTTACGAAGAAAGCGGCCGCGAACGTCTGATCGACGTGAAAACCACACCTTTCGGTCAGCTCACGCCGTTCTACGTGAGCAGAAACGAACTGGCGCGATCCGAGATCGATGCCGAGATCTATCGGCTGTATCGGATCTTCAATTTCCGCGATCGACCAAGCATGCCGCCATCGGTAGGCTGGTAGAGACCAGACGCCCGGACTGAGATGAATAGGAGCGACTATGTCGATGTAGCAGTTACTAGTCATTTATTGATAACTGACTAGAAATTGCTACATGCGCCAGCCCGATCTCCGACCAGGCTCGAAGAGGCTGTCGCCAAGCGCCAGCCGCTGTTGCGTGCCCGCGATCTGGCGCAATGGGACATCTCGACCGTGATTCTTGGCAGACTGGTCGCGGCCGACAAGCTTACGGAGGCCCTATCGGCCGCAGCATGGAGATCCAATCGCGCGGGAGACCGAAATCAGCGGTTGGAAAATGAACCTGACCCCATTCTTCCATTCTTCCGATGCTTACGCGTATCGACTTCACGCACTGGCCGTCCCGCGGACCGTCAGATCATGCGTGCGGTGCCTGCCGCGATCATCGCCATGGCGACGGCTTCCGCGGCCTTGATGCCATCAACACCTGCCGACAGGATGCCGCCCGCGTAGCCGGCACCTTCGCCTGCGGGAAACAGCCCCAGCGTGTTGAGGCTCTGGCCATCCTCACCGCGCGTCATGCGCACCGGCGATGAGGTGCGTGTCTCAACGCCCGTCAGGATGGCATCGTCCATTGCGAAGCCTTTGATCTTCCGGTCGAACGCCGGTAACGCTTCTCGGATGGCATCGATGGCGTAGCGTGGCAATGCAGTGGCCAGATCACCCGGCTTCACGCCCGGCGTGTACGAGGGCTGCACCGTGCCGAACGCTGTCGATGCGCGCGCACCCAGAAAGTCACCGACCAATTGCCCTGGCGCTTCATAGGTCTCGCCACCCAGCCGATATGCCTGCGCCTCCCAATGCCGCTGCAGCGCGACACCCGCCAACGGACTACCGCTGTTGTCGTACTCGGCGTAATCCTCGGGCGTAACGCCGACCACGATGGCCGCGTTGGCATTGCGCTCGTTGCGCGAATACTGGCTCATACCGTTTGTCACCACACGTCCGGGTTCGCTGGCTGCGGCCACCACGGTGCCGCCTGGACACATGCAGAAGCTGTAAACCGAGCGCCCGTTGGCGCAGTGATGCACCAGCTTGTAATCTGCCGCGCCCAGGATCGGGTGGCCCGCCTGCGGGCCAAAGCGCGCGCGGTCGATGATCGATTGCGGATGCTCGATGCGAAAGCCGATCGAGAATGGCTTGGCTTCCATGAAAACGCCGCGCTCATGCAGCATGAAGAAAGTATCGCGCGCACTGTGCCCCAGGGCCATGACCACGTGGTCGGCGCGAACTTCGCTGCCATCGGCCAGCGTCACGCCGCGCACATGACGCGTGCCAGCCGCATCGGTCTCCACCAACAGATCATCGACGCGATGCGAGAAGCGGATCTCACCACCCAGCGCCACGATATCCGCGCGCATGTTTTCGACCATCGACACCAATCGGAACGTACCGATATGCGGCTTGCTGACGTAGAGGATTTCCTCAGGCGCACCCGCTTTGACAAACTCGGTCAGCACCTTGCGGCCGTAATGCCGCTTGTCGCTGATCTGGCTGTACAGCTTGCCGTCGGAGAAGGTCCCCGCACCGCCTTCGCCAAATTGCACGTTGGACTCGGGATTGAGGATCTTCTTCCGCCACAGACCGAAGGTATCCACGGTGCGCTCGCGCACGTTCTTGCCGCGCTCCAGGATGATCGGGCGCAGTCCCATCTGCGCCAGCACCAACCCCGCAAACAGACCGCACGGCCCCATGCCGACCACGATGGGGCGCAGATCCTGTCGCTCGCTCGCGGTCGCGACCGGCTGATACGTGGTGTCGGGCGCCGGGCCCACCTTGCCATCCAGCGCAGCCTGGTCTGCGGCCAGACGCGCCAGGATGTCGGCCTCGCGCGTGGTCTGCGCATCCACGGCATAGATCAACGCGATCCCACCGCGCTTGCGCGCGTCGTAGCTGCGCTTGGCCACGATAAATCCGCTCAGTTCGTGGGCGGAAATCCCCAGTCGCGCGATGATCGCGGACCGCAGCGCGGCCTCGTCATGGTCCAGCGGAAGCTTCAGATCGGTAACTCGGAGCATGGGAGAGCCTGCCTGGATGGGCACATTCTACTTTGCTGACTGATTCCAGCGGCCATCCAGCCAGCAGCCGCCTGGCAGACCCATCCGGATCGGCTGCCCAGCGCAGGCGGAATGGGGTCAGGTTCATTTTCTCCTACCCCACAGCGCAATCTTCCCCGACGTACCTCCTCAGGCCCGTGAGCCATCATCAAGGACCCACTCGCATGGATGCGACATGGCACGCCTACCCAGACTCGACCTCCCCGGCATTCCCCAGCACATCGTGCAACGGGGCAACGACCGGCAGCCCTGCTTCGCCGACAACGCCGACTACCTGCGCTACCGGCAGGAATTGCGCGAAGCCGCGCACAAGCACGGCTGCGCCTTGCATGCCTATGTGCTGATGACCAATCACGTCCACCTGCTGCTCACACCGGATGCACCGGGTGGTGCGTCGCGCATGATGCAGGCCATCGGACGCCGTTACGTCGGCGCCTTCAACGCTCGCTATTGGCGCACCGGCACACTTTGGGAAGGCCGGTTCAAGTCCGCACTGGTCGACAGCGACACCTACTTGCTCACTTGTTATCGCTACATCGAACTCAATCCGACGCGGGCCTGCATGGTGGCCGAGCCCGGCGACTACCGATGGTCGAGCCATCGATGTAACGCATTAGGCGAACGGGACAACGGGATAACACCACATCCTCGCTATCTGTCGCTGGGTACCGATGCCGGCACCCGGCAGGCGGCCTATCGTGAACTGTTCAAGGCGACTCTGGAACCGACCGATGCCGACGCACTGCGCAGCCATACCCGCCAGAACAAGGCATTCGGCAACGACCGCTTCCGCAGCAGAATCGAAGCACTCATCGGCCGCAGCATGGAGATCCGGTCGCGCGGGAGGCCCAAGTCATCTGTTGAAAAATGAACCTGACCCCTTTTCTTGAGGAACTTGCTGGTTCCGGTGATTTTCCTGCTCACGCATCCATTCTAAAGCTGGCGAAGCGCCTGGTCACTTCTTCCGATGACCATGCCCGCCAGAGCAAGGCATTCGGCAATGACCGCTTCCACAGCCGGATCGAGGCAGTCATCGGCCACAGCATGGAGATCCAGCTGCGCGGGAGACCCAAGTCATCTGTTGGAAAATGAACCTGACCCCATTCTTCCCGCATCAGGCGGTAGTGCGCGCAGGTCGAGGGCCATGCGCTCGAATGGGAGCTTTGCCTCAGCGATTTCGGCAAGCCCGGCGAGCTTGAGCAGCATGGGTCGCGAGAGGCCTGCAATGGTGGCTTTGGTCTCAAGCGGCAGCATCGAGCGCCTCCTGCTCCGGCTCGGCAGTGCCTGTGCCGAATGCCCATCCTTCGAGAACCTCGCGATCCTGTTGATCTCCACGCTCGTAGCGCTGTATCAAAAGATCGAACAAACCCATCTGGCGCTTGCAGAAATCGCTGGTCGGACGGTGACCGATCTCATCGCCTTGGCGGGCGTAGTGCTCGATGGGGTCCGCACCGCACATCGGTACGTAGGCGCAGTCGCTGCATGTGGGTAGCGCTTCCGCCACACCCGCTGCCATCAGCCGTTTCATGGCGGGCGAGGCAAGCCATTGGTCGACCGGCTGACCCACGTGGCCCAGCACGAACCTGGTGTCACCCATTGCAGCAAGCATGCGGGCTTCATCGGACGGGTAGACCTGGCCGTCATAGTCATAAATGACCGCACCAAAGCCGGCACCCGTCGGAGATCGCAGATCCACGTATCCGTGACCGAACGGCCCAAGCAATTGCGATAGCAACAGGCTGGCGAAGGTCTCGTCCATGCTGTAACCAGTACGATTTAACGCAATGAGGTGATCGATCGCTTTCGCATAGAACGAGAGGAAGGCCTCGGTGGAGTAGCCGTTGCGCTCCTTTGTCCGTGCCGCGAAGCCGTAGGGGCTCAAGGGTCGCAGCGAGATAGCGTGCAGCCCGAGCTTGCGATACTCATCGATGATGGCCTGGGGAACTTCCAGGCTGCGCTTGGTCAATGTGGTCAAGGCGGAGACGGCGTCGTCACCCAAGGCTGCTCGCCCACGCTCGATGCCCTCCACGGTACGGCGATAGCTGTCACGTTCTGGACGTGGTCGGTTGGCGTTGTGCAGCCATTCCGGTCCATCCAAAGAGGTCGACAGTTTGAACCTGTGCTCTTGGAAGAACCCGAGTTGCTCATCGGTCAGGTCGTGGAGGGTGGATGCCAGCACGAACCGCAAGCTCCGCTTTTCCGTCGCGTTGCGCGAGACGATGCGTTTGGTGATCGTCTGGACGCGCTCGAAGTGGAGAAGGGGTTCACCGCCTTGAAACTCGATGGTCAGCTCTTGCGAAGGCCATTCGAAAAGCCGATCGACTGCGAGAGCGGCGGCATCGCTCGCCATATCGAAAGCGGTGGCCGCTGTTTGCTGCCGGGAGACCTGGCAGTAGTTGCAAGTGTGATGGCATCGCAGGGAGACCACGAAGATATGGAGTGCAGGGCCACTCAACAGGTAGGACTTGCGCGTCCGATATTGGCTCAGCAGCGGTGCCAGTGAGCTGCGCTGCACGTCCACCACTGCCAGGTGGCGTGCCTGCAGATCGGCCAGCAATGGACCGTCTGCCGCCAGCTCATGCCCCACGAATCTCTCGAACGCATCGCGCTGCATGATGATCCAATCCCCCGCCAGGGAGGATACGAACACCCGCTGCCGATCCCATGGCAGACGACGAAAGCGAAGCGGAAGCAGTCGATAACCTTGCCTGGAGGCTGCGAAAGTCTCGGGGGGCCGGAACTTCACCGCTCGGCTTCCGCAACCCGGGGATGGGCTTCGCGAAGTGCTGCACGGATCAGCTCGGTATGAATGCTTTGAGTTTCTTGACGCACTGACTCGCGCAGCCGCTCGTCAAGCGCATCGTCGCGGAACCGGGCCTCGAGGTCGGCAGGCCGTTCCACACCTTCGCGCACGGTCAGCACAACCCCGACCTCATGCGCATTGGTGCAGAAATCCACGTGGAAGAAATTCGTGTAGCGGTGCGCCGCCCGCGAGATAACGTCTTCGTTGAACAGAAGACGATCAAACCAGATCGTAGAACCCTTCATCGATCACTTCCCCCCTGCCGCCCCCGCGGCAAAAAACACTTTGCGCTCCCGATCTTCTGGATGCAAGTGGCTTGGATCAAAGCAAAAATGCAGCGTAGGCGCTACCGAACCTTAGGATGGGCGCATTTCCTATGACAAATATGCAAAAGGCGGCCAATGGCCGCCTTCTGCTTTCCCTCACCCGCCTTCGGCACCCTCTCCCGCACGCGGGAGAGGGGATGACCGTTACGGTTGCATCAAACCCCAACCGGATTCGGCTTCTCCTGATCCAGCTTGTACAGCTTGATCGCCCTGGCAGCATCCTTGACCGTCATCTTGCCGTCCTTTGCGAGGGCGTCGATCGCGGCGTGAGCGATGTAATAGCGGTCGACTTCGAAGTGGCGGCGCAGGTTGGCGCGGGTGTCCGAGCGGCCGAAGCCGTCGGTGCCCAGCACGGTGTACGTGGCCGGGACGAACGGGCGGATCTGTTCGGCGAAGGCGCGGACGTAGTCGGTGGCGGCGACGACCGGGCCCTGGCGGCCTTCCAGCAGTTCGGTGACGTAGGCCTTGCGCGGCTTCTTGGCTTCGGGGTTGAAGCGGTTGTAACGCTCGGCGTCGAAGCCATCGCGACGTAGCTCATTGAAGCTGGGGCAGGACCAGATGTCGGCGGTGACGCCAAAGTCCTTGTCCAGCAGTTCGGCGGCGGCGATGGCTTCGCGCAGGATGGTGCCCGAGCCCAGCAGCTGCACGCGCAATTCGCCCTTCTTGGGCTTGCCGGCGTCCTTGAGCAGGTACATGCCCTTGATGATGCCCTCGGCCGCGCCTTCGGGCATGTCCGGGTGGCTGTAGTTCTCGTTCATCAGGGTCAGGTAGAAGTACTCGTCCTGCTGTTCGTCGAGCATGCGCTGCATGCCGTACTGCAGGATCACGGTGACTTCGTAGCCGAAGGTGGGGTCGTAGCTGCGGCAGTTGGGGATGGCGCCGGCCAGCAGGTGGCTGTGGCCGTCTTCATGCTGCAGGCCTTCGCCGTTGAGCGTGGTGCGGCCGGCCGTGCCGCCGAGCAGGAAGCCGCGCGCGCGCATGTCCGCGGCCTGCCAGGCGGCGTCGCCGACGCGCTGGAAGCCGAACATGGAGTAGTAGATGAAAAACGGCAGCATCGGCAGGTCGTTGGTGCTGTAGCTGGTCGCAGCCGCCATCCAGGACGCGAACGCGCCGGCTTCGGAGATGCCTTCCTGCAGCACCTGGCCGGTGGTGTCTTCGCGGTAGTACATCAGCTGGTCGCGATCCACCGGCTTGTACTTCTGGCCTTCGGGGGCGTAGATGCCGATCTGGCGGAACAGGCCTTCCATGCCGAAGGTGCGGGCTTCGTCGGCAACGATCGGGACGATGCGCGGGCCGACCTGCTTGTCGCGCAGGGCGATGTTGAGGGCCTGCACGAACGACATGGTGGTCGACATCTCGCGCTCGCCGGTGCTCTTGAGCAGGCGGTCGAAGACTTCGAGCTTGGGCGCGGTCAGGGTCTCGGTGCTCTTGACGCGGCGCTTGGGCAGGAAGCCCTTGAGCTGTTCGCGACGCTCGCGCATGTACTGCACTTCGTCGGACTTCTCGCCCGGGTGGTAGAACGGCACCGCGCCGTCCTTGAGCTGCTCGTCGTCGAGCGGGATCTTGAAGCGGTCGCGGAACGCGCGGACGTCGTCGTCGGCGAGCTTCTTGGTGTTGTGGGTCGGGTTCAGCGCTTCGCCGGCGCTGCCCATGCCGTAGCCCTTGACGGTCTTGGCCAGGATGACGGTCGGTTGGCCCTTGGTCTCGACGGCGTTCTGGTAGGAGGCGTAGACCTTGCGCGGGTCGTGGCCGCCACGGTTGAGGCGCCAGATGTCCTCGTCGGACAGGCTGGCGACCATCGCGGCGGTCTCGGGATACTTGCCGAAGAAATTCTCGCGGGTGTAGGCGCCGCCGAAGGCCTTGCAGTTCTGGTACTCGCCGTCGACGGTTTCCATCATCAGCTTCTTCAGGATGCCCTGGGTGTCGCGTGCGAGCAGCGGATCCCAGTAGCTGCCCCAGATGTTCTTGATGACGTTCCAGCCGGCGCCGCGGAAGGCGCCCTCGAGCTCTTGGATGATCTTGCCGTTGCCGCGCACCGGGCCGTCGAGGCGCTGCAGGTTGCAGTTGATGACGAAGACCAGGTTGTCGAGGCCTTCGCGGCCGGCGACCGAGATCGCGCCCAGGCTCTCGGGCTCGTCGGTCTCGCCGTCGCCCATGAAGCACCAGACCTTGCGGTCGGACTTGGGCATCAGGCCGCGCGATTCGAGGTACTTCCAGTTGCGCGCCTGGTAGATCGCTGCGATCGGGCCCAGGCCCATCGACACGGTGGGGGTCTGCCAGAAGTCCGGCATCAGCCAGGGATGCGGGTACGAGGACAGGCCGCGGCCGTCGACTTCCATGCGGAAGTTGTCGATCTGCGATTCGCTGATGCGGCCTTCGAGGAAGGCGCGGGCGTAGACGCCCGGCGAGCCGTGGCCCTGGATGTACAGCAGGTCGCCCGGGTGGTCGCCATCCTGGCCGCGCCAGAAGTGGTTGAAGCCGACGTCGTAGAGGGTAGCGCTGGAGGCGAAGCTGGCGATGTGGCCGCCGAGGTCGCCGGGCTTGCGGTTGGCACGGACGACCATGGCCATCGCGTTCCAGCGGATGATCGAGCGGATGCGCCATTCCAGCGTCTGGTCGCCCGGGAACTTGGGCTCAAGGTGCGCGGGGATGGTGTTGACGTACTCGGTGGTCGGCGCGAACGGCAGGTGGGCGCCGGCGCGACGGGTCAGTTCGACCATGTTCTCGAGCAGCTGGTGGGCGCGCTCGGGACCGCCGGCGTCGATGACCGCCTTCAGCGATTCAATCCACTCGCGGGTCTCGGTGGGATTGGGGTCGTTCTGTAGTACGTCGTTCAACCAGTTCATGCCTGCTCCGTCAACCGCATCGCTTCTGAAATAGCGAATCTTGAGTTAGTGAATATCGAATTAGAGCCCGGATTCTAGCAGGCGCGACGCGTTCTTCATTGCGCGTGAGACGGCTCGAATGCACTTGCTGCACCGCAACAAACACGATGTCCCGCGACAGCACGGAACAGGTCGGGGGACAAGCCGCCGGCAGCTGCCGGCAAGCCTGCGCGGGGGCTACGACCTTGGTCGAATACGGATGGTGAGCGCGGCCGATTTCAACGGCAGGTTGCTTATCGACCGGCCTTTCCCGCAGCATCGCCCGGTCCACCGTCCCAGGATCCGATCCGAGCCGATGCCCCCGTCCCTGCCCACCTTCCTGTCCGCGCGTTGGCAATGGCCGGCGATGGCCCTGGCGATCGCCGCGATCGTCATCGCCCCGTTCCTGTTCATCCGCTGGACCACGCTGGAAGCCGAGGAGGCCTCGCGGGCGGTCAAGCACAGCCGCGAGGTCGAGTCGCGGATGCTGTGGATCGCGGCCGACACCCGCAGCCTCGAGGCCGCGGCGCTGACGCTGACGCGCGGTATCGACAGCCCACTGCTGCAGGAACGCATCCAGCAGGCGCATGCGCGGGTGCAGCCCAACCTGGAGCGGGTGCTGGAGCTGACCCGCGACAACCCGGACCAGCAGGTCCGGCTGGGCGCGCTGCGCAGCCATGTCGAGGAGCGCACGGCGCGGGCGATGGGCGTCATTGCCAAGCACGGCAAGGCCGGCGACGAAGAGATCGACGACATGATCCGGCTGTACCCCGTGCATCGCCTGATCGACGGGTTCCTGAAGGAAGAACAGTTGCTGCTGGAGGAGCGCGTGGTACGCGCCGACCGTACCAGCCTGTACGCGACGATCACCGCCTGGGTGGCGATGGTGGCGCAGTTGGCGCTGCTGGGCGGTGCCGGCTGGTTCGCCCGCCGCCAGTGGGGGCGCCGCCAGGAGGCCGAGGGCCATGCGCAGCGCGCGAGCCATCGCGCCGCCGCGGTGCTCGACACCGTGCGCGAGCCGATCGTACTGGTCGACGGCGAGCAGCGGATCGTCATGCACAACGCCGCGTTCGCCGAACTCTATGGCGTCGAGGGCGACATGCGCGGCCAGCCGCTGGCGCAGATCGGCGATGGCGCCTGGGACCATGCGGAGACGCTGCGGCGCCTGCACGACGTACTGGCACGCGACCGCGAGCTGTGGGACTACCAGCAGCTGCAGCGCAGCGCCGACGGCGCCGAGCGCACGATGCTGATCAATGCACGGCGGATGCCGCTGCCGGACCGCGACGAGGAGGTCGCGCTGGTCACCGCATCCGACATCACCGCACAGGCGATCAACGAGCGCCAGGTGCGGGAGCTGAACCAGCAGCTGCAGGGCAAGGTGGAGCAGGTCTCGGACGTCAACCGCGAACTGGAGGCCTTCAGCTACTCGGTCTCGCACGACCTGCGCGCGCCGCTGCGGCACATCGCCGGCTTTGCCGACAAGCTGGGCCGACACCTGGGCGACGGCCTGGACGACAAGAGCACGCACTACCTGGGCGTGATCGCGACGTCGGCCAAGCGGATGTCGGCACTGATCGACGACCTGCTGGTGTACTCGCGCCTGGGCCGCAGCGCGCTGCGCCTGCAGGGCGTGGACATGCAGTCGCTGGTGGCCGAGACCCGGGCGATGCTGGACAGCGCCAGTTCCAGCGAGCAACCCGGCCATCACATCCATTGGCGTATACAACCGTTGCCGGTGGTCGTCGGCGACGAGAACATGCTGCGCCAGGTCTGGCAGAACCTGCTGGGCAACGCGGTCAAGTACAGCAGCAACCGCGAGCCGGCGGAGATCGAGGTCACCTGCCGGACGCTGGAGGGCGGTGGCCACGAGTTCACCGTCCGCGACAATGGCGCTGGATTCGACATGCAGTACGCAGGCAAACTGTTCGGCGTCTTCCAGCGCCTGCACTCGCCCAGCGAGTTCCCGGGTACCGGCGTGGGGTTGGCCAGCGTGCGTCGCGTGCTGGGCCGCCACGGCGGACAGATCCGTGCGGAGGCCGAACTCGGCCAAGGCGCCACCTTCCATTTCACGTTGCCCGCCCCCGGCGAGGTTGGCAGCAACCAAGGATCCAAGCCCAATGAGTGAGCTGCGCACCATCCTGCTGGCCGAAGACAATCCGCACGATGCCGAGATGGCCATCGATGCGCTGCGCGAGGCCCACTTGGCCAACCCGATCGTGCACGTCGAGGACGGCGTCGATGCGCTGGACTACCTGTACCGTCGCGGCCAGTTCGCCGGCCGTCCGGAAGGCAACCCGGCGGTGCTGCTGCTGGACATCAAGATGACCCGCATGGACGGGCTGGAAGTGTTGCAGCGGATGCGCGACGAGGAAGCGTTCAAGCGCATCCCGGTGGTGATCCTGTCGTCGTCGCGCGAGGAAAGCGACCTGGCGCGCAGCTGGGACCTGGGCGTCAACGCCTATGTGGTCAAGCCGGTGGACGTGGACCAGTTCTTCGAGGCGATCCGCACGCTCGGCCGGTTCTGGGCCGTGCTCAACGAAGTGCCCGGCGCAGACTGATCCCGTGCCCAAGCCCGAAAGCGGTGCCGATGCCGCGTCGCAACGCTGGCGGGTGCTGATCGTCGACGATTCGGTCGTCGACGCCGAGCTGACCGAGTTCACGCTGCGCGACGATGCAGCGCTGGACGTGGATGTCCTGCGCGTGGACAACGCCCCGGGGCTGCGCGATGCATTGTCGGGATTCGACCCGCACCTGGTGCTGTCCGACCTCAACCTGCCGGGCTTCTCCGGCGACGAGGCGCTGGACATGGTGCGCGCGTTCCGACCGGAGCTGCCGGTCGTGGTGCTGACCGGCGCGCTGCTGGCCGGCCAGGTCCCGCCGCCGGCCGATGCGCTGGTCCTGAAGGATGAGCCGGAACGGATCGCCGAGGTGGCGCGGAAGCTGTTGAAGGTCTAGCGGTTTCGCGGCCGTGGCCGCTCCCACAGGATAACGGCCCATCATTGCCCGGGCGCGTGGCGACGCGTTCGTCACCACGTACCCGGCATGTCCCCACTGGCCCTCAGCTACGCTGCTTCCGCAACTGCGACTCCACCGCCGCGATGGCCGTCATGTTGATGACGCGACGCGGAGTGGCCGCAGGCGTCAGCACGTGCGCCGGCTTGTTGATGCCCATCAGGATCGGGCCCAGCGCAACGCCGTTGGTCATCACCCGGATCATGTTGTAGGTGATGTTGGCGGCATCGAGGTTGGGCATCACGAACAGGTTCGCGCGCCCGGTCAGGCTGGTATTGGGGAACATGCGCCGGCGCAGGTCTTCATCCCAGGCGGTGTCGGCCATCATCTCGCCGTCGACTTCCAGCTTGGGCATGCGCTTGGCCAGGATCTCGCGGACCTGGCGCATCTTGCGGGCGCTGGCGTCGTCGTGGCTGCCGAAGTTGGAATGCGACAGTAGGGCGATCTTGGGATCGATGCCGAACAACTTCAGCCGGAACGCCGCCTGGATGGTGCTGTCGGCGATCTGCTCGGCGGTCGGGTCGGGCTGGACGTGGGTGTCGACGAAGAACCACATGCCCTGCTCGTTGACCACGCCGGTCATCGCCGAGGTGCTCTGCACGCCCGGGTCCAGCGAGAACACGCTGCGCAGGTAGCCGAGCTTCTTGTGGAAGCGGCCGACCAGGCCGGTGATCATCGCGTCGGCTTCGCCGCGCTCGACCATGATCGCGGCGATCAGCGTGGGCCGCGAGCGGATCAGCGTCTTCGCCGAGTCCGGGGTCACGCCGCGGCGCTCGGTCAGCTGGTGGTAGTGCTGCCAGTAATCGTTGAAGCGCGGGTCGTCGAGCAGGTTGGTCAGTTCGAAATCGACACCGGCGCGCAGGCGCAGGCCCAGGCGCTGGATGCGCGATTCGATGACCTCGGGGCGACCGATCAGGATCGGATGCGCCAGGCCTTCATCGACCACGGTCTGCACGGCGCGCAGCACGGTCTCTTCCTCGCCCTCGGCGTAGACCACGCGCTGGCGGTCGGCGCGTGCGCGCTCGTAGATCGGCTTCATCACCAGGCCGGTGCGGTGGATGAACTGCGCCAGCTTCTCGCGGTAGGCGCGCATGTCCTCGATCGGACGCTGGGCGATGCCCGAGTCCATCGCGGCCTGCGCCACGCAGGGCGCCAGCATGACCAGCAGGCGCGGGTCGAACGGACGCGGGATGATGTATTCGGGACCGAAGGTCGGCACGTCGCCGCCATAGGCGCTGCCCAGGTCACTGGACTCGCTCTTGGCAAGGGTCGCGATCGCGCGCACGCAGGCCAGCTTCATCGCTTCGTTGATGCCGGTCGCGCCGACGTCGAGCGCGCCACGGAAGATGTACGGGAAGCAGACCGCGTTGTTGACCTGGTTGGGGTAATCCGAGCGGCCGGTCGCGATGATGCAGTCCGGGCGCACGCGCTTGGCGTCCTCGGGCAGGATTTCCGGGTACGGGTTGGCCAGCGCCAGGATCACCGGACGCTCGGCCATCGTGGCGACCATCTCGGGCTTGAGGATGCCGCCGGCCGACAGGCCCAGGAACACGTCGGCGCCGTCGACGATCTCGGCCAGCGAACGCTTGTCGGTCTTGCGCGCGTAACGGGCCTTGTCGGGGTCGAGGTTGGGGCGGTCGGCGTGGATCACGCCTTCGCGGTCGAAGGCCAGGATGTTCTCGGGCTTCAGGCCCAGCGCGACCAGCATGTCCAGGCAGGCGATGCCGGCGGCACCGGCACCGGTGGTGGCCAGGCGCACGTCGCCGATGTCCTTGCCGGCCACTTCCAGCGCGTTGAGGACCGCGGCGCCGACGATGATCGCGGTGCCGTGCTGGTCGTCATGGAAGACCGGGATCTTCATGCGCTCGCGCAGCTTGCGCTCGACGATGAAGCACTCGGGGGCCTTGATGTCCTCGAGGTTGATGCCGCCGAAGGTCGGCTCCAGCGAGGCGATGATGTCGACCAGCTTGTCGGGGTCGTTCTCGTCGATCTCGATGTCGAACACATCGATGCCGGCGAACTTCTGGAACAGCACGCCCTTGCCTTCCATGACCGGCTTGGAGGCCAGCGGGCCGATGTTGCCCAGACCGAGCACGGCGGTGCCGTTGCTGATGACCGCGACCAGGTTGCCGCGTGCGGTCAGCTCGCTGGCCGTGCGCGGGTCGGCGACGATCTCCTCGCAGGCGAACGCGACGCCGGGCGAATAGGCCAGCGCCAGATCGCGCTGCGTGAGCATGGCCTTGGTCGCGGTGACCCTGATTTTTCCGGGCGGGGACAGCCGGTGGTAGTCGAGTGCGGCCTTGCGGAATTCATCGTTGTTCGACATCAGGTCACGGGTACTTTCAGCAGCGCGGTGGGTTTCGATTCTACCCCTGCCGCGCGCGGTGCGGGCGGCAGAAAGCGGAACCGGAAAGCCCATGCGCAGCAGTGCGTGCCGTCGCGCATGGACGTTCGGTCGGGTATGGATCAGGCGGGCACGATCGCGGACATGCTTAGAACACGACCTGGGCACGCACATTGACGGTGTTGCCGCTGTCGCGGCCCTGGTAGGCGCCGACCTGGTTGTCGGTGGTCCAGTGCACGTAGTTGAGCATCAGCCGCGACCAGTTGTTCAGATACCAGTTAACGCCGAGGGTCCAGGCATCGCCCTCGCCGCCGCGGGCGGCGTCGGTAAAGTCGAACTTGTCGTAGCGGGTCGCCAGTTCCCACGCGCCGATGCCGCCATCGGTGACCGGCCGCGCGACCCGGGTGGTGCCCCAGACGCCGGAGCGGGCGCTGAAGCCGGACTTCTCGCCGGTGATCAGCCAGCCGGCATAGAGCGAGGTGGCCTCCTGGTCGATCTCGCCGACGGTGCGCGAGCGGATGGTGCGGCGGGCGTGTTCGCCGAAGGCCCAGAAGTTGCGCCAGGTGCCGCCCAGCTCGGCGCCCCAGATCTGCTCGCGGGTGACATTGGCGATCGAACTCGCGGAGACGCGGATGTTGTCGTTGAAGCTCGATGCGATGCGCGGGGTCTTGTTGATGCTGGCGACATCGGCGCCGAAGTCCTCATAGACCAGCCAGCCGCCGACATGCAGGAAGCCGGCCGGACGCTTGATCGGATTCCAGTGGGCGCGCGTGGTCCAGGTCAGCGAGTCGCTCTGGGCGCCGTCGTTGCCGATGTCGTCGCCGGTCAGGCCGAGGCTGTAATGCCAGTTCTGGCCGACCAGCTTCATCTGCCCGCCCATGCCGAAGTAGCCGCTGTTGGGCGAGCCCACCGAGGCGACCGCGTTGCGCTCCATGAAGGGCGTACGGGTCAGCGTGGTCGAGCCGTCGATGCTGCGGTCCTTGAGCTTGTTGCCGACGTAGAACTCGGCCGGCAGGTTGCCCAGGCGGGTATCCCACGACAGGTAGGCATCCTTGATGCTGACGGCGTTGTCGGCCAGCTCCGCGTCGATCTTGTAGCCCAGCGGGCCCATGCTGCCCTCGGCGCCGAGGCGCACCTGGCGCATCTCGGTGCCGCCGATGTTGCGGGCGTCGAAACGCGAGCCGCGGGTCGACGAGAAGTCGGCCATGATCCGGCCGCGCGGATGGAAGGTGAAGCTGCGATCGCCGTTGCGCAGTTCGGGGCCGCCGCGGCGCCAGCTGGTGTTGCCGCCGCCACTGCCGCCGCCGGCCGCCAGCTGTGCGACCTGGGCCTGCAGGATCGCGAGGTCGTCGGCACGGGTGTCGGCGATGGCGGCGGCCACCTGCGCGTCCACGTCGGCCTTCGACCGGGCCTCGGCATCGAGGCCGTTGGTTGCAGCGGCAACGGATGCAGGACTGGCGGCGTTCGACGCGGCTGCGCCCCCTTCGATCGCCGCCAGGCGCTGGCTCAGGGCCTGCAATTGCGCGGCCTGTTGTTGCAATTGTTCCGATTGCAGGCGGATCAGTTCGCGCAGTTCGGCGTCGGATGCGGTGTCGGCGGCCAGGGCCGGCAAGGTGGCCAGTCCGAGCAGCACGCTGGCGGCCAGCGCGCGGGAATGGGAATGTGTCATGTCAGTCTCCGGAATGTGTGCAGGACGGGCCTGTGTTTGGCGCGCCTGTGTTTGGCAGGCATGTCGTTGGCAAAAGGCGTGCCGGCGTGGTGTCTCGCGCGCGGCGTGGTCGGCCTGCCGGGTTCAGTCGCCTTCGTCCTCGGTGTCGGCATCGTCTTCGGCCGGGGCAGCGACGGGCAGCGGCAGTGCGGTTGTCGTCGCGGGCTGCCCGGTCAGCGGCTGCAGGCCGGTCGCGGGACCGAGCACGCCATGCAGGCGCGCCCAGGTCGCGAACAGCCGCGGCCACTGCGCGACCTGGGTGCCGGGCCGGCCCAGCCCCCAGCTGTGTCCGCCGCGTTCGAACAGGTGCATCTCCACCGGTACCTTGTGGCTGCGCGCGGCCTGGTACATCGCCAGGCTGTGGCCGACGTCGGCGATCGGATCGTCGGCGGCATGCACCAGGAACACCGGCGGCATATCCGGACGCACATGCGATTCCACCGAGTAGGCCTCGACGGCATCGGCCTGGGTGCCGAGTTCGCGACGCGTGCGCGTGGTGTCGTACGGCGCGCGCAGCGTGACCACCGGATACAGCATCGCCAGGAAGGCCGGCTTCGACGATTGCTGGTCGGCGGCATCGAGTGCCGGGTAGAAGTCGTGGTCGAAGCGCGTGGCCAGGATGCCGCCGAGGTTGGCGCCGGCGGACGAGCCCATGACGCCGATGCGGGCCGGATCGATGCCGAGTTCACCGGCATGCGCCCGCAGCAGGCGCAGCGCACGCTGGCCATCGGCGAACGGTGCCGAGGCCGGCCAGCCATCGGCCGGCATGCGGTAGTACAGCACCGCGCTGGTCACACCGAGCGAGGCCAGCCACTGCGCCATCGGACGTGCAGCCGTGCCGACCTGGATACGGAAATAGCCACCGCCGCCGAGGATCAGCACGGCGCTGCCATTGGGATGCGCAGGACGGTGGATCTCCATGCGTGGTTCGGAGACGCGGCTGACCGCGCCCATCGAAGCACTCTCGTTGCCGACCACTTCGGGGCCCTGGACGACCCTGGGCAGGTGGCCGTCGGGCCACAGCGGCATCATCTGCACACTGCCCTGCTGGGCGAGTGCGGGAAACGCGCAGGCGCAGAACGCCAGCACGGCCAGCCAGCGGCTGGCGCGTTTGAGGGTGGAACTCATGTTGGATCTCCCTGGTGAAGTCTTGCCGGTATCGCGTGTCGGTCGTGCTGTTTTGATGTTGCTGTTTTGATGTTGCTGTTTTGGTCTTGCTGTTCTGGTGCTGCTGTTCTGGCGAAGCTGCTTGCGAAAAACCGTTGCGGTGGCGCTTCTTGTTGTTGTGTGACTTGTTGTTGTTCTTGTTGACGCGGGGTCTTTCAGAAAATTCCTGTGCTTGCCCGGCTGTCTTCGTGCGTTCTTGCCGGGCGCGCTGCCGCGTGGAGGCGCTGGCGCCGACTCAGGCGCGCGGACCTGCGACCGGATCGGTGGCCAGTACGTCGACCGGGGCGACGGCCGGTACCTTCTCCAGCGGCGCATGACCATCGAGCACGCGCGCCAACTGGTCGCGGTCGAGCGCGTTCTCCCAGCGCGACACCACGACGGTCGCCACGGCATTGCCGATGAAGTTGGTCAGCGAGCGGCATTCGCTCATGAAGCGGTCGACGCCGAGGATCAGCGCCATGCCCGCCACCGGCACGGTCGGCACCACCGACAGCGTGGCCGCCAGCGTGATGAAACCAGCGCCGGTGACGCCGGCTGCGCCCTTGGAGCTCAGCACCGCCACCAGCAGCAGCGTGACCTGCTGGCCCAGGGTCAGGTCGACATTGGTGGCCTGCGCGATGAACAACGCGGCCAGGGTCATGTAGATGTTGGTGCCGTCGAGGTTGAACGAGTAGCCGGTCGGTACGACCAGGCCGACCACCGACTTGCGGCAACCGGCCTTCTCCATCTTTTCCATCAGCGACGGCAGCGCCGACTCCGACGACGACGTGCCCAGCACCAGCAGCAGTTCGGCCTTGAGGTAGCGGATCAGCTTGAGGATGGAGAAGCCGCACATGCGCGCCACCAACCCGAGCACGACCAGCACGAACAGTAGTGACGTGATGTAGAACGTGCCGACCAGCCAGGCCAGGTTGACCAGCGACGACAGTCCGTACTTGCCGATCGTGAAGGCCATCGCGCCGAAGGCGCCGATCGGCGCGGCGCGCATCAGCAGGTGGACGAGCTTGAACACCGGCAGCGTCAGCGCTTCCAGGAACGACAGCACCGGCGCGCCGTAGTCGCCGACCATCGCCAGCGAGATGCCGAACAGCACCGCGACCAGCAGCACCTGCATGATGTTGCCGGAGGTGAACGCGCTGACCAGCGTGTCGGGGATGATGTCGAGCAGGAAGCCGGTCAGCGTCAGGTCGTGCGCCTTCTTGGTGTACTCGGTGACCTTGGAGACATCCAGCGTGGCCGGGTCGATGTTCATGCCGGCGCCGGGCTGCACCACGTGCGCGACGACCATGCCGATGACCAGCGCCAGCGTCGAGAAGAACAGGAAGTACGCCATCGCCTTGCCAAACACGCGGCCGACGCTGGACAGCTGCTTCATGCCGGCCACGCCGGTAACGATGGTCAGGAAGATCACCGGCGCGATGATCATCTTGACCAGCTTGATGAAGCCGTCGCCCAGCGGCTTGAGCTGCTCGCCGATGGCCGGTTCGAAGTGGCCAAGCAGGATGCCGGCGGTGATCGCGACCAGCACCTGCACGTACAACTGCCGATACCACGGCAGGGACACGGGGGCGGCAGCGATCTGGGCATCGGCGGGAGGCATGTGCAGCTGCATCAGTGGATCCTGGGTGGCACACCGGACGTCCGGAGGTGGCATGTTGTACCAAGCCCCGGGCGGATTTCCGATAACGCATAGGGGTTATGCGGCCAAAAATGCAGCGAACGAGAAGAGTTGCGGTCGAATGGGCCCGCGACGCGCCTTCACGCCTGCACCCGCCTGCGTGAAGGTCCCATTACACTGCGGCGATGATGCCTTCACGCCGCCGCCTGCTGCCGATCGTGTCGGCCACCGTGATCGCGGTGGCCGGACTGCTGGTCTGCGCGTGGCTGGCCTGGCAATGGGCCTATGCGCGAGAGATCGAACGCCAGACCGCGCAGGCGCGGCAGCAGATGACCCTGCATGCGCAATCGCTGGAGCAACTGGTCGGTCGTTATCGTGCACTGCCGCAATTGCTGGCGCTGGATCCGCAACTGCGCGATGCGCTGCAGGGCCCGGTCGACGCGGCGATGCGCGAACAGCTCAACCGGCGGCTGGAACAGGCCAGCCTGACCACGCGCGCGGCGACGCTGACGCTGATCAACATCTCCGGCATCGCAGTGGCCGCCAGCAACTGGCGCGACCCGGCCAGCAACGTCGGTGAGAACTACGGCTTCCGCCCGTACGTGCAGCAGGCGATGCACGAAGGGGAAGGCCGCTTCTACGGCGTCGGCGTCACCACCGGCCTGCCCGGCTACTACCTGTCGCGCGCGGTGCGCGGCGACAACGGCACCAGCATCGGCGTCATCGTCATCAAGATCGGCCTGGGCGCGCTGGAGTACGACTGGCTGCGCGGACCGGACACGGTGTTCGTCAGCGACGACAACGGCGTGGCCTTCCTGGCCGGCGACGACAGCTGGCGCTATCGCATGCTGCGGCCGCTCGATCCCGCGACGCGCGCGCTGCTGGACGCGACGCGGCAGTACCCGCCGCAACTGCTGCGGCCGCTGCTGGCACGCACGCTGCGTACGCTCGACGACGGCACCCGCGTGCGCGCGCTGCTGGAACCGCGCCAGCCGGGGCAATGGCTGGCGCTCGACATGCCGCTCCCCGAGCCCGGCTGGACCCTGCACCTGCTGCACGACGCTGCCGGCGCCGACGCGGCTGCGCGGCAATCGGCGATCGCCGCGGCGCTGCTGTGGCTGGCCCTGGTGCTGCTGGGCCTGTTCGTGCAGCAGCGCATGCGCCTGGGCAGCCTGCGCCAGCGCAGCCGACGCGAACTGGAAAGCCTGGTCCAGCAGCACGCGCTGGAACTGCGCACCGCGCAGGACGGTCTGGTCGAAGCGGCGCAGCAGGCCGACACCGGCCTCAGCCGTCGCCTCGCGCATCTGTCGCAGGGCATCGTCATCGTCGACGCCGACCTCAACCTGGTGGCCTGGAACGCGCGCTATCTCGAGCTGTTCCGGTTCCCGCCGGACCTGATCCGCGTCGGCCGCACGATCGAGGACGTGTTCCGCCACAACGCGCGCCGCGGCCTGCTCGGCCCGGGCCCGGTGGAGGAGGCGATCCAACGCCGCATGGGCCACCTGCGCAGCGGGCGGCCGCACATGCACGAGCGCGAGAAGGACGACGGCATGGTGCTGGAGATCCGCGGCAATCCCCTGCCCGATGGCGGCTTTGTCACCAGCTACACCGACATCACCAGCTACAAGCAGGCCGCGCGCGACCTGCGCTCGCTGGCCGATGCGCTGGAGCGCCGCATCGTCGAACGGACCGCCGACCTGGAACAGGCGCGGCGCGAGGCCGAGGACGCCAACCGCTACAAGAGCCGCTTCGCCGCGGCCGCCGTGCACGACCTGCTGCAACCGTTGAATGCCGCGCGGATGTTCGTGTCGACGCTGCGCAACCACCTGCAGGATCCCGACAACCGCGGCCTGGCCGACAGCATCGACGGCGCACTGGCCGCGCAGGACGCGATCCTGGCCAGCCTGCTCGACATCTCGCGGCTGGAGTCGGGCACGTTGCAGACCGACGTGCGCGACCTGCCGCTGGGACCGATGCTGGACACACTGGCGCGCGATGCCGGCGTGCTTGCCCATGCGCGCGGCCTGCAACTGGAACACATCGCGACGCGCGCATGGATCCGCAGCGATGCCGCGTTGCTGCGCCGGATCGTGCAGAACTTCCTGTCCAACGCGGTGCGCTATACCGCGCAGGGCCGCATCGTGCTCGGCTGCCGGCGGATCGGCGACAGCCTGCGGATCGAAGTGCACGACACCGGCCCCGGCATTCCACCGAACCGGCACAAGGACATCTTCGAAGAATTCCGCCGCCTCGACGATGGCGTCGGCAGCGCGCCGGGCACCGGCCTCGGGCTGGCGATCGTCGATCGCATCGCCAAGCTGCTGGGCCATCGCATCAGCCTGCGCTCCCGGGTCGGCCATGGCAGTGTGTTCGCGGTCAGCGTACCGCTGGTCCGTCCGGCGATGGCAGGCCATGACGCGGGTGCCGCCGCCGAAGCCGGGCGCGACGCAGGCGCTGCCTCGCGGCAGGCCGCGGCCGGCGAATCACTGCTCGAAGGCCGCAGCGTTGGCTGTCTGATCGACGACCCGGATGGCCACGACAGCACCGTGGCGCTCTTGCAGCGCTGGGGCTGCCGTGTGACGTCGGACGCGGATGCGGATGGCGATGACGCGGCCCCGCAGCTGTTGCTGGCGGACGCGCATCCGCGCCTGCGTGCGATGCTGGCGCGCCTGGCGAGCGGCGCTGCCGGCGAGGTCCCGCAGGCCATCCTGCTGGTCGCGCCCGATGACGTCGACAGTCGACGGCTGGCGCAGGACGAAGGCTGGGGCGTCATCAGCTTGCCGGTGCGGCCGTCGGCCTTGCGCGCCTTGATGACGCAGATGCTGTTGCGGCGCAGCTGAGAGCCTGTTCACGATCTGTCGCGAGCGCAGCCAGATGACGCGTGGCGGAGCACAGAAAGCGCAGTGTACGTGTGGTACATGAGCATTTCGAGCACCGCACGCGTGCCAGATGGCAAGCGCAGCAAGATCGTGCACAAGCTCTGAGGCCGCAGACAGCGTCCAGCACACGCCTTTGTGGGAGCGCCGACAGGCGCGAGGGGGCCTTCATGGACGGCCCGATCGCGCCTGTCGGCGCTCCTACATGACGCACTTACACTTCGCCGTCGGGCTCCAGCGCCTTGACCAGCACCGCCGCCTGCGTGCGGCTGTGGCATTCGAGTTTCTTCAAGATCGCGGTCACGTGGACCTTGACGGTGTTCTCGGCCAGGCCGAGGGTGTGCGCGATCTGCTTATTGAGCAGGCCGTCGGCCAGGCACATCAGCACGCGGAACTGTTGCGGGGTCAGCTGCGCGAGCCGCGCCGCCAGTTGCGCGTCGGCTTCCGAGCGCTCGGCGGTCAGCGGCGGGAACCAGGTCCCGCCGTCGAGGACGGCGCGCAGGGCATCGCCGATGGCATCGGCCGGCGCCGATTTCGAGATGAAACCGGCGGCGCCGAACTGCTGCACGCGGCGCACGGTGCGCGGATGGTCGTTGGACGAGATCACGATGACCGGCAGTTCCGGAAACTCGCCACGCAGGTGCACCAGCGACGACAGGCCGCGCGCGCCCGGCATCGCCAGGTCCAGCAGCACCAGCTCGAGGGCGGGGTCGACCTGCAACGCATGCTCCATGGCCTGCGGGCTGGCGGCTTCGGCGACATGGGCGCCGGGCAGCAGTTCCGCCAGCGCCCTCAGCAGGGCGGCGCGGAACAGCGGGTGATCGTCGACGACGAGGATGCGGGGACCGGTCATGGCCCCAGTCTGCCACGACGGGGCCGGATGTCGGCACCGGTCCGCGATCCCGCCACGCGTGCTGCCGGGGAGGCAGGCGCGCCTTCGGTACCACGTCCGCCGCGTGGCCAGCCGCTCCTTGAAAGCCGCCGGCGCATGACCTCCGGACCGGCTCCGCACGCCGCCAACCCCGCTCCTCCGGGGCCTCGTCGCCCCCCGGCCATGCATAACCTGTGGTTATGCGTGGCCGGTGTCTTTTCAATGGCGCCCCTCCCGGCAAGTGCCTATCGTGACCCCAAAGCTCTCCAACCCAGCCACGCCCGCCACCGGGCGACAGGAACCACCAGACGCCATGTCCACGCCTGCTTCCGCGATCGACGCCAACGCCTCGCATTGGCCGCCTCCCTTCCTGCTGTACCTGGGCAATGCACCGGACGACCTCGCCGCGAAGACCGCGCGCGGCCTGGCGCAGTGGCGCCCGGAATGGTGCGTGGGCCAGTTCCGCGACACCGACTGCAAGACCAGCGTCGGCGTGCCCGACATGGACTTCGTGCAAGCCCGCGCGGCCGGTGCGAACACGATGATCGTCGGCGTCGCCAATGCCGGCGGCCATATGGACGCGCGCATGGTCGAGCATGTCGTCGCCGCGCTCGATGCCGGCCTCAACGTCGCCTCGGGCCTGCATGAGCGCCTGGGTTCGCATGCGCCGATCCGCGACGCCGCGCAGCGCAATGGCCGCCACCTGTTCGACGCCCGGCATCCGCCGGCGACGCCGGTCGGTAACGGCCTCAAGCGCGCCGGCCGCCGCCTGCTGACGGTCGGCACCGACTGCTCGACCGGCAAGATGTACACCACGCTGGCACTGGAGCTGGAACTGCGCCGCCGTGGCGTCGCCGCGGATTTCCGCGCGACCGGCCAGACCGGCATCTTCATCGCCGGCCGCGGCATTCCGATCGACGCGGTGGTCGCCGACTTCATCTCGGGCGGCATCGAGTGGTTGTCGCCGGCGCGCGACGACAACGGCTGGGACCTGATCGAAGGCCAGGGCTCGCTGTTCCATCCCTCGTATGCCGGTGTGTCGATGGGCCTGCTGCATGGCGCCCAGGCCGATGCGCTGGTGCTGTGCCACGAGCCGAACCGTCCGCACATGCGCGGGCTCAAGCATTACCCGGTGCCGGGCCTGCGCGAGACGCTGGACGCCAATCTCGCGGCCGCGCGCCTGACCAATCCGGCGGCGATCGCGGTCGGCGTGGCATTGAACACTTCGCGACTGTCGGCTGACGACGCGGTCGCAGCCTGCCGCGCCGCCGAAGACCTGCTCGGGCTGCCGGCGCAGGATCCGGTGCGCGATGGCGTGGCCCGCATCGTCGACAGGTTGCTGGCATGACGGTCGTGCTCGATGTCGCGCATCGCAGTTGGCCGTTGTCGACACCCTTCCGGATCTCGCGTGGCATCCGCACCTCGGCCGAGGTCATCGAGGTCACGCTGCGTGACGGTGCGCTGGTCGCGCATGGCGAGGCCACGCCTTACGCACGCTATGGCGAGACGGTCGAATCGGTGACCGCGCAGGTGCAACTGGCGCGCGATGCCGTCGCCGCCGGCCTGACCCGCGTGCAGTTGCTGGCGCTGCTGCCTGCCGGGGCCGCCCGCAATGCGATCGACAGTGCGCTGTGGGACCTGGAGTCGCAGCGGCTGCGGCGCAGCGTCGCCGACCTCCTCGGCGAGCCGGCGATGCCGGCGTTGCGCAGCGCGCAGACCATCAGCCTGGACACGCCCGAGCGCATGGCGCAGGCGGCCCGCCAGTACGCGCACCTGGACCTGATCAAGATCAAGGTCGATGCCGCCGATCCCGCCACGCTGATCCGCGCGGTCCGCAGCGCGGTGCCGGATGCGCGCCTGATCGTCGACCCCAACGAAAGCTGGAACCTGGCCTTGCTGGAGGCGATGCAGCCGGTGCTGGCGGAGGCCCGCGTCGACCTGATCGAGCAGCCGCTGCCGGCCGACCAGGACGATGCGCTGCTGGGGTTCCAATCGGTCGCGCGCCTGTGCGCCGACGAGTCCTGCCATGTCAGCGCCGACCTGCCGCGCCTGCGTTCGCGCTACCAGGTGGTCAACATCAAGCTCGACAAGACCGGTGGTCTGACCGAAGCGCTGGCGCTGCTGGACGCCGCGCGCGCGCAGGACTTCGACATCATGGTCGGCTGCATGATCTGCACGTCGCTGGGGATCGCCCCGGCGCTGCATGTCGCGCGCCATGCGTCCTTCATCGACCTCGACGGCCCGCTGTGGCTGAAGCAGGACCATGTCGGCGGCGTGGCCCTGGTCGACGGCCTGCTGCAACCGACGACCGCCGCGCTATGGGGCGGTGGTCCGCGTACGTCCGACACGCGTGCACTGGCCGGCACCGCCGCGTGACCGCGCGTCGCCTGCGCAAAGCCGGTCTGCATAAAGTGGGGCTGAGCAAGACCGGCCTACGCACGGCGGGCTTGCTCGCCGCGCTGCTGACCGCCGCCTGCGCGCAGACGCGCACGGCGGCAGATACATTGCGGGCCGATGTGTTGCAGGCCGACGCCACGCAGGTCGACGTGTTGATCACCGGCGGGCTGGTGTTCGACGGCAGCGACAGTCCCGGTCGCATCGCCGATGTCGCGATCGCCGGCGACCGCATCGTCGCGGTCGGTGCGGATCTGGACCGGCGCTATCACGCCACACGCACGCTGGCCGCCGACGGCCGCATCGTCGCACCGGGCTTCATCGATCCGCATACGCATCCCGAGACCTACATCCGCGCCGACGATGCCGGGGCGCGACGCAATGCGCCGTGGTTGTTCCAGGGCGTGACCACGATCTTCATCGGCATCGATGGCGGCGGCACGCCGGAGATCGCGCAGGACCGTGCCTGGTTCGAGGCGCAGGGCGTGGGCACCAACATCGCCAGCTACGTCGGCCTGGGCCCGGTGCGCATGCGCGTGCTCGGCCAGGATGCGCGTGCCCCCGATGCCGGCGAGCTGCGGCAGATGCAGCAGCTGGTGGCCAAGGCGATGTGCGAGGGCGCGTTCGGTCTGTCGACCGGCCTGTTCTACGCGCCGCAGAGTTTCACCAGCACCGACGAGGTGGTCGCGCTGGCCACCGAGGCGGCCAGGCGCGGCGGACGCTACGACACCCACCAGCGCGACGAGTCCTCGTATTCGCTGGGCCTGATGGGCTCGATCGACGAAGTGCTGGACATCGGCCGGCGCGCCGGCATGCCGGTGCACATTGCACACATCAAGGCGCTGGGCGTCGACGTGCATGGCCAGGCCGGCGCGATCGTCGCGCGGATCGAACAGGCACGTGCCGCCGGCCAGCAGGTCACCGCCGACCAGTATCCGTGGCTGGCCTCGGGCACCAGCCTGGGTGCGTCGCTGCTGCCGCACTGGGCCGTCGATGGCGGCCGCAAAGCGCTGTTCGCGCACCTGGACACGCCGGCCGATGCCGCAAAGATCCGCAGCGCGATGCGCGAGAACCTGCGTCGCCGTGGCGGCGCCGACGCGCTGCTGCTGACCGGGGCCGGCTGGCCCTGGACCGGGCAGACCTTGCAGGCGGTCGCCGACGGCTGGGCCATCGATCCGATCGAAGCCGCGCTGCGCATCATCGGCGAGGGCGGCATCGACAACGTGGGATCGCAGTCCGCAGCGAATCTGGCCTCGTTCAATATGGCGCGCGCCGACGTCGACCTGCTGATGCAGCAGCCCTGGGTGGTCACCGCCTCCGATGGCGGCGACGGCCATCCGCGCCAGTACGCGACGTTCCCGGAGAAGTACGCGCGCTTCGTGCGGCAGGACAAGATCATCGACCTACAGGCCTTCATCCACCGCTCCAGCGGGCTCACCGCCACGACGATGGGGTTGCAGGACCGCGGCTTCCTGCGCGCGGGCCAATTTGCCGATGTTGTCGTGTTCGACCCGGAACGCTTCGCAGCCAGGGCCGACTACGTCCATCCCAAGGTATTGTCCGAAGGCGTGGTGCATCTGTTCGTCAACGGCACGCAGATGATCGATGATGGGCAGCTGGCGCAGGCCCTGCCCGGACGCGTGCTGCAGCATCGTCCTCCGGCGGGCACCTGCCCCTGAGCACCTGTTCAAGGTCTTGCTGCGCTTGCCATCCGGCGCGCGTGCGACAGACGTCGAGCAGGTGCTGACCACCCGGCCGAGATCCGGTCGCGACCCCGAGGCGCTTGTCCGCTGGCGTACATGGGGATCCGCGACGGATCCTGAGCAGGTGCCGAGCCAGGCCCGCGCTTGTCGTTGTACGTGGGACCGGGTCTTCTGCTACACATGACCGCGACACAGGATCGCGATACAGGACACTCCAATCCCATGCTGCAACTCGACGCCGTACAAACCCTCGCGTTCGCCGGCCTGGCGCTGTTCCTGGGCTATGCCCTGTGCCGGGCGATCCCGGTACTGGGCCGCTACAACCTGCCGCCACCGGTCATCGGTGGACTGGTGTTCGCACTGGCGGCCTGGGCCGCGCACAGCCGCGACACCACGCTGTTCACGCTCGACACCGGGCTGCAGAGCCCGCTGATGATCGCGTTTTTCACCACCATCGGCGTCAATGCCAGCCTGAAGCTGCTGCGGATCAGCGGCAAGCAGGTCATCGTCTTCCTGGCGCTGGCGACGGCCTTCGCGGTCGCGCAGAACCTGCTGGGCATGGCGGTCGCGATCGGCTTCGACCTGCATCCGCTGTTCGGCGTGCTGGCCGGCTCGACGACGCTGACCGGCGGACCGGCGACGGGCCTTGCATTCGCGCCGCTGTTCGAGGAGGCCGGCGTGGTCGGCGCGGAATCGATCGCGGTGGCGTCGGCGATGGCCGGCATCGTCATGGGCGGCCTGGTCGGCGGCCCGGTGATCACCGTGCTGATCCGCCGCTTCGGCCTGACCTCGGCGCACCCCCACCAGCACCGGGTGCCGGGCGAAGCACATATCGGGCCGATCCCGACCGAGTCCGAGCGCGAGTTCGGTGCGCTCAAGAGCATCGTCGTGATCCTGGTCGCGATGTGGGCCGGTGCCTGGGTCAGCGAATGGATCTCGGCGACCGGGCTGACGCTGCCGGCTTATGTCGGCGCGATGCTGGTCGGCGCGGTGATCCGCAACCTCGACGACCGCACCGGCTGGATCGGCATGTCGGTGCCGACGACCGACCTGATCGGCAACGTCTGCCTGGCGCTGTTCCTGTCGGTGGCGCTGATGAACCTCAAACTGTGGGAACTGGCCGGCCTGGCGCTGCCGCTGCTGGTCAACCTGGGCCTGCAGGTGGCGATGGTGTCGCTGTTCTGCGTGGTGGTGTTCCGGGTCATGGGCCGCGACTACGATGCCGCGGTCATGGGCGGCGGCTTCATCGGCTTCATGCTCGGCACCACCGCGAACGCGATGGCGGTGATGCGCACCCTGGTCGAGCGCTACGGCATGGCGCCGCGTGCGTTCCTGGTGGCGCCTTTGGTGGGCGCGTTCTTCATCGACTTCACCAATGCGCTGATCATCACCGGCTTCATCAACTTCTGGAAATGATGCGGCGTCTGACGATGGACACCCCGCCGATGGCGCGCCGCGCCGGCCTGTCCCCCGAGCAAGGACCCAGCGATGCGCTTCCGCCAGATTGAAGTCTTCCACGCGGTCTACACCACCGGCTCGATCAGCGCGGCGGCGCGTGCGCTGCATGTTTCGCAGCCGTCGGTCAGCAAGGTGCTGCAGCACACCCAGTACCAGCTGGGGCTGGAACTGTTCAAGCTGGTGCGTGGACGACTGGTCGCGACCGACGAGGCGCATGCACTGTTCATCGAGGTCGCCGATATCTTCAAGCGCCTGACCTCGCTGCAGAAGACCGTCGGCAACATCCGCAACATGGCCGGCAGCCATATCCGCTTGGCCGTGGTGCCGTCGCTGGGCCTGCACCTGGCGCCGCTGGCGATCACCCGCTTCCGCCAGCGCCATCCCGATGTCACCTTCGACGTACAGACGCTGCACCACGACGATCTGTTCGAGGCGCTGTACGAACGCAGCTGCGACATCGCGATCGCCTACGATCCGCCGGCGCATCCGCGCATGCAGCAGCGCGAACTCGCCAGCGCCGAACTGATGCTGCTGTTCCAGACCCAAAGCCTGCCCGACGTCGGCGACAGCGTGTCGCTGCAGATGCTCGACGGCCAGGACATGGTCGGGCTGACCACCGGCGGGCCGGTCGGCGACCTGCTGAACCGCGAACTGCAACGCCACGACATCGCGATCCGCGAGGTGGTCTCCAACCAGACGTTCTACATCGCCGCGGCCCTGACCCGCTGCGGCGCCGGCATGGCCGTCGTCGACGAGTTCACCGCGCGTGCCAGCATCGATGCGGCCACCGACTTCCGCCCGTTCTCGCCGCCGATCCGCTTCAAGCTGCATTGCGTGTCGCTGGAAGACCGGCCGCCGTCGAAGGCCGCCGAGGCCTTCATCCAGATGCTGTCGGCGACCCTGCAGGAGCAGCGCGGCGTGGACGCGGAGCGCGATGCGCTGCCGGTGCCCGGCACGGCGCAGGCCTGACATGAGTCTGCCGTGGGCATGACCTGCGCCGGCCACATCGACTAGGCTGGCGGCTTCCGTCCCTGCCGCAGCACGCCCGCGTCCATGCGCCTTCGCCATATCGAGATGTTCCAGGCCATCCAGCAAGCGGGCACGCTGACCGGTGCCGCGCACCTGCTCGGCATCTCGCAGCCGGCGGCCAGCAAGCTGCTGCAGCAGGCCGAACGCGAGGCCGGATTCCCGCTGTTCACGCGCGAAAAGGGACGCCTGCAACTGAGCCAGCAGAGCGCGCTGCTGCGTGAGCACATCGACCGTATCGCCGACCAGATGCGCGACCTGCAGCGCCTGTCGGACAACGTGCGCACGTCGGAGCTGGCGCCGCTGCGCGTGGCCGCGACGCTGACGTTGGCCAGCGCCCTGCTGCCGGACGCCATCACCCGCTTCCATCGCGAGTTGCCCGAGGTCGGCATGGACCTGCTGGCGATGCATTCGCGCGAGATGCTCGACTACCTGCTGCTGCGCGACATCGACATCGGCCTGACACTGCAGGAGGTCAACCACCCCGGCCTGCAGATGGAGATCATCGGCCAGGGCTGGCTGCAGGTGATCGCGCCGCCCGGCTGGTGGAGCGAGGAACAACTGCAGACGCCGCAGCAGCTGTCGGCGCTGGCCGGCGCACCGATGATCGGCATCACCGTCAAGGACGACCTCGGCCGGCGCATCCACATCCACCTGGAATCGCTGACCCCGGAACCGAACATCCAGATGTGGGTACAGACCTACCAGCTCGCGCGTGCGCTGGTCCGCGACGGCCACGGGCTGGCGCTGGTGGATTCGTTCACCGCGCGCGGGCATGGCAACGATGCGCTGCAGTTCCGCACGCTGGAGCCGGTGCTTCCGATCCCGTTGTATGCCGTGTATCGCAAGGGCGAGCCGCTCGACCATGCGCAGAAGCGTTTCCTGGCGCATGTGCGCGAGCACGCAAGCCTGGGCGAGCATGCCGGCCATGGCCAGCGGAAAGATCAGGCCGATCCACCAGGGCTGACCCCCACGCGCTGAGCCTTGCGCTGGCGGACTGCCTGCAACGCGCGGGCCTGCCGCGCATCGATAGACCGCGGTTATGCACGACCCCCTGTTTTTCAGTGGTCAGGCCGGGGTTTCCTTCCTACCATCGATGCGGCCCCCACCCCATACCGATCCTGGCTTGCCTGTGTACATCGGCAGCCCCTTGCGCGGAGAGACACCCATGAAGATTGCCGTCCTGAGCGCTGCATTGGCCTCCCTGCTTGCCATGGGCACGGCCACCGCAGCGGATGCCAGCACAGCGCGCGCGGCCCTGGATGCATTGGCCGCCGACACCGGCGGTGCCGATGCACCGGGCTGCGCGATCGCGGTCTATCGCGACGGCAAGCTCGACAGCCTGCACGCCAGCGCGATGGCCAACCTGGAGACCTCGACGCCGCTCGATGGCGATTCGCTGTTCTATGCCGCGTCGGTGTCCAAGCAGTTCACAGCGCTGGCGGTCATGGTGCTGGCCGGGCAGGGCAAGCTGTCGCTCGACGACGACATCCGCACGCACATCCCGGAACTGCCGGCCTATGCCCAGCCGATCACCGTGCGCATGCTGCTGCAGCACAGTTCCGGGGTGCTGGACTCGCTGTCGCTGCTGGCGCTGGCCGGCCAGCCGCAGGCCTCGCAAGCGACCATGCAGGAGGCGCTTGCGCTGGTGCTGAAGCAGCCGCAGACCAACTTCACGCCGGGCACGGAAGTGACCTATTCCAACGGCGCCTACCTGCTGCTGGCCGAACTGGTGCATCGGCGCTCGGGCGAGCGCTTCGCCGATTTCGTCAAGACGCAGGTGCTGGACCCGATGGGCATGCGCGACAGCTACGTGCTCGACGGCAAGGCGCCGACGTCGGCGCACCTGGCCCAGGGTTATGTGCCGCATGGCGATGGCTACGCGATCCGCAATACCTATCCGCGCTTCGGTGGGTCGGGCGGACTGATGGTCACGTTGAACGACCTCGCCCGTTACGAGTACGACATCGAACACGGCCACCGCGTCTGGACGCCGCGCGTCCGCGCCGAGATGGAGCGTCCCGGCGTGCTCGGCGACGGCACGCCCGCGCGCGACAGCGCCGACGACCTGACCTATGCCTCCGGCCTCCAGGTCGGTCGGCGCCAGGGGCGCGACGTCGTCCAGCACGGCGGCGGTGCCGAAGCCTTCAAGCACATGTACGTGCGCGTGCCGGCGCGCAAGCTCGGCGTCGCCGCGTTCTGCAACCGTGGCGACATCGTCTCGCAGGATGTTGCCGACGACGCCCTCGATGCGCTGCTCGGGCCAGCACCGGGCTATGTGCCGCCGGCGCCTGCGGCCGGCCGCTATCGCGCGCAGAGCCTGGACGCCGACTACATCGTGTCGCGTCGCGGCGAGCGCCTGCTGATCGACATCGTGCCCGCACAGGCGCAGGCCCCGACCCACAGCATCGAACTGCGCCGCAATGCCAGCGGCGACTACAGCGGCGATGGCGCCACGCTGAAGCCACTGGACGGCGAGGACGGCTTCACTCTCGGCAACTCGCGCGCACGCGGCTTGCGGGTGCTGCCGGCGCGCTGATCGCGCCCTGACGGCACCATGACGGCACGCGGTCGGGCCGATCAGCGGCGGCGACTATACTCGGGCCACCCCGCCCTCCGCCGCCCGGTCCTTCCGCCCGCCCATGCGCCTGCGCCACATCGAGATCTTCCAGGCCGTCCTTGAAGCCGGCACGCTGACCGGCGCGGCCGCGGTGCTGAACATCTCGCAGCCGGCGGCGACCAAGCTGTTGCAGCAGGCCGAGCGCCAGGCCGGCTTCCCGTTGTTCTCGCGCGTGCTCGGGCGGCTGGAACTGACCGTCGAAGGACGCGCCCTGCGCGACCGCGTCGAGAAGGTCACCGACGACCTTCGCGACATCCAGCGCCTGGCCGCCAACCTGCGCCGCTCGACCGTGCACCCGCTGCGGGTCATGGGCACGCCGACGCTGGCCAGCGCCCTGTTCCCGCGTTCGATCACCCGCGTGCGCAAGCGCTATCCGGACGCGACGATCGAACTGGTGACCCAGCATTCGCGCGAACTGGTGGATGCGATCGTACTGCGCGAGGCCGATGTCGGGCTGACCCTCAACGAGTTCCATCATCCCGGCATCCAGCAGGCGATCATCGCCTCGGGCAAGCTGCGCGCGATCGCCCCGCCCGGCTGGTGGCAACCCTCGGAATTGCAGACGCCGCTGCCGCTGTCGGCGCTGGCGGGCGTGCCGATGATCGGCATCAGCACCACCGACGGCCTCGGCCGCGCGCTGCGCGCGCAACTGCAGTACATCGACCCGCGCCCGGAGATCGTGATCCGCGCGCATACCTACCAGCTCGCCCGCTCGATGGTCACCCGTGGGCTGGGTGTCACCGTCGTCGACCCGTTCACCGCATTCGACCACGACGACGGCGCGGTGCAGGTGCGCGAACTGGACACCGATTACGTCGTCGACCTGTGGTCGGTGATGCGCAAGGGCCACGAACCCACCCCGATCCAGCAGCATTTCCTCGAACAGGTCAGGCAGCTCGCGCTGCTGCAATCCGGAAACCCAGCGTAGGGCAAGTCTCGACCCGCGACGCGCTTCTCACACCGTGCCAGTGTCGAGCCGGATGCGGTTCGCGAACAGGGAGAAGGCGAGCATGCCGGCCAATCCGTTGGCGCGGGCGACCCACGGGGGCAGCCAACGCGGCGGGGCGATGATGCCGGCGTCGAACAAGGGTTCGAAGCGGCGCACGTCGTCGAGGGTCATCTTGCCGGCGAACAACAACCGGCACAGCCGCAGTCGCTGGTTGCGCAACGAGGTGCGGAAGAACGTATGCACGTCGACCAGGCCGCGCAGGTAGACGGTGTCCTTGGTGAAGGCATGCCCGCCGGTCAACGGGACGCCGCGGAACACGCGCTGCGCCGAGGCGAAGCTCTCGGCCACGGTCTGGCCGGCATCGGAGAAATAACCGTACACCTGCAGGAAGTCGGCACCTTCGAGCGCCATCGCGATCGCTTCGGTGCGCAGGCTGATGCGCTTCATCCGCGCGATGTCGATGCTGCCGGTGATCTGCTCGGCGAAGACGGCCAGGCCTTCCTGGGTCGCGGTGATGCGCGGCGACGACAGCGCCAGGCTCGGCAGCACCGCCTGCTCGCGGCCGTTCAATGCGGTCAGCGAATGCACCAGCGCTTCATGCTGCAGCAGCTGGTGGCGATCGTAGTCACTGTAGGCCGCGCCGGTGCGCAGACGGATACGGCGCGCGCCGGCCGCGGCCTTGGCGATCATGTCCGGATCCAGTTGCACATCGATCATCCTCGTGCCGAAGAAGCCATCGAGTTCGCGCTGGAACTGCAGCTGCAACGCGGCCGCCGAGATCTCGACCTGCTCTTCCGGCGCCAGCAGTTCGCGGTCGAGTTCGTCGGCGATCTGGATGAAATGGCCGGCGGCATCGAGCGTGCTCGGTCCGTCGGTCGACAGCGGGTCCTGCGGATGGCCGTACAGCGCGATCGCATGCGCCGACACCGCTGGGGTGCCCAGCGATTCCAGCAGCTGCGCCGCGATGTCCCATTGCTGCGCCGACTCGACGAGATAGATGCCCAGCGGATGGCCGGGATCGGCGGCAGAGGCGATTGCCTGCAGCTCGCGCCGGGCCTGGCTGAAATCGTGGCGCGGGTAGTCGATCCTGGGCAGCTCCAATCGGCCCTGCGCCTGCGCGGCGAGGAACGCATGCTGCGCCTGTGCCGGCCAGCTGGTCAGGCTGAGCACGCGCAGGCCGCGCACGGCCGAGACCAGGCGCGCATCGAGCGCGGCGTGGTGGACGATGTCCGGGGCGAGCGCGGGTGCGGATGCGGCAGGGGTGGCGGCGGCGCGTGCGGGCGCTGCAGGTGCCGCAGGTGCAGCAGGTGCAGCAGGCGCGGCATCCGCTGCGGACGCCGCCGGGGTCGTGGTCGGGGCTGCGGGGTCAGCGCTTGCCATATTTGTCGTCGAGCCGTTTATGCAGCGCCTTGACCTGCACTTTCGCCTCGCCCTTCCTGGCCAGGCGCGCTGCCAGCTGCTGGGTCGCGCCGGCGACCTCGGCACTGAGCTTGAGATAGTTGGCCACGCGCGCCGGATCCAGGCTGCCGTCCTCGATCGCCGCGCGCAGCGCGCAACCGGGTTCGGCGACGTGCTTGCAATCGCGGAAACGGCACTGCTCGGCGACCGCTTCGATGTCGGCGAAACCGCCGTCGGCGATGTCTTCCTCGCCGGTCGGTTTCAGCTCGCGCATGCCGGGGGTGTCGATCAGGCAAGCGCCCGACGGCAGCGGGATCAGCGCGCGGTGCGTGGTGGTATGCCGACCGCGCGCATCGTGTTCGCGCACGCTGTTGGTCTTCATTTTTTCGACGCCGAGCAGGGTATTGGTCAACGTCGACTTGCCGGCGCCGGAACTGCCGACCACGGTCGCGCTGGCACCGGCCGGCAGCCAGGGCAGCAGTTGCGCGACGCTGGCCGGGTCGCGGGCATTGACCGCCAGCACCGCAATGCCCTGGCCGATGATCCCGGCCAGGTTGGCGCGCGCGGCCTCGGCGTCGGCATCGGGGAGGTCGGACTTGGTCAGCACGATCACCGGCTCGACGCCATCGCCCCGCACCAGCAGCAGGTAGCGTTCGATGCGGCGCGGGTTGAAGTCGCCGTCGAGGCCACAGACCACGAACACGGTGTCGACATTGGCCGCGATCAGCTGCTGCTTGTAGTGCTCGCCGGCGGCGGCGCGCTTGATCGCGCTGCGACGGGGCAGCAAGGCAACAATCTTGTTGCCGTCCAGCAACACCCAGTCGCCGACCGCGGCACGGTCCTCGGGTTTGACCAGGCCCTTGCGGTAGCCCGAGGCGCGCAGCCACTCTGGCAGCGACTCGACTGCGAAGCCTTCCTCGCGGCCCTCGGCCAGGCCGGCGGCGACCCGCGCGTCGGCGACGATGTAGCCGCTGCGGTGCTGCTCGATGACGCGGGCCGGACGGGTGCCGGGGTGTTGGGCGATGCATTCGCGCCAGCCCGGATCGGTGATTTCACCGGCCTCCAGGTCGCCTGCCCAGGGCCAGCCGATCCTGCGCAACGCAGCCAGCGACAGTTCCGGCACGGCGGGCGGTGTGTGGCTCAAGGCAGGTGGCGGCAATGCGGCATGGCCGCGATTCTATGCCGGATCGGCGCGGGACAAGCGCTGGACGCGCAGGCAAGCGCCGCGCGACCGGCACAGCAGACCTGGACGCAGGCCGTGAACATCGCCCAATCGCGACTGAAGCGGGCTCCCCGGAGACGGCAAAACCGCTGGATTTGGGCTAGAGTGCCGAGCTCACCCAATCGCCGCGACGGCCCCCGATGTCCACCCCCAGCCTGCAGACCCGTGAACGCCTCTCCGAAGTCCGTTATGAGATTCGTGGTGAGCTGGCCCGGCGAGCGCGTGAGCTCGAGGTCCAGGGGCGGAAACTGATCAAGCTCAACATCGGCAACCCCGGCGCGTTCGGCTTCCGTGCGCCCGAGCATCTGCAGCACGCGATCGCCGACCATATCCACAATACCGATCCCTATACGCACCAGCAGGGCCTGCCGCTGGCGCGCGAAGCGATCGCCGCGTTCCACCAGGCACGCGGCACGCCCAACGTCTCGCCCGAGCGCATCTTCGTCGGCAATGGCGTCAGCGAGCTGATCGACATCTCGTTGCGTGCGCTGCTCAATCCCGGCGACGAAGTGCTGGTGCCCTCGCCCGACTATCCGCTGTGGTCGGCCGCGACGATCCTCAACGATGGCCGCCCGGTGTTCTACCGCTGCCATGCCGGCACCGGCTTCCTGCCCGATCCCGACGAGATGGAGGCGCTGGTCTCGCAGCGCACCCGCGCGATCGTGCTGATCAACCCCAACAACCCGACCGGCGCGACCTATCCGCGCGAGCTGCTCGAACGCATCGTCGCGATCGCCGCCAAGCACAACCTGCTGCTGCTGTGCGACGAGATCTACGACGGCATCCTCTACGACCAGTCGCAGTTCCACCCGATCGCGCCGATCGCCGGCGACGTGCCCTGCCTGTCGTTCGGCGGCCTGTCCAAGGTGCATCGCGCCTGCGGCTGGCGCGTCGGCTGGGCAGTGCTGTCGGGCGATCCGCAGCGCAGCCAGGATTTCCGCAACGCGCTCGACCTGCTCGGCGCACTGCGACTGTGCGCGAACGTGCCCGGCCAGTTCGCGATCGAGGCCGCGCTGACCGGCGCCGACACGATCACCCCGCTGTGCCGTCCCGGCGGTCGCCTGTACGAAGCGCGGCGCGCGGTCATCGAGGCCTGCGAAGGCAGCGAGCACCTGCACCTGACCGCCCCGGCCGGCGCGCTGTATGCGTTCCCGGGCGTCGTCGGCGATGCCGCCAAGGGCTTCGACGACCACGGCTTCGCGCTGGAGATGCTGGAGGACGAGGACGTGCTGATCGTGCCCGGCACCAGCTTCAACGTGCCCTACCGCAATCATTTCCGCGTGACCCTGCTGCCGCAGCCCGAACAGCTGCGCGAAGTGTTCTCGCGGATCGAGCGCGTGCTGCAGCGACGCGCGGAAGCGGCCGGCAAGGTCGTGCCGATCGCGCGCAAGTCGCGCTCGGCGGCCTGAGCAGGCACGGCACCCGGCATGCAGGATGCACCCGGCGCCCGCCGCGACGACACCTCACCGTCCACGCCCCTGACCGGACACCGTCCCGGCCGCTACCTGGCGCTGGGCGACAGCTACACCATCGGCGAAGGCATCGATGCCGCAGGACGCTGGCCGGTACAACTGGCCAACGCCTTGCGGGCGCAAGGCGTCGACCTTGCGGATCCGCAGATCATCGCGACCACCGGGTGGACCACCGATGAGTTGTCGGCGGCGATCGACGCTGCCGGCCCACAGGGCACACACGACCTCGTCAGCCTGCTGATCGGTGTCAACAACCAGTATCGCGGCCGCGACCTGGCCAACTACCGCGTCGAGTTCACGGCGCTGCTGCAACGCGCGATCGGCTTTGCCGGCGGTCGCAGCGCGCGCGTGCTGGTGTTGTCGATCCCCGACTGGGGCGCGACCCCGTACGGTGCCGGCGCGGGCCGCGACCTTCGACAGACCGCAGACGAGATCGACGCCTTCAATGCCGCCGCACGCGCGATCTGCGCGGCGCATGGCGTGGCCTTCGTCGACATCACGCCGATCAGCCGCGCGCAGGGCGACGGCGAGCGCGATGGCGACTTCGCCGACGATGGCCTGCATTATTCCGCGGCGATGCACGCCCGCTGGGTGCAGGCCGCATTGCCGGCCGCACGCCATGCGCTGGTGCAGGCATGAGCACGGGCCTTCCGGCCACGCGCCCGTTCAACGCCGCATCTGCACGCGCGATCGCACGCGCGTTCCTGCCGACCTGGGCGCTGGGCAACCGCTACGACTACTACTACACGCTGTCCAAGCTGCGCACCGACCCGCTGTACCCGGGCGTGCTGGAGGCGTTCCGCGGTTCGAGCGCGCCGGTGCTCGACCTCGGCTGCGGACTCGGCCTGCTGGCGCACAGCTTGCGCCACGACGCACAACGGCTGGGCTACCACGGCGTCGACATCGATGCCGCCAAGATCGAACGCGCGACCCGCATCGCCGCACGCAGCGGCCTGGACGGCGCTCGCTTCGACGTGCTCGACCTGGCCGACGGCAGTCCCGCGCACCAGGGCAGCGTCGCGATCCTCGACGTGCTGCAGTACCTCGACGAAGCCGCGCAATCGGAGTTGCTCGACGCCTCGATCGCGATGCTGACGCCGGGCGCACGCCTGGTGATGCGCGCCGCCCTCGATGACGGCAGCGAGCGTCACCGCCGCACCCGCATCACCGACCGCCTGGCCAACCTGATCGGCTGGATGCAGGCGCGCCCGAAGCACTACCCCAATGCCGAGGCCCTGCAATCGCGGCTGCGCAATGCCGGGCTCACGGTCACGATGTCGCCGCTGTACGGCAATACCCCGTTCAACCATTGGCTGATCGTCGCGCATCGAGGCGATATCGGCTGAGGGCTAGCGCGCGGTGTGGGGAGGCGGGTCCAGACCCGACGCCCTGCAATGTCGATGGTTTCTGTAGGAGCGCCCATGGGCGCGAAGTCGTCGATGCACGAGCGCGTGACGACGCGTTCATCGCCGCCTCAACGGCCGGTTCCGTCTTGCGCGGCCGCTGCAGCGTGGGTGTGTGGCCTAGGGTGGCAACACGCCGCGGTAGCCGAGGGTGTCCATGCGCTGCAGCAGGGCGGCGATCATCTCGACGTTGCGGCCGTGCGCGGCACCTTCGTGCAGCAGTACGATCGCGCCAGGCGACAGGTCGCGCTCGATCCGCTGCAGCACGCGCGTGGGATCGGCCGCCACGGCATCGAAGCCGCGTGCGCTCCAGGCCACGCGCGACAGCCCGAGTTCGCGCAGCGGCGCGGCGACGAAGGGATTGGCATGGCCGACCACGGCGCGGAACCAGCGTGGCGCCGTGCCGGTGATCGCCTGCAACTGCTGCTGGCAGCCGACGATCTCGTCGCGCATCCGGCGCGGGCCCAGCGCCCAGAACCAGGCCTGCGGGTGACTGCGGCTGTGGTTGCCAAGGTCGTGGCCGCGACGCACGATCTCGTGCACGAGGTCCGGGCGTGCCGCCGCGCGGTCGCCGACCAGGAAGAACGTGGCCCTGGCGCGGTGCCGGTCCAGCAGGTCCAGGATCTCCAGCGTCTGCGCCGACGGGCCGTCGTCGATCGTCAGCCAGACCGCGTGTTCGCCTTGCCCATCCTGTCGGGCATCCCCCTGCTGAGCATCGCCCTGTTGAGCATCACCCCGTCCGGCATCACCCCGTTGCGCCTGTGCCGGCTGAACCTCGGTGTCGTGAACTCCGGCGTCCTGCGCTTGCGGCATCCGCGTCAGCACCGGCCCGTACAGCCGCGAACCGGGCCGGAACACGCCCCACAGCAGCAGCATGTGCACCCCGAACAGCAGCGGCAGCCCCAGCTTCCAGCCGCCCCAGGCCCAGGCCGCGAGCACCGGCAGGTGCGGCAACAGCAGCAGCCAGACCCATGAACGGGAGGCCGGGGGACGGGGACGCGTGCTCATGCCGCCATGATGCCAGCCCCGGCGCCCGGGCATGCCGGCCGGGCTGCGCTGACCGCGCCCGCCGCCTTCGACAGGCGCTGCCCGCACCGCTGTGTTCCGGCCCGCACCTGACCTGCGACAGGTCCCGTCAGGGGTATCCGCGTTAACATGTGCCTCCCCCGAAACACGGACCTCGTCATGTCCCTCGACACCGCCCTGCGCGCGCGTATCGACGCGCTGCTGCAAGCCAATCACGCCGTGCTGTTCATGAAGGGCTCGCCGCAGGCGCCCCAGTGCGGCTTCTCCGCGAAGGCCATCTCCGCGCTCGACGCCGTGGGCGCCGACTACGCGCATGTCGACGTGCTCAGCGATGCCGACATCCGCGAAGGCATCAAGGCCTATGGCGACTGGCCGACGATCCCGCAGTTGTACATCGGCGGCGAGCTGGTCGGCGGCAGCGACATCATCGTGCAGATGGTCAACAGCGGCGAGCTGCATACCGCGCTCGGCCTGTCCGCGCCGGACCGCACGCCGCCCAACATCAGCATCACCCCGGCCGCGCTGCAGATGCTGCGCAAGGCGATCGACGATGCCGGCGGCGACGTCGCGCTGCAGCTCGACATCGACCGCGCCTACCGCACGCGCCTGAACCTGGTGCCGGCCGACAGCGATGCGATCGTGGTCGAGGTCGACGGCATCCGCGTGCAGTTCGACCTGGCCGGTGCGCGTCGCGCCGACGGCCTGAGCATCGACTTCGCCGACGACCTGCGCGGTCGTGGCCTGGTCATCGACAACCCGAATGCGCCCAAGCCGGTGCAGAACATCTCGCCGGCCGATGCCGACGACCGCGCCAAGGCCGGTACGCTGACGCTGGTCGACGTGCGCCCTGCCGACGAGCGCGCGATCGCATCGCTGCCGCATGCGGTCAAGCTGTTCGATGGCGATGGCGTGCAGCAGTTGCAGGCCCTGCCCAAGGACACGCCGCTGGCGTTCCTGTGCCACCACGGCGGCCGCAGCGCGCAGGCGGCGGAACAGTTCAAGGCACTGGGCTTCACCCAGGTCTACAACATCGAAGGCGGCATCGACGCCTGGTCGCAGTCGGTCGACGGCGCGATCCCGCGCTACTGATCAACACTGCATCTGGTCAGCACTGCATCTGATCAGTACACCACGATGCGTCGCCGACGCATCGTGGTGGCGACACCTGCGATACCTGCCGGCCCACGGGCGACACACGTGGCTCCGGCAGGCATGATCTGACCGGAACCGCGCGAGACACGCGCCTGCGCGTCTGCTGCTATCCCGCCTGCGCCGCACGCAGGCGTCGCAGCACCAGCAGCATCGCCGCCGCGAACAAGGCGCCGGCCCCCATCGTCGCCGATACCAGCGACAGTCCGCTGCCGGCCGCGAACAGCGCCCCGGCCACGACCGGGCCGACGGCGGAACCGCCGCGCCCGACACCGATGACGAAGCCCGTGCCGCTGGCCCGCAGCGCGGTCGGGAAGGCCTCGACCAGCACCGGATACAGGCCGACGACGCCGGCATTGGTGAACAGACCCGCGCAAGCGGCCACCAGCGACAACCAGAACAGGTCGCGTGGGGCCAGCCCATAGGCCGCGATCGTCGCGAACGACAGCAGCATCGCGGTGATGACCAGCGGCCGGAGCCGGAAGCGCTGCGACGCCAGCCCGACCGCGACCGCACCGATCAGGCAGCCGACGTTGGCCCAGACCAGCACGCCGCCGGCCTGGGCGGCATCGAAGCCCATGTCGACAACGATCTTCGGCGTCCACTTCTGGATGAAGTAGAACGCCATGATCTGCGAGAAGTAGGCCAGCGTCAGCAGCACCGTCACCACCCCATGACCCTGCGAGAACAGGCCCAGGAGCGACGGCCTGGACACCATCGTCGGCGGCGGCGGAAGCTGCGACAGGGGTGCCATGCGCAGCCTGCGCAACGTCCGGTTGATGCTGTCCAGCGCGCCGGCCGGCCTGCGCGCGAGCTGCGATTCGATCGACTCCGGCAGCAACCACCAGGCCAGCGGCAGCAGGCAGACCGTCGCGGCCGCGCCGACCAGGAAGACCGTGCGCCACTCGCCGGTCCTGGCCAGCAGCATCGACGCCAGCACGCCGCCGAGGATTGCGCCGGCCGAATAGCCGGCGATGTTGAGCACCACGTTCATCGGGCGGCGACGATCGTTGGAAAACTCCGCGACCATCGCGCTGGTCGACGACAGCATGCCGCCGATACCCAACCCGGTGAACAGCCGGATCACCGACAGCATCGCCACGCTGTTGGCCCAGGCGGCCAGCCCCATGCCGCAGGCCATCACCACCAGGCAGCCGAGGATCACCGGCCGCCGGCCGATCCTGTCGGCGAGATTGCCGATCAATACCGAACCGACCGCCATGCCCAACAGTTCCATCGACAGCACCACGCCGAGCGTGCCGCGATCGATGTTCCATTCCTCGGCGATGCCGGGCGCGGCGAAGCTGATCGCCAGCACGTCGAAGCCATCGACGGCATTCAACGCGATGCACAGCACGACGACGACCCATTGCAGGCGACGCATCGCCTGCTGCCGGATCGCATCCCGCGGATCCCTCTCCATTGTTCCCTCCCGAGGAACGCCTTCAGAACCGTTCACGATCTTGCTGCGCTTGCCAGATGACGCGCGTGCGGTGCTCGGAATGCTCATGTACCCCACCTACACTGCGCTTCCTGCTCGCCGCTCACTAATGTGTCCGCCACGCGCCATCTGGCTGCGCTCGCGACAGATCGTGAACAGGTTCTCAGCGCCCGCGCAGTGACCGGGGGCCGGCGTCAGGGCTTGTCAACGCGCGTCCAGCGCCAGGTCGCCGGATACCGGCTTGCCGCGATACAGCGTCAGCAGCACCTTGGCCTTCGAGATCTCGTTGGCCGGGATCTTGAACAGGTCGCGGTCCAGCACCACCAGGTCGGCACGCTTGCCGGCGGTGATCGAACCGGTGTCCTGGTCGATGCGGTTCACGTAGGCGACGTTGAGGGTGTAGGCCTTGATCGCGTCGGCCAGTTCGATGCGCTGCTCCGGTCCCAGCGGTGCCAGATCAGTGACGCCCGGGGCGATGCGGGTCAGCGCGACCTCGATGCCCTCGAGCGGATTGGCCGATGCCACCGGCCAGTCGGACCCGTAGGCAACCTTGCCGCCCGCCGCCATCACGCCGCGCGTGGGATAGATGAAGGGCTTGCGCTGCGGGCCGATGCGCTCGATCGACAGCCGCATGTAGGGCTCGTCGCAGGCCCACAGCGGCTGGAACACCGCGACCGCGCCGAGCTCGCCGAAGCGCGGCTGGTCGGCGGGGTCGATGACATTCAGGTGCGACACCATGTGGCGGTTGTCGCGCGGACCGTTGCGTTCGCGTGCGCCGCCGATCGCATCCAGCGCCAGCCGCACCGCGCGATCGCCGATCGAATGGATATGCGCCTGCATGCCATGGGCATCGAGCTCGGCGACGACCTGGTTCAGTACGTCCTCCGGGATCTGCGTCTGTCCGCGCTCGTCGCCGCTGTCCTGGTACGGCGCCAGCATCGCCGCGGTCTTCTGCACGATGACGCCGTCGAGGTAGAGCTTGACGCTGTGGGCATCGAGATCCAGCGCCTTGGCCTGCGCGGACGCCTTGCGGATCAGCGGCAGCTGGTCCATCGACACGCCGTTCTGCCAGCCCAGCGCCATCGTGACGTCGACGCTCAGCTCGCCGCGATCGCGCACGGCGGCATAGGCCTTGACGACATCGCTGTTGCCGTCGGCCAGCACCGCGACATTGGCGTCGTGCCAATGGGTGATGCCGAGGCTGTTGAAGTGCCGGGCAGCATAGGCGATGGCGTCTTCCATTTCCTTCTGCGTGGGTTCGGGGATCTGCGCCGCCACCAGGTCCATGGCCGACTCCTGCAGGCCGCCGACCGCTTCACCGGTCGCGGGGTCGCGATCGATGACGCCGTTCTCCGGGTTCGGGGTCTTGCGATCGATGCCCGCGACCTCGAGCGCCTTCGAGTTCAGCCACAGGCTGTGCCCGCCGACCGACATGAAGATCAGCGGACGCTCGCTGGAGATCGCGTCGAGCACCTCCTTGCGCGGCACGCCGTCCGGCGGGAACAACCCGTCCTGCCAGCCGATGCCGTAGACGGTGCCATTGCCCGGGCTCTGCGCGACGCAGTCGGTGATGATCCTGCGATAGTCCTCGATGCTCTGGCCCTTGTGCAGCGAGCAGCGCGAGAAGCTCATGCCGCCGAACACCGGATGCACGTGCGCATCGCCGAACGACGGCAACACCAGCCGGCCCTGCAGGTCGACGACGCGCGTCTGCGGGCCAGTCCAGCCCTTGACCTCGTCGGCATTGCCGACCGCCACGATGCGGCCGTCGCGGATCGCGACCGCCTCGGCCCAGGGCTGCGCGTCATCGACGGTATGGATGCGGCCATTGGTGAACACCAGTTCCGCGGCCTGCGCGGACGCAGGCGCGGCACCCGACGCCGCGGAGGCGCCGTCCGCCGCCGGCTGGCAGGCGGCCAGCAGCGCGACCAGTGCGGTCGTCCAGCCCACGCGCTGCAACCATGATGGCGTCCCTGCCGACAGTCTCCCTGCCACGTGTCTGCCCTCCGCTTCTTGGCCGTCCACTTGCCTGCCGCCTGCTTGCCTCAACCCCAACGACTGCAACCCCATCGCCTGCCCCTGCGTTCCATCCGGTTCCAACACGGCACCTGCGTGCCTGCCTTGATGACTCATGTCCGATCCTGTTGCGCCGTTGCAACGCCGTGGTGACGGTCGTTGCCGCGACAGTGTTGCCGAATAACCTGTTCGCGATCCTGCTGCGCTTGCCATCTGGCACGCGTGCGGTGCTCGGTTGCTCATGTACCTCCACGTACACTGCGCTTTCTGCGCTCCGCCGCGTGCCACCTGACTGCGCTCGCGACAGATCGTGAACAGGTTCTAAGAAGGTGCCGATGCCTGCGCCCGGCACCGGATGCGTCAGAAGCGATAGCGCACGCTGGCCAGCACCGTGCGCGGCGCGCCCGGATAGCAGGCGCCCTCTGTCGGTGCGGTCGCCAGGCAATAGGTGAAGAATTCCTTGTCGAAGATGTTGGAGACGTTGAGCGCGAACCGCCAGTCCTTGTACTCCAGGTCGATCATCGCATCGGCCACGGTCACCGAGCGCGTGGTCTGAGTCAGCGTGGAGTCGAGCTTGTCGCCGACGTAACGCGCGCCGCCGCCGAACCGGAGCCGGACCGCATCGCCCACCCACAGCGCCTTGGTCGCCCACAGCGATGCCGTCTTCTCCGGTATCGCGCTGACGCGGTTGCCGGCGACATCCTCGGCCTCGACGAAGCTGTACGCGGCACTGAGGTCGATCCCGGCGAACTGCGCGCTGGCCTCCAGCTCATAGCCCTTGGAGCTGACTTCACCGACCTGGATGAAGTTCTGCAGGAAATCCGGATCCTGCACGACGTAGTTGGACTCGACGATGTCGAACACCGAGACGCTCAACAGCGATGCCGGCGCGACCTGCCACTTGACGCCGGCCTCGTACTGGCGGCCCTCGCGCGGCTTGAACGGATTGCCGAAGTAATCGCCGCCGAAGACCGGCTGGAAGGATTCGGAATAGCTGACGTACGGCGAGACGCCGGCGCCGATCTCGCCGATGACGCCCACCCGGTAGGTGGTCGCATAGTTGTCGGGTTCCTTGGCGCCGCTGGCCTCGGACGTGGAACGGTCGCGGCGGGCACCGAGCACTACCGACAACCTGTCGCGGTACTTGATCTGGTCCTGTACGTAGACGCCGAGCTGCGTGCTGCGCGTGGTGTAGGCGTTGGTGAAACCGTAGTCGAAGTCCTCGTGGTAGTTGGGGTTGTTGATGTCCAGCGGCGGCGGGCTGCCCCCGGCAAAACAGTTGAACATGCCCTCGTACCCCGCGCACGAGAAGCCCTCGCGGCGCTCCTGCTCGAACAGCGTGTAGTCGATGCCGGCCAGCAACTGGTGCTGGAACGGACCGGTCGAAAAGCGGAAGGTCAGGTTGTTGTCCGAGCCCAGGCCCTCGTACTTGTCGTCCAGGATGTAGAACTCGCGCGGCAGCAGGTTGCCGTCGGTGCCCTGCCAGGGCTGGGCCACCGCGCCCCACAGCTCGGCGTAGTCCACGCTATGGTCGTAGCCGCGCGTGCGGCTGCCGAACGACACCGTGTCGTTGAAGGCATGGTCGATCATCAGCGTCAGCGCCTTGTAGTCGCTGTTCATGCGGTTGAAATCCTTGTCGCCGACAAAGAAATCCAACGGCAGGCGCGCCTGTCCGGTCGTGGAGTACATCGTGCGCGACTGCGGCAGGAAGCTCTGCGTGCCCAGCTCGTCCTTCTGGTACAGGCCGATCACGGTGATGCGGGTGTCTTCCGACGGGCTCCACGTCACCGCCGGCATCAGGGTCAGGCGGTCGTCGGCCTGGTCGTCCCATTGCAGTTCGCCATCGCGCCGCATCGCGACGATGCGTCCGGCGATCGTCTCGGTCAGGCCGCCGTTGACATCGACCTGCAGCTCCTTGCGTGCGTTGCTGCCGAACACCAGCCCGACTTCCCCACCGAACTGCTGCGAAGGCGTCTTGCTGACCGCGTTCATCAGGCCGCCGACCCCGCCGGCGCCGTACAGCACTGACGAAGGTCCACGCAGCACTTCGGCGCGTTCGAGGGTGAAGACTTCCATGCGTGCGCCGTAGATGCCCGACGGCATCCGGTTCAGGCCGTCGAGGTACTGGGCCGCGGGAAAGCCACGCGCGGAAATGCGGTCGACGCGTGTATCCACGCCTTCGAGCTCGGTGGCCACGCCTGCGCTGTAGCGGAAGATTTCCTGAAAGTTGGTCGCCGTGCGGTCGCGGATCTGTTCCGAGGTCACCACGCTGATCGATTGCGGGATCTCGGTCAGCTTGGTATCGGTCTTGGTACCGGTCTGGGCCCGATCAGCGGTCACCACGACGGTATCGAGATCCTCGACCTTCAATGGCTGCTGGCCGAACGCGATGCCCGGCAGGGCCATCGCACAACAGACGGGCAGGATCGCCGTCCGCAACACCAGCCTCGCGCATCCCTTCGACGTCCGCGCTCCGTGCTGGATCAGTGTTCTTGAACTGGCCACGCGCATCCCCTTGTTGGTTTTACCTCTGGTGGATTTCATCGGCAATCGCCTGCGCCCGGTGCAACGGCGCTCATTGCCTGCAAGCAAGGAACCACATGGCCGGCGCATGCATCAAGCGCCATTCGGGTAAACCTGCGCACGACGACGGGTAAGCCTTTTCGATGCCATTCGGGTCCGACGGCTTACCTGCGACGTTGCCTGTCCCGCTGCGCGTCGGCATCGCCGGGCATGCTGCGGTCGCAGCATCGGCGGGCATGCAACGGGCATCGGCGGACGGTTGGCGGGCATGCCGCATGCGTGTTCGCGGCAAGCGCGCGCGAGGGAGGGGACCTCGGTCCACGACCGGACGATGACGCGGCAGCGCGCGCGCATGCGAGCGACCCTTCGGATCGGGGTCCCACGCAGGCTCCGCGGCCATGGAGGGCAGGACCCTAGTCCAGCGAGCGCTCCAACGCCTGCTCGGGGGCCTGGATCATGCCGCGCTCGCTGGCCACGCGCACGGCATCGCGGCGTTTGCTGACGCCGATCTTGCGGAACAGCGATTTGAGCCGGTACTTCACGGTGTCAGGCGACATGCCGATCAGGCGCGCGATTTCCTTGTTCGAGTAGCCGCGGCTCAGGTGCGCCAGCACGATTTCCTCGGCGCCGCTGAGCAGGGCCTCGTCCTCGGCCTCGGACAGGCGGCCCGACAGCGATCTGGACAGCACCTTCAGGAACTGGCTGCGGAAGCGATCGACATCGCGCTCACCATCGAGACTGCGTTCGAGCATCGGCGCGGCGAAGCGGCAGGCGTCGATGAAGGGGCGATAGGCATCCTGGAACATCGCCATGCCGACGGCGCCATCGAAATGCTGCGCCCCCCGCACACGCTCGCCCGCACCGGTCCACGCATACGCGACCAGGATGTCGACATCCATCAGCAGGCGGCCGGCGCCATGGCGATTGGCCCAGTTGCGCAGGATCGCGAGCTCGTCCAGCCCCTGCGCATGCGCGCCCTGCAGCAGCGCGATGCGTACCCGGCACAGCGATGCGGCCACGGCGACATGGCGGTAGACCGCCGACTCCTGGGTCATCTCGTCGGCGAGGGCGTCCAGGCCGATCGACGCGGCGTAGCGCAACGTGCCCTGGGTGGCGCCGTCGCAGCGGATGCGCAACTGCAGCTCGCACAGCAGGGCCAGCAGTTCGAGCTGGCGCAGGCGACGACGTTGCGCCAGTCGCCGGGCACGCGCCAGCATCGGGCCGGCCTCGTCCATGCCGCCCTGTTCGAAGGCGATCCGCGCCGCGGTCAGGTAGGCGGCGGCGTAGACATCGACCCAGCCATCGGACTGCTCCATATGCGGCAACGACCAGTCCAGCAGCGCCGAGGCGCCGGCCAGGTCGTTCTGTTCGTACAGCAGTTCGGCCTGGAACGCGGCGCAGTTGGCCGCGAGGTCCGAGCGCTCGCCGAAGTTGGCCAGGATCTGGCGACCGGCGGCGTCGAGGATGGCGGCCGAATCCTTGAGCCGGCCCTGGGCGCGTCGGATGCGCGCCTCCAGGAAGCGCGTGAACAGGTCGCTGTACAGCGAGCCCAGCGCCTGGTGATGCTCGCGCGCCGCCAGCGTCGGCTCCAGTGCGCGTTCCAGCCAGCCGCCTTCGTAGTACTTGGAGCCGATCGACTCGCAGTAGTTGCCCAGCATCAGGTGGTCGTTGGCCGGCAGGGTGCGTAGCAGCGCCTCGCGCGCCAGCAGGTCATCCAGCGTGACCGGCACGTTCTCGTATTCGATCAGCACGTCGCCGACGATATGGATCTCGTTCCACAGATCGGCGGACACGCCGATGCGGTCGGCATTGGCGACCAGCCAGTCGTGCTCGGTGCGCGCCGCGCCCATCTCGCCATCCTTGATCGACAGGTAGATCCGGGCCAGCACCAATCTCGGACGGGCGCGCACCAGCGGCTCCGGCAACTGCGCCAGCGCACGCGCGACGACGCCCTTCATGCCCTTGGGGATCAGCTTCCAGGCGCCGGCATCGTCGATGATCGCGGCTAGCAGCGCGTGGTCGTCGGCGAGGATCGCGTGGTTGACGGCATCGGCGACGTCGCCGTTGTCGGCGAACCAGCGCGCCACCCGCTGCTGCAGCGCGTGGTAATGCTCGCGATCGCGCTTGGCCAGCCGCTCGCGCAGGTATTCGGCGAACAACTGGTGGTAACGGAACTCGCTGCGGTCGTCGGAGATCGCGGTCAGGAACATGCCCTGCTGTTCCAGGTGTTCCAGCACCAGCCAGCCATCCTTGCGGCCGCACAGCATGTTGACGACATCGCCGGTCAGCCGGTCCACCAGCGCGGTGCGGACGACGACTTCCTTGATCTCGTCGGGCAGGCCCATCAGCACCTGCTCGGACAGGTAGCGCGCAAGCTCGGCGCTGGAACCGTTGAAGCTGCGGATCAGCCGGCCATGGTCGGCACCGCCCCGCAGCGACAGCGCGATCAACTGCAGGGCGATCGGCCAGCCTTCGGTGCGCTCGAAGATGCGGCCGACGTCGGCGTCCTCGATACCGGCATGTTCGTTGCGTGCCAGCAGCGCCTCGGTCTCGCCGATCGAGAAGCGCAGGTCCTCGGCCGACAGTTCCAGCAGCTGGCCTTCGGCCAGCAGCACCGACTGCCCCACCGAAGGGTAGTCGCGCGATGCGATCAGCAGGTGGCAGTTCTCCGGGGCCAGCCGGATCAGCGCGCCGACGAACTCGACCAGCTCCGGGCCTTCGGCGCGATGGAAGTCGTCGAAGATCAGCACGACCGGGCACGCGATGGTCGCGATCCTGTTGACGATGACCGACAACGCCGCGCGCGGCGGCAGGCTTGCCGATGCTGCGATGTCGTCGCCCTCGGGATCGTCGCCCGGCGCGGCCGCGCTGACCGCCTGGGCGACGTAGCGCGTCAATCGCTTGAGGTCAGTGTCGTCGCGCTCCAGCGTCAGCCAGGCGATCAGCACGTCGCCATCGTGGTGGCGCTTGCGCCATTGCGACAGCAGGCTGGTCTTGCCGTAGCCGGCGGGGGCGTGGATCAGGGTCAGCCGCTTGTCGAGCGCGCCGTCGAGCCGGGCCAGCAGCACGTCGCGCCGAATCTGGTCGCCCATCCAGACCGGTGGCGCGAATTTCGTGCGAATCAGCTCATCCACCGTTGTCGGCCCCGTGCTGCGCTGTGCGTTGATCGACCGTCCGTGCCGTTGTGCCGCGGCCGTTGCACCGCGAACGGTGTCCCGTGACCAATCCAGGCGTTCGACGATAGCGAAGATGCCGGGGCGGGTCCAGATCGCGCCGTCCCGGCGGCGGTGCGTGGCCGCCCGTGGCCGTTCGATTACCCGTTTACCCGCGCCAACATACCCTTTTTTCCGATTGCGTCCCGCGACGGCGCTCCCCTAGCCTAGCCGCGGCATTGGGCCTGACGCTGGGAGTTGGAAGGTGCGACTTGGAGTCGATGTAGGGGGCACGAACACCGATGCCGTGCTGATGGAGGGCAGCACCCTGCTGGCCTGGACCAAGCAGTCCACCACCACCGATGTCAGCGCCGGCGTGGTCGCGGCGATCGCCGCCGTGCTCGACCAGGCCGGCATCGGCCCCGGCGGCGTCACCTCGGTAATGATCGGCACCACGCATTTCGCCAACGCCCTGGTCGAACGCCGCGAACTCGATCGCGTCGGCATCCTGCGGCTGGCCAGCCCCTCCGGGGAGTCGCTGCCGCCGATGACCGGCTGGCCCTCGGCGCTGTCGGCCTGCATCGGCGATGCGGTGTTCCTGCTGCCCGGCGGCTATGAGGTCGACGGCCGCGAGATCGCGCCGCTGGACGACGCCCGGGTCCGCGATGCCGCCCGCGCCTTGCGCCATGCCGGCATCGAGGCTGTCACGATCAGCAGCGCGTTCGCGCCGATGAATGCGGCGATGGAAGAGCATGCCAACGCGATCGTGCGCGCGGAGCACCCGGCCGCCCGGATCACGCTGTCCAGCCAGATCGGCCGCCTCGGCCTGGTCGAACGCGAGAACGCATCGATCCTCAACGCGGCGCTGTCGCGACTGGCCGCGCATACGATCGCGTCGTTCGATACCGCGATCCGCTCCATCGGCATCACCGCGCCGCTGTACATCAGCCAGAACGACGGCACCCTGATCTCGCATGCGCAGGCGGCCGCGTATCCGATGATGACGATTGGCTCGGGCCCGACCAACAGCATGCGCGGCGCGGCGTTCCTGACCGGCCTCAGCGACGCCATCGTCATGGATGTCGGTGGCACCACGACCGATATCGGCGTGCTCGGCAACGGCTTCCCGCGCGAGTCGTCGATCGCGGTCGACATCGGCGGCGTGCGCACCAATTCGCGGATGCCCGACATCCTGTCGATCGGGCTCGGCGGCGGCACCCGCATCCACCTCGATGCCGCGCGTTATGGCGACGACACCCTGCACGCCGACGCCTTGCGCATCGGCCCGGACTCGGTCGGCTACCGGCTGTCCCGCGAGGCGCGCGTGTTCGGCGGGCAGACGCTGACCGCCAGCGATATCGCGATCGCCGCCGGCGTGGTCCGCTTCGGCGATCCGGCGCAATTGCCCGCGCTGTCGCCCGGCGTGCTTGCGGCGGTCTCGGCGCGCCTGCGGCAGATGCTCGAAGACGGCATCGACCGTATGAAGACCTCGCGCGACGACGCCACGATCCTTGCGGTCGGCGGCGGCGGCTTCCTGATTCCCGATACGCTCAAGGGCGCCTCGCAGGTCATCCATCCGCAGCATGCCGCGGTCGCCAACGCCGTCGGCGCCGCGATCGCCCAGGTCGGCGCGCAGATCGAACAGATCGTCGACTACGACAGCGTCGCGCGCCCGATCGCGATCAACCAGCTGCGCAGCGAGGCCTATCTCCGCGTCATCGCGGCCGGCGGCGACGAGCACAGCGTGCGCGTGGTCGAGATCGAGGAAGTCTTCCTGAGCTACCTGCCCGGCCGCTCCGCGCAGCTGCGCATCAAGGCCATCGGCGATCTCGCCGGCGAATCCGCACAGGGCGCCCGCGCGCCGACACCGCATCCGAGCCAGCACGCCCATGCACATTGATCGCGAAGCCATCGACGACCTCGCCCGCGGCGCCGCGTTCCTGGGCTCCGGCGGCGGCGGCGATCCGTACTACGGCCGTTTGCTGGGCGAGGCCGAACTGGCCCAGGGCCGGCAGATCGAGATCGTCGCGCTCGACAGCCTGGCCGCCGATGCGATCGTCGCACCCTGCGGCTGGATCGGCGCGCCCACGGTGTCGATGGAAAAACTGCCCAACGGCAACGAAGCCACCGCCGGCCTGCGCAAGCTCGAACAGATCCTCGGACACAAGGTCGACGCAGTGATGCCGATCGAGATCGGTGGCGGCAACGGGCTGGCGCCGCTGATCGCGGCCGCGCAGATGGGCATCCCGGTCGTCGACGCCGACGGCATGGGGCGCGCGTTCCCGGAATCGCAGATGGCGATCCTCAACATCCGCGGCGTCTCGGCCTGCCCCTCGGTGCTGACCTCGGCCTGTGGCTCGCTGGTGGTGCTGGAGCACAGCGACAACCTGGCGCACGAGCGCATCGCGCGCGGCGTCTCGGTGGCGATGGGCGGCATCGCGCACATGGTCGAGTATCCGCTGACCGGCCAGCAGGCCCGCGACCACGCGATCTGTGGCAGTGTGTCGACGGCGATCAGCATCGGCGCGGCGATCCGCAAGGCGCGCAGCGCCGGCGAGGATCCGTTCGAGGCGATGTTCGATACATTGCGGCGCTCCGGCCTGTACCTGCATGCCGGCGTGCTGTTCGATGGCAAGATAGTCGATCTCGAGCGCGAGACCCGCAACGGCTTCACCGTCGGCGTGGTACGGATCGAGAGCTTTTCCGGCGATGCGACGATGGTGCTGGAGTTCCAGAACGAAAATCTCGTCGCGCGCATCGGCAACCACGTGCGCGCGATGGTGCCGGACCTGATCACGGTCATGGACCGCGAGACGGCCGACAGCATCACCACCGAACGCCTGAAGTACGGACAACGCGTCAAGGTGGTCGGTGCGTCGGCACCGGACATGCTGCGCGAGCAGCGCGCGCTGGCGTTCGTGGGGCCGTCGGCGTTCGGCCTGCCGGAAGCCTATGTTCCGATCGAGACACTCAACGGCTGGGGAGCGAGGTAATGGCGAACGCGGGAACCGACCAGTATGCAAATGCCCCGTTGCCGTCGCACCTGTCGGTGCCCGGCTGGCGGGTCGCGCTCATAGTGGCCAGTTTCTCGATCGCCCTGCCCTCGTTCCTCAACGGCGCCCAGACCGGCTTGGCGCTGGGCTTCCGCGAAGCCGTGCTCGCGGCGCTGCTGGCCGGCCTGGTGCTGTGCATCGGTGGCTGCCTGACCTCGGTCATCAGCGTCCGCACGCGGCTGACCACCTACCTGCTGGTGCAACGCTCGTTCGGCCGCCACGGCGCCGCGCTGGTCAACCTGGTCATCGCGGCGGTGCATTACGGCTGGTTCGGCGTCAATGTGTCGTTCTTCGGCAATGCGATGGTCGCCGCGACCGGCCAGCTGTACGGCATCGAAGGCAGCTTCGGCTGGTTCGTCGCGCTGGGCAGCGTGCTGATGACGGTATCGACGATCTTCGGTTTCCGCACGCTCGATCGTCTGGCGCTGGTCGCGGTGCCGTTGCTGGGCGCGATCCTGATCGCAGTCTGCATCGCCGCGGTGCGCCGCCACGGCATCGTGCTCGAACCCAGCGCGACGCCGCCGATCCCGATGAGCTTCGGCATCGCGCTGTCGGCGCTGGTCGGCGGCAATATCCTGACGGTCGCGGCGATGCCGGACCTGTCGCGTTACATCCGCACGTCGAAGGGCGCGGTGCTGGCGATGGCGCTGTCGTTTCCGATCGCGGCGCCGCTGCTGATGATCGCCGCGGCACTGCCGGCGCTGGCGACCGGGCAGACCGACATCATGGCGCTGATCGTCGGCTTCGGCTTCGGCGTGCCGGCGCTGGCGATGCTGGTGCTGTCGACATGGACGATCAACGCCGCCAACCTGTACTCGGCCAGCTTGTCGCTGTCGGCGACCTTCCCGTCGGTGCGCCCGCGTATCTTCACGCTGATCGGCGGTGCCATCGGCGCCTGCTTCGCGCTGCTCGGCATCATCGATGCCTTCATCCCGTTCCTGTTGTTCCTGGGCCTGATCATCCCGCCGATCGCGGCCATCTATGTCATCGACGGCTTCACCGCATTCCATGGCAGGGACGCGGCCGAGTCGATACAGCAGCTGCCGTCGATCCGCTGGCCCGCGATCTGCGTCTGGGTCGGCTCGGTCGCGGTCTCGATGCTGGCCTCGATGCGCGGCATCTCGTTGACGACGGTGCCGGCGCTGGATGCCACGATCATCGCCGCGATCGCCTACCTGATCGTGCGCCGGCTGCCGTTGCGGCAGCGCGGCGTGGCGCCGACGGCATCCTGAAAACCTGTTGCCGAGCTGTCACCAGCGCAGTCAGGCGGCGCGCGCAGCAAGATCGTCATCAACAGGCACCGTAGCGCCCGCCCGGCTCAGCCGCGCGGGCCGGGTGCGCGCAGGTGCTTGGACAACAGCAACGCGTTCAACAGCAGACGCTCGGTGCCGTGCCAGTACTTGCGGTGCGCCGGGTCGTCGGCGAACGCGACGACGGTGCCCGCACCCAGCGCATTGACCGTGGCCCAGGGCTGGCCGACGAAGCGGTTGCGCACCTGGTCGGACAGGTAGCCATTGACCACCGGGGTGTCGTCGATGCGCACGACGGTCGAGAACGGATCCGCGGCGACCGGCAGCGTGACGTCGGTTTCCTTGAACACCCACAGCGCGCGCGTCGGCACGCCGAACGCCAGCGGATGGGTGATGTCGACATCGGCACTGAGCATGTTGCCGGCGGTGCGTTGTTCCATGCGCACTTCGCTGGCACGGCCGAAGTCCGCACGCGCAGCCTTGGCATCGTCGGCAGCCTTGGGTTCGTCCTTGCCGGCGGCGATCAGCTTCTTCTCGACCGCCCAGCGCGACGCGGTACCCAGGGTCACCAGCGACCCGCCGGCCTGCACATAGCGGCGCAGCGCTTCGACCGTGGCGTCCGACAGGTCGCCGTACTGCCCACCCGACAGCACGATGCTGGTGTACCTGGACAGGTCGGCCTTGGCCAGCTGCGACGGGTCGAGCCGCGTCGGCGCCAGTTGCACGTGCTCACTGAGTACGAACCAGGTCGAGCCGATCTCGGTCGGGATCACGCCCGGGCCCATGACCAGCGCGATCTTCGGCGCCAGCAGCGGCTTGACGCTGTTGCTGCCGAGATCGACGCCCTCGATGACCTGCCCGGTGGCGACCGCCCAGGCCTGCACGCCGGCCTCGCGGCTGACCTCGTCGATCGCCGTGCGCAGGGCGGCGGCATCGAGCGTTTGTCCCGCCACCGGCACCACCAGCGTGCCGTGACCGAAGCCATGGCGGCCCTGTGTGGTCTGGCTGGTGAACGGCTGGAACGCGGCGCGGACCTTGATCCCGCGCGTCCACAACTGCTGCAGCACGCGGGTCGCGCCATGCTCGCGCCAGTCGATCAGGTAGGCATAGCCGCCATCGCCAGCGACACCGCCATCGGGCTGCACCGGCAACTGCGACAGCGCCGCGCCGCGTGCCGGCAGGCGGCCGCTGCGCGCATGGCGCAGGCCATAGGCAGCGGCGATCGCGTAGGAGGTGCTGCCGTAGACGGCCTCATTGACCGGCGGGGTCAGGTCGAAGATCGAATGCACCAACCGGAACTGCGGCTGCGCCGAGGGCACCACGAAGGCACTGCCGGGCTCGAAGCGCTTGCCGTCCAGCGTCACCGCTTCCTGCAGGGGAGAGACCTGGATGCGATGCTGCAGCAGCAGGTCGAGCAGCTTCCAGGTCAGTGTGCGGTTATCGGGATCGCCGAACACGAAGCCCGCCGCGGAATGCTTGCGGCCCTGCTCCAGCGCGGTGCGATAGAACAGGCGCTGCAGGTCGAACAGCTCGGCATGCATGCCAACGGCCCCGCGCACGGTCGCCAGGCCGATGCTGGTCTGGTTGCGGATCGTGAACGGGAAGGTGACCTCGCCGCCATCGGACTCCTGCACGCGGCCGCGCGAACTGCCCTGCTCGACGGTGACGCCGACGCCGCCGTGGAAGTCTGGGTAGGTCGAGCCGTAGACCGGCGAGAAGTTGTCGTAGACCTCGCGGGTGAAGTACAGCGAGCCCAGCCGGTCCAGCGCGGCGGCGTGGTAACGGCCCAGGGTCACGTTGGCGGCATAGGATTCACGCGGCAGCAGGGGGCTTTCCATGCTGGTCGGCGACGGCTCGAAGTAATACGTGCTGCTGGTGCCCATCTCGTGGAAATCGATCTGCACGTTGGGATACCAGCGATGGAAGAACGCCAGCTTGTCGCGGGTCTCGCGCTGGGTGATCGCCAGCCAGTCGCGGTTGAGGTCGGTGAAGTAGTGGTTGGTGCGGCCCATCGGGAACGGCTCCACATGTTCCTTGTCGAGCGGATCGGCCACCGGCGGATTGTTCCACCAGGCGTTGTGCCAGTTGGCCGCGCGGTCGCGGCCGTCGGGGTTTTGCGCCGGATTGATGACCATCACCGCGCGATCCAGCCACTGCCGGGTCTCCTCGCCGCGATGCGCGACCAGGTAGTACGCGGTCAACATCGCCGCTTCGCCGCTGGAGGTCTCGTTGCCGTGCACGCTGTAGAACAGGCCCACGGTGACCGGTTGCGTCGCCGGGTCGAGCGCGGGCGCGGATGGATCGACCACGGTGGCGCGCGCGGCCTCGATCTGCGGCAGGCGCGCGAGGTTGGCGGCCGAGGTGATGATCACGCCGATCTGCGGCCGCTGCTCGTAGCTGCGGCCCAGCTCCTGCACGCGCACCTTGTCGCTGATGCGCGCCAGCTCGTTGAAGTAATCGACCAGGCGGTCGTGGCGGGTGTAGTGCTCGCCGATCGGATAGCCGAGGAACTGCTCGGGCGTCGGCACGGCCGGATCGAAATCCGCGGCCTTGGCATCCGGGAAGTAGTAGGTGCTTTGTGCGAAGGCGGGCAAGCACGACAACAGCAACAGCGTGGCCAGCACCACGCGCGAACGGCAGGACAACAACGACATCAGGAATCCCCGGGAAGCGGCAGGCCGAGCCGGAGGGTCCGGACGCGGCGATGGTCGATCAGGATGGTGCGATCGCGGGATGCGCGGGCGGGCGCGCGGTCAGAAGCGGTAGTCGAATCCGACCTGGAAGTAGCGCCCGCGCAGATCGTACTGGCTGAAATCGTACGGTGCGCGCACGCCCGGGAACGAGGCGTCGTACGGCGGCGCTTCGTCCAGCAGGTTCTCGACCTTGGCATACAGCGTCAGGCCTTCGATGCCCTTCCAGCCCAGGTACAGGTCGAACTGCTCGTAGGCATCGACGCGCGACTGCGCGGCGCGGACCACGGCCGAGCTGCTCAACTGGTCGTAGCCGCTGGTGTGCAGCCATGCCAGGCGGGTATCGAAATCGCCGAAGGTCCATGCCAGCTGCGTCGTACCCTTGTTGCGCGGCAGCGACGGTCCACGGTTGCTGCCGGCGTACTCGACCAGCGCGCCGCCGGTGGTCACCGGGCGACGGTACTCGAGCACGTGAGTCCAGGCCGACGAGAGCACGAAGTCGCCCACGCTGTCGGTCGACCAGGCCTGGCGCAGCTCGGCATCGATGCCCGAGGTCTTGAGCTCGCTGAGGTTCTGGTAACGGTTGTAGACCGCCAGCAGCTTGCCGCGCGCGTCACGCAGCACATTGGCCGCGTCGCCATTGGCGACCAGGTCGGTGGTGTTGGCGGTGCCGATCAGGTTGTCGAGCTCGATGCGGTACCAGTCCAGTGTCAGGTTGCCGCCCTGCCACGGCGACAGCACTGCGCCCAGGTTGAAGCTGCGGGTGCGCTCGGGTTCGAGCGCGGTGTTGCCGATCGTGAAGAAGGTCGGCGACTGGCGTGAACCGGGCTGATCCGGATCGAACGGATCGACGACGGTACCGTAGGAGATGTTGGTGCTGGACGAGTTCTCCGACAGCGACGGGGCGCGGAAACCGCGACCGGCAGAGGCGCGCAGCAGCAGCTTCTCGCTGAGCTGCCAGCGCAGGCCGGCCTTCGGCGAGAACGCGCTGCCGAAGTCGCTGTAGTGATCGAAGCGGCCGGCGGCATTGAACTCGAGGGTGTCGGTCAACGGCAGGCTCAGCTCGGCATAGGTCGCCGCGACTTCGCGCGAGCCGTTGACTTCGGCGATCGCCGGGCGGATCTGCAGGCCGGCATCGATCTGCCAGGGGTTCAGCGACACCAGCGATTCGCTGCGCCATTCGACGCCGGTCGCGAAGCCGACCGAACGGCCACGGAACTGCGCGATCTCGCCGCTGAGCTTGAAGTCCAGGCCCTGCAGCTTGGAGTCGGCCGGGCGCAGCGTCGACAGCGCGATCGAGTCGATGACCGCCTGCGGCGTCGACGACGGATCGTGCAGGTTGTAGGTGCCATTCTGCAGCGCCGCGAACAGGCCGAAGCGATTGGCAAAACCACCGGCGACGAGCTCGCGTTCCTTGCTGCGCGCCGCGAAGCCGGCGAACTCCCAATCCCAGCGCTCACCGCTGCCGCGCAGGCCGGTCAGGACGCGCCAGGCATCGGAGCGGTTGGTCTTCAGGGACTGGCCGAGGTCGAAGAACGTGTATTGCAGTTCGACATCGCGGCCATAGGGGTTGTAGGGGTTGGCAGCCGGCAGGATCGACGGCACGCCTTCGGCCAGGCCGGTGTCGGCGTTCAGGGCGAAGCGGCCCGACTCCAGCGTGAAGTACGGACTGCTGCCGAAGATCGACTCGCCACGCATGCGGCTGTACAGCGCCTCGGCGAAGGCCTCGACGTTGTCGGTCAGCCGGAACGTGCCGCGCGCGAACGCCTGGTAGCGCTCGGTGCCGGGGATCAACGTGGTGTACGGCGCCAGGTTGATGGCGCAGGTGTTGCCGGCCAGTCCGTCGATCGGCGCGCTGGCGGTCAGGGTCATGCCATCGGGGCAGTTGCCGTTGCCATCAAGCACCGGCACCGAGGCACCGTTGATGAGGAAGCGCGCGCCACGTGCGCTCCAGCCGTTCCACTGTCCGTTCGGCTGGCCGGTGTAGATGCCCGAGCGGGTCAGGTCGCGTTCGTCCTGGTCCAGGCGTTCGCGGTTGTAGCCTTCGAGGCTGAAGAACACGTTGTAGCGATCGGTGTCGAGGTCGCCGAAGCCGCCGACGACGCGGGCACGCTGCGTCTGCAGGCCGCCCTGGTCGGCGATGCCGGCGCTGCCACCGACTTCAAGCCCTTCGAAGTTCTGCCGGGTGATGATGTTGATGACGCCGGCGATGGCATCGGAGCCATAGATGGCCGATGCACCGTCCTTCAGCACTTCGATGCGCTCGACGGCGACCAGCGGCAGGGCATTGATGTTGACGAAGGTGTCGGACAGGCCGCCATTCGGGAAGCCGTAGTTGGCCAGGCGCCGGCCATTGAGCAGCACCAGCGTGTTCTTCTGCGACAGGCCACGCAGGCCGATGCCGGCGGCGCCGGACGACCAGCCGCTGTTCTGGGTTTCGTTGCTGGCGTTGCCGGTGTTGGCCGACAGCGAGCGCAGGTAGTCGCCGACGGTGGCCTTGGCGGTGGTGGCCAGTTCTTCGCGCGAGATCACCTGGACCGGATTGGAGGCTTCGGCCTCGGCGCGGCGGATATTGGAGCCGGTCACGACGACGGTCGACAGGGTCTTGCTGTCGGAGGCGTCACTGCCGGCCTGGCCTGGGCCGGCCTGCCCCAATGTGTCCTGGGCGGATGCGGTGACGGGGAGGGCAAGCGCAGTCGCGATGGCGAGCGCGATCGGTGACACGGAACGATTGAAAGACATCGGATGCACGGCGAGGCGGGCGGGGTAGTGAGCCATCCCGCACCGCAGCACAGAAATGTTCTTTGGTCATGTCGTGATGACATTCGTTCCCGTCGCGACGGGTTGACAGCCTCATCAACGACGGCAGGCCGCGGGCTCGCGGACATCGCAGCGCCAGGAGTGCGGCGTCGACAGGTCGCGCGCGCGCCTGTCTGTCGAAGACATCGCCCCATCCGACATCAGTGCGTCGTCTCGGCTGGGGATTGCGGAGAGCGGGCCATGGATGGCCCGCGGCGGCGAGTCAGCCATGGGTGAGCAGGGGCTGCTTGCGCGGCACTGCCGCGCAGCCCCTGCGAACGCCCGGCGTGCTGCGCCGGGCCGGACCGGGCCGCGTAGCGGCACGGGCTGACCGAGCCGAGCAGCAAGCCCTGGACGGGGGCGACGCAGCTTCCGAAGCCGAAAATGTGTCTGCTTCGCGTCGCTTTGAAGAGCAAAAGGGCGAAAGCCGGATCACAGGTGTCAGATGTGCAGCGGCGTGTCGGGCTACAGCTGCTCTTCCCTCGGTCAGGGCATCCTGCCCTGACTCGGGCGCACGCCATCCATCGCGTGCTCGGCGCAGCCTTCGCCCGACCCGCCACTACTGCGAGCGTCAGGATTGCAGCTTCGGCAGGTTATCGGCGCATACCCACCATCGAAGACCTCGGCCCATCCAACACCAGTGCGTCGCCTCGGCCGGAAATTGCGGAGAGCGGGCCATGGATGGCCCGCGGCGGCGAGTCAGCCATGGGTGAGCAGGGGCTGCTTGCGCGGCACTGCCGCGCAGCCCATGCGAACGCCCGGCGTGCTTCGCCGGGCCGGACCGGGCCGCACTAGCGGCACGGGCTGACCGAGCCGAGGAGCAATTCCTGGACGGGGCGATGTGGCTTCCGAAGCCGACGAACCCAAGCCATTGCCCTCAACTCCGAGCAAACAGAACTCAAAAGCAGATTCGTCGAACCCGGACTTGCAGCGCCGGGTCGGGCTGCGGTTGCTCTTCCCTCGGTCAGGGCATCCTGCCCTGACTCGGGCGCACACCATCCATGGCGTGCTCGGCGCAACCTCCGCCCAACCCGCCACTGCCGCGAGCTTCAGGAATGCGGCCTCGGTAGGTCTGGCACGTCCTCGCCTTCGAAGACCTCGGCCCATCCGACACCAGTGCGTCGCCTCGGCCGGGGATTGCGGAGAGCGGGCCATGGATGGCCCGCGGCGGCGAGTCAGCCAAGGATGGCTGACCGAGCCGAGGAGTAATCCCTGGACGGGGCGATGCAGCTTCCGAAGCCAACAATGTGTCTGCTTTGCTTCGCTTAGAAGAGGAAAAAGCAAACGCCGGATCGCCGGTGCTGGATTTGTAGCGGAGTGTCGGGCTGCGGCTGCTCTTCCCTCGGTCAGGGCATCCTGCCCTGACTCGGGTGCACGCCATCCATGGCGTGCTCGGCGCAACCTCCGCCCAACCCGCCACTGCCGCCAGCGTCGTGAGTGCGGCCTCAGCAGGCCTGTCGCGTCCTCGCCTTAGAAGACCTCGGCCCATGCGAACGCCCGGCGTGCTTCACCGAGCCGGAGAGGGCAGCGTAGCGGCACGGGCTGACCGCACCGAGCAGCAAGCCCTGGACGGGGAGACGCAGCTTCCGAAGCCGACCAAGCCCATCCTTTGATAAAAGAAGAAAAACCCTCAGAAGCCGCCGCCCGCGTCCAGCCAGGCTTGTTCATCCGGCGTATTGACCCGCCCCAACACATGGTTGCGGTGCGGGAAGCGGCCGAAGGTCTCGATGACCTTCAGATGCTGGTGCGCGTAATCCTGGTATTGGCGATTGCCAAGCGTCGCGAACAGCGCGACCGAGCGCTGCTGGTCGGCGAGCGCCTCGGAATGCTCGAACGGCAAGTAGACAAAGGCACGCAGTTCCGGATCGACCTGGGCATCGAGCCCCGCGTCGACCGCAACACCCGCGACATGCAGCGCCAGCGGATCGGTCGCGAAGGCATGCGCACTGCCACGGAAGATGTTGCGCGGAATCTGGTCGAGCAACAGCAACAACGCCAGAATGCCATCGGCATCGCCCCGCCAGCCGTCCAGTTCCCGGCGCGCGGCAGCGTGGTGCGCGTCACGGAACTGTTCGCGGCACTCGACATCGAAAGCGTCGCCGCCGTTGAACCACTTGGCCAACCCCGCGCTGCGCCAGAACCCGATGATGTCCTGCGGCTTGATCGACGGGGCTACAGACGTGAGGGAGGCGGATGCTTGCGCTGAGGATGTGTTCATGGCGCCAGCATACCCAATGCCAGCGCTACCGCTGACCACGCCTCGTTCACGCTGCGTGCGCGTGCCGACGCGGATGGCGCACGACTACTCGTCGAAACGCAGGTGGCGCACCGATTTGCCGTGGCGGCGGATCAGCTTCAGGGCCTCGATGCCGATGTGGATGTGGCGCTCCACGAAATCCGCGCTGACCTTCGCATCGGAGGCCTCGGTCTTGACACCTTCCGGCACCATCGGCTGGTCGCTGACCAGCAGCAGCGCCCCGGCAGGAATACGGTTGGCGAAACCCGCCGCGAAGATCGTCGCGGTTTCCATGTCCACGCCCATGCAGCGCATCAGCCGCAGGCGCTCCTTGAACGCATCGTCGTGTTCCCAGACGCGGCGGTTGGTGGTGTAGACCGTGCCGGTCCAGTAGTCGTGGCCGAGGTCACGGATCATCGTCGACACCGCACGCTGCAATGCAAAGGCAGGCAGCGCAGGCACCTCCGGCAACAGGTAATCGTTGGACGTGCCCTCGCCCCGGATCGCCGCGATCGGCAGCACCAGGTCGCCGAGCTGGTTCTTCTTCTTCAGTCCGCCGCATTTGCCGAGGAACAGCACGGCCTTGGGCATGATGGCCGACAACAGGTCCATCATCGTCGCAGCGTTTGGGCTGCCCATGCCGAAATTGATCATCGTGATGCCATCGATGGTGGCACTGGGCATCGGACGGTCCAGGCCCACGACCTCGGCACCGGTCAAGCGGCTGAAATGCCCCAGGTAACCGCCGAAGTTGGTCAGCAGGATGTGTTCGCCGAACTGGTCGAGCGGCACGCCGGTGTAGCGCGGCAACCAGTTGCCAACGATCTGTTCCTTGTCCTTCATGACGCCTCCATTGCCCTCGCACGCGCCTGCCCGTGCCTGCGGCGGCCATTCTGTCACAGGCCGCGCGGACCCAAGCCGAGGACCCCAAGCCCTGATCGCAGGCCGGCACCGAGGGCACCGCCCCGGCTTGGCCCGCGCCGCCATCGCGGCTACTGTGTCGGGATCATCCGGGGAGACCACCATGCTACGACCCTCTTTCCAGCCACTGGCCGCGGCATTGGCCGTCGTGCTGCTGGCCGGCTGCGCGCATACCCGCAGCCAGGACGCCGCGCCCGCGTCCACGTCATCGTCCACCTCGACGGCGCAGGACGCCCCCTACCCCAGCCAGTACCGCGTCATCGCATCGCCGCCGGTGCTGATCAGCGGCGCGACCGTGCTGGTCGGCAATGGCCAGCGGCTCGAAGGCGCGGACGTACTGCTGCAGGATGGCAGGATCGTCGCCGTCGGCACCGGTCTCAGCGCACCGGCCAATGCCACCCGCGTCGACGGCACCGGCAAGTGGGTCACGCCCGGCCTGATCGACGTGCACTCGCACCTGGGTGTCTACCCCAGCCCCGGCGCAAACGCGCACAGCGACGGCAACGAAGCCACCGCGCCGGTGACCGCACAGGTCTGGGCCGAGCATTCCGTGTGGCCGCAGGATCCCGGCTTCGCCGCGGCGCTGGCCGGCGGCATCACCTCGCTGCAGATCCTGCCCGGCTCGGCCAACCTGGTCGGCGGACGCGGCGTCACCTTGAAGAACGTTTACGCGACGTCCGTGCAGGCGATGAAATTCCCCGATGCGCCGCATGGCCTGAAGATGGCCTGCGGCGAGAACCCCAAGCGCGTCTACGGCCAGAAGGGCGGCCCGGCGACGCGCATGGGCAATGTCGCCGGCTACCGCGCGGCCTTCATCGACGCCGCCGAATACGCACGCAAGCGCGACGGCAAGGATCCCGGCAAGCGCGACCTCAAACTGGACACGCTGTCCGGCGCGATGAACGGCGACGTGCTGGTGCACATCCACTGCTACCGCGCCGACGAGATGGCGGTGATGATCGACCTGGCCAAGGAATTCAATTTCCGCATCGCCGCTTTCCATCATGGCGTCGAGGCCTACAAGCTGTCCGACCGCTTGGCCGCCGAAGGCATCTGCGGCGCGCTGTGGGCCGACTGGTGGGGCTTCAAGATGGAAGCCTGGGACGGCATCCAGGAAAACATCGCGATGGTCGACCGTCCGGCCGGCAGCTGCGCGATCGTGCATTCCGATTCCGAGGAAGGCATCCAGCGGCTCAACCAGGAAGCGGCCAAGGTCATTGCCAATGCGCGCCGCGTCGGCATCGAGATCGCGCCGGAACGCGCGATCCGCTGGCTGACCGAGAACGCAGCGAAGTCGCTGGGCGTGCTGGAACGCACCGGCACGCTGGAGGCCGGCAAGATGGGCGACGTGGTGCTTTGGAACGGCAATCCCTTCAGCGTCTACGCACAGGCAGAACAGGTCTGGATCGACGGCGCGCATGTCTACGACCGCAAGGACCGCTCACGCCAGCCGGTATCCGACTTCCTGCTTGGCCAGCCGCTGGCCGGAGGTGCGAAATGAACGGCCGCCTCTCCACCCGCGTGCTGACGCTCGCGCTGCTCGCCTGCACCAGTCTGGCCGCGTCCGCGCAGGACGTGCTGATCCGCAACGCCACCGTGCACACCGCCAGCGCGCGCGGCACGCTGGAAGGCAGCGACGTGCTGGTCCGCAACGGCCGCATCGCGGCGATCGGCCAGGGTCTGTCCGCCGACGGCGTGCAGGTCGTCGATGCCCAGGGCCAGCCGCTGACGCCGACGTTCTTCGGCGGCATCACCGGCATCGGCGTCGAGGAAGTCACCGGCGAGGATGCGACCACCGACGCCCGCCTCGCGCTCGGCAATGGCGCCAAGGACATCACGGTGCGGCCGGAGTTCGACGTGACCCTGGCCTACAACCCGGACTCGATCCTGGTGCCGATCACGCGCGTCGAAGGTATCGGCTTCACCCTGCTCAGCGCGGCCAGCGTACCCGGCGGTTCGATTATCGGCGGCCAGGGCGCGGTGCTGCGCCTCGATGGCAGCCCCGACCCGGCCGGCCCGAAGGCGCTGTTCCTGTCGCTGGGCAGCAGCGCGGCCAACCTCAGCGGCAGCTCGCGCGCAGGCCAGTGGCTGTTGCTGGACCAGCTGGTCGACGAACTGCGCGGACGCATCACATCGGACTCACAGTTCGCGCTGCTGACGCCGGCCGGACGCACCGCGCTGGCGCGCTATGTCGATGGCGGCGGTCGCATCGTGGTCTACGTGCATCGCGCCTCCGACATCCGCCAGCTGCTGCGCTGGTCGCAGAAGCACAAGCTGCGCATCGCCATCGCCGGCGGCGCCGAAGCCTGGAAGCTCGCACCGCAACTGGCCGCCGCCAACGTGCCGGTCTTCGTCGATCCGCTGGTCAACCTGCCCTCCGACTTCGATCAGCTGGGCGCCACGCTGGAGAATGCCGCGCGCCTGCAGGCGGCCGGTGTCAGCGTCGGCTTCTCGCAGTCCAACGACGCCTCACACAACGCGCGCAAGGTGCGCCAGCTCGCCGGCAACGCGGTCGCCAACGGCCTGCCGTGGCAGGACGGTCTGGCCGGACTGACGCGGATCCCCGCCGAGACCTTCGGCGTCGGCGACCAGTTGGGCAGCATCGCCGTCGGCAAGACCGCGGACCTGGTGTTGTGGACCGGCGATCCGCTGGACGTCGCCAACACCGCACGCCAGGTCTGGTTCAACGGTCGCGCGATCGACATGCGCTCGCGCCAGACCGAACTGCGCGACCGCTACCTGCGCGGCACGCCGTCGGCGGAATCGGGCCAGTTGCCATTGGCCTATCCGGCCCGCGTGCAGTAAGCGGCACTGCCGGCAGCCTGACTGCCGGCCATTTGAGGGAGCGCCCACGGGCGCGAAAAGAAGCGTCGCAACGATCGAAGACCGTTCGCGGCCATGGCCGCTCCACACGCACAAGGGAGCGGCACTCAACGCAGATCAGGGTGTTGGCGCGGCCGTCGCCTGTGTCGGCAATGCATCGTAGAAGCCGCCGACCAGTTCGATGAAGCGCGCCGGCTGTTCGGTATGCAGGAAATGCGCACTGTCGTCGAAAGTGACCTGGCGCGCACCATAGCGTTCGGCCAGTCCGTACTGGCTCTGGTGCCAGACCTTCAGGAAATCATTGCCATCGCCACGCTTGAGGATGCCCGCCGACAGCACCAGCGCGGGAACGCGCGGCGTCACCTGCAGGTCGCGGACCTGGGCTTCGGTCGCTTCCAGCGCGGAGAACTCACGCGCCTGCGGACGCGCCAGCACCAGCACGTACTTCACCCACCAGGGGTCGGCACAGTGCTCGGCTCCCAGCGTCGCGATGCAACGCAACTGGAAGTCGGATGCGCGGGCATCGTCGAACACCAGCCCGGCGACGTCCTGCGGATACTGCGCCGCGTAGTACTCGGCAATCAGTCCGCCCAGCGAATGGCCGACCAGGACATACGGGCCGGGCACGCCGGTTTCGCGCAGCAGGCCATGCAACTCGGCAGCCATCGTCGCGGCATCGCGCGGACCCTCGGGCGCGGCGTCGCTGCCGCAATACCCCAGCCGGCTGTAGGTGATGACCTGGCCGTGTTCCGCCAGTCCGGCCAGGACCGACGCGAACGTCATCTGGCTGTTGCCAAGGCCGGTGATCAACACCATCGTCGGGCGACCTTCGCCGGCCTCGCCGCTCAGCGACCAGGCCACGCGCTTGCCATCGACCATCGCGGTTCGGACCTCTGCCGGGAACGGAGGATCGGATGAGCAGCCACTGCGCTTGATCATCACGAACAGGCCAATCACCGCGACCACCAGCAGCAGCGCCACCGTGATCAGCGCAATCTTCAGCCAGCGCGGTACGCGCAACGGCGTCATCGTCGGCAACATCAGTTCTGCTCCCGCAGCAGGCGCAGAGTATTGGTGCCGGCGATCGAGGCCTTGATGGCCATGCCGCCGGGCTCGAATTCGATCCGCAACGGGCGCCGGGACCCGACGTCGCTGTCGAACGCGCCCTTGGCACCCCGCTTGAGCACCACCTGTTCACCGCCCTCGGGCGTGAACGGCGAGGTGATCGTCACGCGCAGGCGCTCGCCCTCGACCGGGGCAAGCTGGTACTGCGTGTCCTGCTCGGCGGCGACGAAGCGGCCCGCCACTTCCGGCATCGGCGCACCGTCCTTCCACAGCGACGTACCGGTGACCAGATCGGCGATCGCGTCGGCCCGCACGTTCGGATTCCAGTCGCCACGGTTGCACAGCACGACGACCGCGAGGCGATGTTCGGGCAGGCGCAGGAACTGGGTGCGGAACGCTTCCGCGCCACCCGCGTGTTCGACCACCGTCTGGCCGTCGCGGACACCCACCAGCAGGCCACCGGCATAGGCCAGCCCCGGTAGGCGATCGGCCGGCTTGCCATCGGACAGGACGCCCGGCTGCAACATGATCTTGCGGACCGCATCGGTCCAGACCTTGTGGCCCACGGCAATGTCGTATTCGTACTTGGCAAAATCGTCGGCACTGATCATCAGGCCGCCGGAACCGCCGATCGCCGGATAGGTATCGCGCAGCACGTAGCCATCGCCTTCGGGCACGTAGCCGTGCGCGATGCCCGCGCCCTGCCGGCGCTTGCCGGCGAGGAAGTCCCCATCGCGCATGCCCATCGGGCGCAGGATGTTCGCCGACACGTACTCGGGAAATGCCGTCCCCGACACCCGCTCGACCAGTTCCGCCAGCAGCAGGTAGCCCCCATTGGAATAGCTGAAACGCGTACCCGGCGTAAAGGCGGTGGCGGGCTGCGCGTAGATCATCCCCAGCGCCTGGCGCTTCTCCAGCGAACCCCAGTCGGACACGCCCAGCAGGCCTGCAACGCCCAACCAGTCGGCGATGCCCGAGGTATGGTTGAGCAGCATCCGCGGGGTGATCGTCGCCTCGTACTGCGGCAGCTCCGGCAGATAGCGGCGCACGTCGCCGTCGAGATCGATCTTGCCTGCGACAGCCAGTTGCGCGACCGCGAGCGCGGTGAACTGCTTGGAGACCGACGCCGCGTAGAACAGCGTGCGCTGGTCGAGCGGCTTGCCACTGGCCAGGTCCGCCGCGCCGGACGCGACCGCGAACAGCTGGCGACCATCGCGGAATGCCGACGCGGTACAACCGGGCGCCGCCAGGCCAGCCGGATCGGCGATGACGCGCCTGACAGCATCGAGATCGATGGCCGCATCGGGCGCCACCGGTTTCGGGTCCGCCGCCATCCCCTGCCCGGCGTACAGACACAGGGACATCGCCAGCATCAACATCGACTTCATCGGTTTTGCCTTTCTGGAGTCATCAGAAAACAGTAGGGGTCAAGCAACTGCGGCGCCTGCCGGAGCAGGCGCCGCAGCGTCATTGCAAAGCAGGCGCGGCGTTGGCCGCGCGGTCACGCACGCTCATCCAGCGGTCAGAACCGGTAGTCGAACGACACACCGACCGTGCGCGGTTGCAGCATCACGCCGTTCCAGCGGGTCAGCACCGCCGAACCATACATGGTCCGGCTGGCGGCAGTGAAGGTGTCCTCGTTGGTGGCATTGGTGACGAAGAAGCGCCACGTCGTGTTCTGGCTGCTCACCTGGGCCGTCAGATCCAGGAGGCTGTAGCTGTCCAGATCGACCGACTGCGCCGCCGCCACCGAGAGCGGACGTTCGCCGTAGTAGCGCAGCGCGCCGCCCACGCCCCAGACCCATTCGCCGGACGTCGGGAACTCATAGAACGCCTGCAGACTGCCCGTCCATTCCGGCACCTGCGGCAGCGGGGTACCCGCCGGCGCCTGGCCGGGAATCGGCGAGGTCAACTCGGCGTCTGTATATGCCAGGCTGGCACTCAGGCGCAGACCGTCCACCGGCATCAGCGAGCCGGTGAATTCCACGCCCTGGCTGCGGGCGCCACCACCATTGAGGCCATAGGAAATGCCCTGCGCCGTGGCCAGATTCAGGCGGATGTCCTCCCAGTTGATCCGGAACGCTGCCACTTCCACCAGGGCGCGACGCTCCCACAGATGGGTCTTCAGGCCCAACTCGTAGTTGGTCAGGGTGTCCGAATCGACCTGCCGCGGAACCTCGGAGGCGTTCGCGATCAACGGGTTCGGACTGCCGGCGCGATAGCCGGTCGCAGCCCGCAGGTACAGCATGCTGTCCTTGCCGAAGAAGTAGCGCGGGCTGACGCTCCACGTGGTCACGCTCTCCGACGAGTTGCCCACGTAGGCCTGTCCACCGCCCAGCAGGCCGCCCAGGCGCTGGTCGAAGACCTGGTCGTTCTGGGCATAGCGCAGACCCAACGCGAGGTCGAACTTGTCGTTGAACTTCCACGTCGTGTTGCCGAACAGTGCCTTTTCGCGATAGTTGGTCAACACGCTGGCGGTGAAAATCGAAGCCACCGGGTTCCAGGTCGGATTCAATGCATCTCCGAACTCGATGTAATCGGCGTCTTCATCGGTGTAGAACGCGCCGACCTGCCATTCCAGGCGGCCGCCACCCTTGGACGTCAGACGGAACTCCTGGGTCAACTTGGTCAGGCTGATGTCGGTATCGAGCGCCGCATACGCCACGACCGGGCCGACGCCGGGGACGCCGCCCAGCAACGGCACGTATTCGGCCGACAGGTCCTGCAGGCGCCAGGTGTTGGAATCCATCCAACTGGTGGACGAGCTGAAATCGGCCCAACCCAGGTCCCAGTCCACGCTCAACCCGTAGATGTCCGTGTCGATCGTGCTCGGCTGCATGAACAGGAACTCGTTGGCGTGACCCGGCAGCTTGGGCTCCAGGGTGACCCGATCAAGCGCGATGGTGGCGATGTTGTCGCCCTTGTTCTTCTGGGTCAGGGCGGACAGCATCACCTCGACCGTCTCGCTCGGCTTCCACAGCAAAGCCAGACGACCAGCGTTCTGGCTCACGTCGTTGGTGTCGCGACGGCGCAGCACAGTGTTGTCGACCCAGCCCGGCGTGGTCTGTTCGGCATAGCTGACACGCAGGGCCAGCTTGCCGTCGATCAGCGGCGCATTGATGGCCGCGCGGCCGGCATAGCCGACTTCGCCACCATCATCGATGACGCTGACGGTGCCACCGGCACGACCTTCGAAGTTCTCGAGATCAGGCCGCTTGGCCACGTACTTGACCAGGCCGCCGAGCGCGCTGGCGCCGTAGAGGGTGCCCTGCGGACCGCGCAGCACTTCAACGCTCTGCAGATCGTAGGGCAGCATGTCGAAGATGCCGGAGGTGCCGCCCGACAGCGAGCCATTGGGCGTCAACGGGATGTCGTCGACATAGATCGCGGTCGATGCCGTGTTGCCCATCGGCATGATGCCGCGGATCGCAACCAGCGTGCGCCCGGGCCAACCCAGGCTGGACACCTGCAGACCGGGAACCAGACCCGCGAGATTGTTGACGTTGTTGACCTGCAGGCGATCGAGCTGCTCTTCGCCGATGACGCTGATCGACATCGGAATCTCGGTCACCACCTGCACGCGCTTCTGCGCGGTCGCGGTCACGGTCTCGAGCGTCTGCACACCCTCGCGACTGGTCGGGGCGGTCGCATCCTGCGCCAATGCCGTCGCACTGCAGGCCAGGGCCAGGACGCCTGCGGCGCAGGCCAACGACAACGTGGTGATTCGGGGCGAGCGGTTACTCATGGTGGTGGCGTCTCGATATCGGAGGTGGAAGCCCGGGGTCGGGGGCAGGAAGGCGGTCGTCGTGCGGGGGAATCGGTCGTAACAAGGCGGAACAAGGCGCGAGGCATCCAGACGGGTGGTCGCGCAAAAGCGGTGACGAATTCTGCGGTGCCCGGCCGTCCGGGACTGGACGCTGTGGTCAGCGGCCCCGGTAGCCGATGCCGTGACTGTCTGTCATCCGCAGCTGCCATCCTGGGCGCCGCGGTGCGCGGTCGTTCAGGACCGTCGCGGGCAGGTGCCAAGGATCTGATGGGTTCGTGACACTGGCTGCTCCTGAAGAAGGTGGCTGTGCAAACCTATTTAGGCTAAAATAGTCCCAATCAGAGAATTGTCAATCTCTCGCCTGCACGCTGCTGATGACCGGCGAAGCGGGAGAGGATGTGCCGAGCCGGAAAAGCTGAAGGACTGACCGCATCCAAGCGATCGGATCGTGCCGGGACACGGCGGAACCCTTGATGCCCCTGCAACCCAGGCGCGCCGCTTACGTTCGTCCCGAGCATAGGCACGCCCCCGGAAGCGCTCCAATGAATATCGTCGAAGGAGGCATAACCCCAGGTTATGCCCTGTGGCGCCCCACGCTTGCGTCAGGACGCGCGCAGCCCACCGCCGCGCCGGAACCTCACGACGCGACCCGGGGCCGCAGGCCGCCAGACCTGGGCCTGGAGCGGGGAGAATCGGGGCGGGGTCGAGGCGACCCCGCGGCCTTGCCGGAGCGTCAGAAGCGCGCCTTCAAGCGGAGGTAGTAATAGCCACCATTGAAGCCGAACGGGCTCGACGGGCTGTACTTGATCGATCCCCAGGGATTGTTGGCGGCGCTGACTTCATCGGGATAGGTGTCGAAGACGTTGTTGGCTCCGATCGTGACTTCATAGCGCTCGCCGATACGCCGCGTCGCACTGACATCGGTGATCCACTTCGCGCCATAGGCCTGATCGAAGATCGGATTGGCGCTGGCGATGGCGTACTGGCCGTGGCGCATGGTGCGGGCGAACAGCGACCAGTCACCCAGGCTGTAGTTGGCCGACAGATTGATATTGCGACGCGGCAGCGAGTTGGCATACGACAGCAGAGGAGCTCGGTTGATCAGCGGGATGTCGGTGATCTCCTTGAGCGCATCCGGGCTGTCGGTGACGCGGGTGATCTTGCGGTTGTTGAGATTGATCGCCGTGGTCAGGGTCAGCTTGCCACCGTGGTCGAACTCGACGTTGTAGCGACCGGTCAAATCCAGACCACGGACCCGTGAATCGAGCGCATTGGTCATGAAGCTGGCGCCCTGCACATTCGGAAAGCCATTGGCCGCAAAGAACGCCCGGGCCTTGGCATCGTTGAAGATGCTCGACGCGGTCAGCTGGTCCTTGACGTCGACCTGGTACAGATCCGCGGTGAAGTCGAACCTGTCCCCGAGCTGGAAGGTCGCACCGAAGCTGACGCTGACCGACTCTTCCGGCGACAGGTCCGCCGCTCCCATCAAACGACCGACCGCACTGGTCGGCGGGAAGCGGCGGGTCACGAAGGACTGACCGTCGAAGAAGTTCGACTCGGTGCTGGTGTAGTAGCTGTCGACCAGGGTGGGCGCGCGGAATCCGGTGCTGGCGCTACCACGCAAGGCGAACTGCGGATTGATTTCGTAGCGGAACGACAGCTTACCGTCGAGGGTGTTGCCGAAGTCGCTGTAGCGCTCGAAGCGCGCAGCGCCGGACACGGTCAGGCGATCGAAGAACAAAGCTTCAGCGTCGACGTACAGCGCATAGTTGCTGCGATCGACATCGACCACGTCCTCCGGACGGATGCCGCCGAAGCCCTGCGATCCACCCGCAGCCACGCCGCCGGCGTTCGGTCCGTCGAGAATCGGCACGCCCCCATGCTGGTAACTGGCCAGCGAACCGGCCTCGGTCTTGAACGCATCCCAGCGGTACTCGGCACCCATCGCCAGGTACAGGGGCGACTGCCAGCCCAGATCCACGGCGCGGCTCAGATCGAAGTTGGTCACGGCTTGCTGCACGGCGTACTTGCCGGCGTAGAACTCGGTCGGGCTCGCGGTGCCCATCGAGGCATTGACGGTGTTCTTCGGATACGGACGGGTGTTGTTGGTACCCCAGCCCTGACTGGCGTCGAGGTTCCACTCGCCGAGCATGCCCTTGATGCCGACAAACAGCGACGCATCGGACACGATACCCAGCATGCTCGGCTGGAAGCCGTCGGGATGGATCTCGCGGACGTTGTTGTTGTCCTTCGGAGTACGGAACACGAACGGCGTCTCGACCTCGCGGCGCGATCCGCCGCCGAAGGCGTACAGATCAAAATCCCCGACCGGCAGCTCGGCATTGAAGAACACACCGGCCTCTTCGCTCTTCGGGTCGCCAATACGGTAGGTGCGCTTGCGGTCGATGGTCGCCTCACGCGGATCCAGCATATCGCCAGGCAGCAGCACCGGGGTGTGATCGGTGGCGCTGACGGTCGGGAAGATGATCGGCTGGCCATTGCGCTGACCGAAGTACATCTGCCGCTTGTCATAGCCCTGCCGGTTGGTGGTGTCACGGTGCCGGTAGTACAGCGAGGTGTGCAGAAAGCCGCCATCGCCGATCTCGAAGCCATGGTCGAGATTGGTCTCGACCGTGGATCCGTCACCCTTGTAGGTCTGACCGACGGTCGTGCTGACCTCGGTACCCAGGTCCTTGCGCAGGATCACGTTGACCACGCCGGCGATCGCGTCCGACCCATACTGCGCCGCCGCGCCGTCGCGCAGCACCTCGATACGGCTGATCGCGGTGGGCGGCAGGGCATTGAAGTCGACTGCCGCATTGGACGCATTGACGCCGAAATGCCGGCGCTTGCCATTGACCAGCACTAACACCTGCGAGGCATTGAGGCCGCGCATCGTCAGACGGCGCTGGAAGGCGTTGCTCGAGGACGTGTTGGTCGGCGGGAAGTTCACCGACGGGACCAGTGCGGCCAGCGCCGAAGGCGTGTCGCTGTAGCCGCCACTGCGCAGGTCTTCCTGCGAGAGGACGTCGATCGGCACGGGCGACTCGAGCACGGTGCGATTGTTGAAACGCGTACCGGTGGCCACCACGGTATCCAGCGTGGCCGGCTCGCCAGATGTGGGCGTCGCGGCCGGCGCAACCTGTGCATCGACCTGCTTGTCATCGAGCACGTCAGCCGGAATGGCGACGTCATTGCCCAACGCCACGCCCGACAGACCGGACAACAACACCGCCGACACCAGCCAGGCCAGAGGATTGACGCGACAGCGCAAGCGCGCGCCGTTGGATGATGTAGCAAAGAGTGCGGCGTGGTCGTGGTGGTGGCGTGGCACGGGCTTCTCCAGAAGACGGAACATGGCGTTGTGCAGACGTATCCAGGCGCTGATGATTCGCACATGTTTCGAATACGTTCATTTCGAGCATAGGTAGCCATTTCCAGGGCTTCCAATGAATATCCACCGAGTTGCCATAACGCCAGGTTATCCATACCGATGCGAACGTCGCACTGCGCGATGCGTTGTACGCGCGTGCGTATACACGGCTCTCTCGCCCGTTCGCAATATGGAAAAATCGGGCGTTGCGCAGGACATCGTGTTTGTTTTCAGCCATGCGATTGCATCACGCTACATACGGCGACATCGGCATCAACGAATGCCTCGTGGACGCCTCGCAGTAGAACGGCACGGTCTTCGTCTCCGATCGCGATCGGACAGGCTTGATGCATCTTCCGAGTGGTGCCACCGCATGCACTTGTTGGGCATTCGCATGCCCTCCCACTGCCTCGATCACTTGCGCGCCACCAATGGTGGAACGTCGTGACGCATTGTTGACGCCGGACTGATACGCTGACTACGAACGCCCATCCATAGAAGACCTCCATGGCAACCCGTTATTTCATTACGCTCCCAGATGCCAGCAAGGCGCGCGCAGCCGGGGAACTCCCGTTTCATTCGCAAGGCGCCGAAGGACTTGCGCAGGAGCTGCAACAAGCCCTCGCCAGCGACGGCCTGTTCCAGCAGTGGCGCGACAGACAGCCCGAGCCCGACGAAGTCGACCCCGGCCTTGGCGTCACCGATCCCGGCGCAAGCGTGCAGGGGCGACAGCAGGACCTGCAGATCGAACTGACGGTGATCACGTCGATCCCCGGCGACATCCTGAAGCATCGCCTGCGCCTGCTGGCGGGTCATACCTGGCAGCTGCGCGACGTCACCTCGGCCTGACGACCAGGACTCACCCGCGGCGCGCGGCGATCAGCAGCGCCATCGCTACGCCTGCCCCCGCCACCGCGGCGCACGCCGCCATCGCGAACACTGCCGAATAGCCGAGGCCGGCCGCAATCAACCCGGCCAACGGCCCGGTCAACGCATAGGCGATGTCCTGGAACGCGGCATAGCCGCCCAGCGCGGTCGCACGCACCTGCGGTTGCACGCGCTGCACGACAACGACACCCAGCGCCGGAAACACCAGCGAGCACCCCATGCCGGCCAGCGCCGCACCGACCAGGCCGGTGGTCGGCGCGTCCGCCCCTGCCAGCAGTGCCAGTCCGATGCCTTCGACCAGCATCGACACTGCGGCCACGCGCGCGCCCCCAAAGCGGTCGGGCAATCGCGCCAACGTCAGGCGCACCAGCACGAAGCCCACACCAAACGCGGTCAACAGCCAGCCGGCGCCCTGCCAACCCCGCGACTGGAAGTACAACACTGCGAACGCACCGATCGCGGCAAAACCGATCCCCTGCAACGCCAGTGCCACAGCAGGCCACGCGATTCGCGCGAGCACCTCGCGCAGCGGCGGACGCACGCCGGCAAACGGTGTCGTCGCGGGCACGCCCGCCACCAGCGCGAATGCCAACAGCGGCAGCAATGCCGACACGATCGCGACACCGATGAACCCCGTGCGCGCCGACAGCGCCACGCCCAACGGCGCGCCGGCCGCCAACGCGCTGTAGATCGCCATGCCGACCCAGGTCATGACCTGGCCCGCGCGCGCGCCACCGACCGTCGCGATCCCCCAGGCCAGCATGCTGGTGATCGCCAGGCTTTCGCCGGCGCCCGCAAGCACCCGCCCCAATGCCAGCCAGGCCAGCGCACTGCCGGCCTGCAGCGACGCCGCCACATAGGCAAGGCCGGAACCGGCCAACAGCCACAAGCCCAGGCGCATCGCGCGCGCAGGTCCGGAAAGATCGCCGATGCGACCGGCATAGCCGCGCGTCAGCACGGTGGAGACGAACTGCAGGCCGACGATGCCGCGACCACGACATCGCCGAACCCCAGCACATGGCGGACATGCACCGGCAGGACCGGCAATACGAGCGTGATGGTCAGGCAGGCGACGAAGGTCGCCAGGCATAACCGCACCAGGCGGAACGTCGCGCCGGGAACGGGAAGGGAAGCAGAAGAAGAACTGGACATGGACAACGGCCTCGAAAGTCCACCGGCAACGCCGGGTCGGGCAGAAGTCCATCTGCGCGCGACCTGCGCCACGACCGGAACGACCGGTGGACGGGGTGCGCGTTGATTGACGTAAACGCTTACGTGGTACGCGGAACCGCGGACCAGACGGGCGGCACTATAGGCGCGCCTCGCGCGGATCGCAAGCAGGGCACAAACGCCTCATTCCGACGCCGTAACGCGGCCAGGTCGTCCGGCGCACAATGCGCCACCGGACGCCTGACACCTCAGCGCGCAGCCAGCGCGGCTGCGTGATGGGCGATGTGCTCACCGATGAAACTGGCGATGAAGTAATAACTGTGGTCGTAGCCCGGTTGCAGCCGCAATGTCAGCGGATGCCCGGCCGCAGCGCAGGCCTCGCGTAGCAGCCCGGGTTTCAACTGGCCTTCGAGGAACTCGTCGGCATCGCCCTGGTCGACCAGCAGCGGCAACCGCTCGACGGCATCGGCCACCAGCGCGGTCGCATCGTAGGCACGCCATGCCGTGCGGTCATCGCCGAGATACGCCGAGAACGCCTTCTCGCCCCACGGCACCTGGCTCGGCGCGACGATCGGCGAGAACGCCGACACGCTGCGATAGCGCCCCGGATTCCTCAACGCGATGACCAGCGCGCCATGCCCGCCCATCGAATGCCCGCTGATGCCGCGCGCATCGGTGGCCGGGAACTGGGCCTCGATCAGCGCCGGAAGTTCTTCGACGATGTAGTCGTACATGCGGTAATGCGCGGCCCACGGTGCCTGCGTGGCATTGACGTAGAAGCCCGCGCCCTTGCCGAGGTCGTAACCCTCGGCATCGGCCACGTCGTCGCCGCGCGGACTGGTATCGGGCGCCACCAGGATCACGCCGTGCTCGGCGGCGTAACGCTGCGCGCCGGCCTTGGTGATGAAATTCTGCTCGTTGCAGGTCAGGCCGCTGAGCCAGTACAGCACCGGCAGCTTTCGCGTGGCCGCCTGCGGTGGCAGGTAGATCGCAAAGCGCATCGTGCAGCCGAGCGTACTCGACACATGTTCGTAGACGTCCTGCCAGCCGCCGGAGGCGGCACGGTGTTCAATGCGTTGCATGGGAATCAAGGCCGGTAAGAGAGAACGGAAACATGCTGGGGCATCGGCTCAGAAATGCACGACCGAGCGGATCGACTTCCCTTCGTGCATCAGGTCGAAGGCCTCGTTGATCTCGTCCAGGCCCATCGTATGGGTCACGAACGGCGCCAGCTGGATATCGCCCTTCATCGCGTCCTCGACCATGCCCGGCAACTGCGTGCGGCCCTTGACGCCACCGAACGCGGTGCCCAACCACTTGCGCCCGGTCACCAGCTGGAACGGTCGCGTCGAGATTTCCTGGCCGGCACCGGCCACGCCGATGATCACCGACTGTCCCCAGCCGCGATGCGCGCATTCCAGCGCCGCACGCATCACGTTGACGTTGCCGATGCATTCGAACGAGTGATCCACGCCCCAGCCCGTCATCTCGACGATGACCTGCTGGATCGGCTTGTCGTGGTCCTTCGGATTGACGCAGTCGGTCGCGCCCATCTCGCGTGCCATCTCGAACTTGGACGGATTGGTGTCGATGGCGATGATGCGGCCGGCCTTGGCCTGGCGCGCGCCCTGGATCACCGCGAGACCGATGCCGCCGAGCCCGAAGACCGCGACCGAATCGCCGGCCTGCACCTTCGCCGTGTTGTGCACCGCACCGATGCCCGTGGTCACGCCGCAACCGAGCAGGCAGACCTGCTCAGGATTGGCGTCCGGGTTGATCTTGGCCAGCGACACCTCGGCGACCACCGTGTACTCGCTGAAGGTCGAACAACCCATGTAGTGGTAGATCGGCTCGCCGTTGTACGAGAACCGCGTCGTGCCATCGGGCATCACGCCCTTGCCCTGGGTCGCACGGATCGCGACGCACAGGTTGGTCTTGCCGGACTTGCAGAACTCGCACTCGCGGCATTCGGCCGTATACAGCGGGATCACGTGGTCGCCCGGCTGCACGCTGGTTACGCCCTCGCCCACTTCGACGACGATGCCCGCACCCTCGTGCCCCAACACCGCCGGGAACAGGCCCTCGGGATCATCGCCCGACAGCGTGAACGCATCGGTATGACAGACGCCGGTGTGCGTGATCCGGACCAGCACCTCGCCCTTTTGTGGCGGCGCGACGTCGATCTCGACGATCTTCAGGGGTTCGCCTGCGGCGAAAGCGACAGCGGCGCGGGATTTCATCGGTGGAGTCTCCTGGGTGGACGGCGCGCGATGCCGGTGGAGCAGCGGCGCGGAGGATGGATTGAGCGCAGGGGATTATTTCAGGTAGGAACGCAGCAGCGCGATCGCGTCATCGATGCCGGCGGTACGCGCCTCCGGCGTTGCGGCCACCGGCGCCAGCGTCTCGCGCAGATGGCTTTCGAGCACGCCCGTGGTTAGGCCATTGACCGCACCACGGATCGCGGCAATCTGCTGCAGTACCGGACCGCACTCGCTGCCCGCCTCCAGCGCCCGCTCAAGCGCATCCAGTTGGCCGCGGATGCGCCGCACCCGGGACAGCACACGCTTTTTCTCTTCGGGGGAATGCGGCATGGAGGGAGGCCGGGCGCGCCGGAACGATACTGGGGAGGAGTATCTTAACAGAGGATCGCACCGTGCGTTGGAGACACGCAGCGGATCGCCGGTTTGCGTCAACCCGTTGATGGAGAACGGTTGTTTATCCGGCTACGGCAAGTAGCGCGGCACCCTGACCTTGAGCAGCTGAATCAAATCAGGAGCCATGTACTCGAATTCATCGGGGATCTCCAGGCAGATGACCCGCGTGCTCCCAAGATGCTGCTTGAACTTCCTGGACAGTTTGGAGCGGTGCGTGCGCTCCATGACGAAGATCATATCTGCCCAGTCCAGAAGCTCTGGCGTGACGGGATTCTCTGCGTCGTTGTTGAGCCCGGCGGATGAAGTCTCCAGCCCGGGCCAAGTCGCAAACACCTGCTCCGCGGTCGGGCTGCGAAGGCGGTTCTGGCTACAGATGAAAAGAACCTTGCGAGCCACGATCACTCTCCCTGCGGCTGAATGCCTGAATTAAGCCGGCCGCGAACGGGTTCGACTTGAATGAATTGTGAGACCAAGGCTAGGGGCGCGAAGCCGCATGCAGCTTTAGCGCCGTGTCTTTGTCTGTCAGCGACCTAAGGAACACGCCGGGCTTGATCCCGACGAAATCTGTGCCTTTTAGCAGCACAAGGTGTGCTTCCTCGTCACCTTGATGCGCCTCTTGAATCTGACCAAGTGTGTAATGAAGGTGAGAAGCCAAAGGAACGGGGATGACATCCAGAACCTTTGCGGCATTTGACACAAGCACTTGATCCACTTGAATGAGCAGTCTGATGGTGTTGTCAAGGCCGGTCCCGGTCCGGGCCTGCGGATCTTCAACAGGCTTTCCCTTCCGATCCATCATGTCCACACCAGCGACGCGACCCACCAGAATGTGATCCGCTTCGTGCGCCATCTCTTCCAGAGTCTCCTCAAAAGGGAAGCCGGCCATCGCAATGGCTGGGAGGAAAGCAACCAAGAACAACAAGACGCGACGCATGCAACCTCCCCGGTCCAACGCCTGAATCAATCCGAGCTACGAAGCGCCAGTCAAGCCGACCCACAAAGCGGGTTCGACTTGAATGAATGGTTGGACCCGGCTGCCGCGAGATGACGCTCTCGCAGGAAAAGGAAAAGCGGCAGTGTCAACGAAGGCCCAACGACGAGGCAGGAGAGCGGCAGCCACAGCCGGCACATTGCAAGCCTGCGCCCCTCCACAAGTACGAATACAACGACCACGACGCCAGAAATGACAACATCAGCCCAGGCGAATGCCGCGATGTGGCCGGAGGTTGCCTGTTGCAACAGGAGGGGCACGTTGAGGCCGTGCGCAGAAAGCCACGGAACAAACTGAGAGAGAGGCAAGGCCGCCCCTGCAATACAGAGAAGAAAGTAGATGATCTGCATATTTCCTCCCGCGAGGCTTAAATCCTGAGTTAAGCCGCCCCTTGAAGCAGGTTCCGTTTGAATGAACTGTTAGGTCCCTGCTAGACGCTCGGCGCAACTGATTCTATTGCATGCCACGCGAGAGCCAGAGTAGGCAGTGCCGCAATCCTAGCACCAAGATCGGTCCACCCAAGCTTTGGCCTTGGGCTTCTCAGAACTGCGAACACTGCCACTCCGAAAGCAATCGGAACGGCAATAGACAGGCTAAGCACTACCAAAATGCCAATCGCCATGTGTTCGGATGGCGATGACAATGAACTTTGGAGAGATGCAATCAGCAGGAGCGCTACCGCTGGCAGCGAGGAAGAAGCAGACAACTGAAGTCCCGTGTTCTCCGAGCCATTACATGCCTGGGAACCTTTCGATAGAGCTGCCCATGTCAATGCAGCTTGCGTTGCAAGCGATATCAACAGTTCTGCAAGCGACCACGTTGCTGACATGAGGCTTAATGCCTGAATTAAGCCGAGCCGCGAAGCGGCATCGGCTTGGATGAATTGTTAGCCCGCTTATCGATGAAGTTGAGAATTTTGCACATGCGGCTGAATGCCGTAGAAGCGGAAGTGCTCGACCACGCGATCGCCAAGCTCATCGTAGAGATCATCCTCCAGGCATGGAAAGTCGTAGTCTCGTAGCCGGCCCAAGGTTGACCTCGTCTGAGCGACCGTATCCTGGGAATAGACGGATACATCGGTCAGGTGCTGCTCTAGGTAGCTAATCAGAAGATCAAAACCATCGTCCCAATTGCAGTTCCCGTTGCGGATAGCCTCATCGCGCAGCTTTTCCACTGCCCTGAGCAGCTCGCCTTGCACAGTCTCCGCTTGGCCGCGCTTTGGAACATACATCTGCCAGATTTGCTTTGCTTCTTCGAAGAAGTGCATGCGTGCTCCAAAGCGGGCTAACGCCTGAGTTAAGCCGAACCCGCCGCGGGGTGGCGACTGGGTGCAATATAGCCGAAGGCCTGCAGTCAGGCGCCGCCCCGATGCGGGTTCGGCTTGAATGAATTGTTGGGCTGCGGTGCGATGCTACGCACGGCAAGCCAGAAGGTCGACGCAACCAAAAGCATGAGCAGGCTTGGCATCAGAATCTCCGATGAAATCACCAGCCAGTTGGCTAGCTGACCAGGATCGCCTGGATTGCTGTAAGTGAGTACAAAAAAGGTAACGAGGGAGGAGATTGGCAGCCAAGCGACAAGCGCGACCATTGACAAAAGAAAGCGGAAGCTTTGTCGGTTGCGCAGGCGCCTGTGAAGTAACCAGCTCCCTGCGCTAAAGATAGCGAGTCCGAGGAGCGCGGCAATATCTAACCAACTATTTGGATCAGCCACCTGACTCTCTCCCCGCAGCCTAACGCCTGAGTTAAGCCGCGCCGCGAAGTGGCATCGGCTTGAATGAATTGTTAGGGCTCAACCAGCTTGAAGTCAGTGCCCGCCGTTGCGAACGTTTGGCCGAGCTGGAAAGCGCCATTCTTGTCGCGAGAGTACGGTACAAACACCTCCATTGTCTCTCCGGACACATGCGCCAGCCGAATACAAACTGCATCGGATTTCTGCTCTTGTCCGGGAGGTACTACGTACATGTCCAAACACACACCTCCAGCCCGGATATAGCCAAGGGAGGCAGACTGAGCGAAAGATGATTGAAGGAAGGAAACCATGTCAGCTGACTTTGGCTGCTCGGTGCCGAGGCTCCCGGCTACTTGAGCAGTTTTCCCTTCAAGACTCATCGAGACGCCAAATGGAATGAATTCGCCATGTTTGAGCAGCATGTACTCAGCGAAGCCAAGAGCCTCATTGAAAAGCGCGTTGATATCTTCGGAAGCCACAATCTAGCCCCTAACACCTGAATTAGGCCGCGCCGCGAAGCGGTGTCGGTTCGAATGAATTGTTAGGCCGCGCAACTAGTACAGCCCAATGTCCGAGTCCACTACAACGGAGAAGTCGCGGCCGACTGTAGCGGTTACGTTGTACATGCCGCCGGCCTCAAAGTAGCCTTGTGGCTCAAACCTGTAACTTTGACCATCCGAGACGAAGCTAACGGACAAGCCAGAATCGCCGGAGGGATAGACTTTTATTGTGCAGGATTCTCCTGGATCTATCTCTCCAAGGCTTGCTTCAAACCCACTCCCAGAGAGCCTTACCGTCTCAATCTTATGGTCGCTTTGATTCTTAAATTTGACTGGCACCCCAGATCCGCAAGCGCTCAAGGAAGCGATGAATAAAAGAAAAATTACGAGTCGTTTCATAGCGGCCTAACACCTGAGTTAAGCCGCGCCGCGAAGCGTCGTCGGCTTGGACGAATTGTTAGGCCGCGCCACGCGACCTCCATGAGTGCAGCCCGAAACCCACAGCAAACAGGAGTGCAGCCCAGCCGCCCCAGAAGCCTACGCGGTTGTCTGCGCGCCACGCTGCTGCCACCTGATCATATGACCGGACTGATTGGTCGTCGACGACCACCTCGAACACTGTGAAGTACTGCCGATCTGAGTAGACAGGCCCGCCCAAGGACTGCGGGTCGTACAAAACCTTCACGGTCTTTCCCGACGACGAGGCAATGGCCGCTGCTACTTGATCCGAGGCGTTACCTTTTGACAGGTAATTGAAACCCGTGGGGTGGCTGTCGAGCGAGAAGCGAACGCCATACCTGTAGGTCTCGTACTCAGTAGCGGTGCCCTCTGCCGAAGCGAGCGACGTCTTGAGCGGAAGACCATCGCTGGGGTTCAGACCAAGATAGACCCCGAGAGCGCCAAGCCCCGCAAGAGAGACTGCGCCTAGAAGATTTTTGGACCTTTCAGTCAGCCTGGACATATTCACCAAAGCCGCCTAACGCCTGCGTTAAGTCGACCCGCGAAGCGGGTTCGACTTGAATGAATTGTTAGAGCTTGCTCCGAATTGCATCTGCGATCTCCCCAGCTCTCATGTTGCTTGCCGCTAGTAAAAGTTCCTGCCAGAACTCCGGCGGGGCTCTACAAGCCTCGCCAAGGCTCACCAGGCAGCCAAGCGCCAAGCGCCAAGCGCCAAGCCAAGCTCATTGTGGCGCAGATAGTCTTCTGCCTCAGACCAAGATTGAGCCGCCTCTGCGCTCGGAAAATTCTCGGATAGGTAGAAACGGCTAGCTGCCAGGTAGCGCAGTGACGTCGCACACGAAGCTTTTAAATCAGGATTCGACATTGATCTCGGCAAGCCTAACGCCCGAATTAAGCCGACCCACAGCAGGGCGGCGACTGGGTGTGAATATAGCCGAAGGCGTGCAATCAGGCGCCGCACTGATGCGGGTTCGGCTTGAATGAATTGTTAGGTGCCAGCCCGTGCGCCACCGCGATTAGATCTGCGATGACTTGCTGCCGACCTTTGGGCGATTTGACGCTGGCAGGCAGACGACTGAGCCAGTGTCCGTTTGGCCCGGCACCGCCACGCAACGCGGCGAGGCGCCGGGAAGAAGGCAGCGGTTTGGTTGAGAGCGTTTTGATGCAGGCGTCCAACTGCTCTCGCGAAGTGAACTGAAAGATCATGCCGCAAGACTCTACGCACAGCACGGGATAGCCAAGTTTGCCATCGACCTCTGGAGCGGGAGGGTCGAACTCCGTTGCACGGTACCAAGGCTCCTTGCCCCTTTGCACATGAACCCAATAGGCCATTGGCGCAGATCGCCAGTTGGCTATGTGCTCTACCCATGATCGCGGAGGCTTCTTCATGGCACCTAACGCCTGAATTAAGCCGACCCGCACTGGATTGGCACCGAAGCCGATAGTACCCAGAACGAACCGGAGTTAGCGAACCTGATGCGGGTTCGGCTTGGATGAATTGTTAGGCCTCTTGCTTCCCATGTCCGGGCTGAGCTTACTGGCCATCTGTGGGCGCGTGCCGAGACTAGGGCTTTGGAGGCGGGTCGCTCGCCACCGCCTCACGAATGATTTTGTATGCGGAAGCTATCTCACCTGCCTGATAGCTTGCGCCGGTTCCGGTAGTAGTTATGGCTTTGTTCGCAAGTGCAGCTGCGAGAATTTCCGCCGTCAGCTCGTCGATGCTTTTAGACATTTTGCCCTCCGATGTATTTGGTTGATGCCTAACGCCTGAATTAAGCCGAGCCGCGAAGCGGCTTCGGCTTGAATGAATTGTTAGCCAGACCCACCAAGAATCAGGTCTCGCTCTTTAATCTCTTTCTTGGCGATTGAAACAGCATCACCGCTAATCTGCTTAATTTCACTTGCAAGTTCATTGAGGTCTTTCAAGTTAGAGCGAAACTCTTCTTCCGAGCTTGAATCTTGAAGGGCAAGGAACTGCTCCCGGAGAGAGGCTAATGCTCGGCTGATCATTAGCACGTCCAATGAAAGCTGCCACTCAGGGATATCAAAGACTGGCAATGCCATCAATGCATGATGGGTGTCAGCCATCAGCGGCGGCGATATCTGGTCTATGTCTTCTTGCTCATTGGACTCATAGGCCTTGCATACGTCTAGGGCCAAACGATGCGAGCGGGCCATAAGCGCCATGATCACCTCCAGCTTTTGCTTGTCGGCCTTTGCTTGCTTGTACTCTTCAAGTTTGCGGGCGTGCACATTCTGCTGCTTGGCTATCCAAGCAGCCGCCACGATTGCGAGGATGCTGCCAATGGCTTGGATCCAGGCAGGTGCGGAATCTTTCGAAAGGTCGAGTCTGTAGCCCTGCACGTATGCAACGCACGCGACTGCCAGCGAGACTAGCCCGATAGCGGCAAGCTGGAGGGCCTTGTTTTTAGTGCCGAGCATAGATGCCCATAGGTCTGGCTAACTACTATTAGACCCCGAAGCGGGGTGTAGCACTGATTCTGGGTACGGGCCAGCATCACTGTCAATCGAGTTTTTCTTTTTGACAACGCGGGCTTACGAGCTTTAGGAGAATCCAATCAGCTTGGTAAATTTGCGTGTTATGCGGTGGCCCAGCCGTTGTATCCGGAGACGTGCTCTGCTTGCCGTCATAACCATGCCGCCACGGTTTCTGTTCCGAGCAGGCTGTTCTGGTGAAGTTCGCCGCAGTTGTGGTTCGAACGATGCCAGTTGCGCACCGAAGAGAATGGTCGGCACTGCTCCGCCGTCATATCCGAAGCGATGCATGATGGCTTTCGATTGCGTTGGACGGCATGGCCGGAGGTCGCGTGATTCCCTTGGACTAGCGTCGCGCATGAGGAATCGCGCCCATGGGCGCTCCCACATCGGTGAGTCTCTCGGTGGTGCTTCGCTTCATTGCTCTCCGTCCGGCCAACCCGACTGGATGCGCGGCAGGTTGGTTTCGATCCAGTCGGCCAGGGCCTGCACTTTGTCGGCGGCTTCGCGGCCCAATGGCGTCAGGGTGTATTCAACGTGTGGGGGCACGACGGGCAGGGCGCGGCGTTCGAGCAGGCCGTCGTGTTCCAGCCATTGCAGGGTCTGGGCGAGCATCTTCTCGCTGACGCCGCCGATGCGGCGACGCAGTTCGCTGAAACGCAGGGTGCCGGCCTGCAACGCGACCAGGACGAGCACGCCCCAGCGGCTGGTGACGTGCCGGAGCACGTCGCGCGAGGGGCAGCGGGCGTCGAAGAGCTCGCCCCGCTGCATGCGCTCGGACAGGGACTCGGGCGGCCGAGCGGACGGGGCCAGGCGGGCGGCGGTTGCGGCAGGGGCAGCGATGACACTTACTCCGGGGTGCGTACTTACAAAAAGTTAGCTTAAGGACTAGGCTGCCGTCAACGTCGATCCGGCGCCCTCTCCCTCCGTACTCCCACGCCCCAAGGAATCCCGATGAGCACTCCCACTTCTGCTGCCGCCTCCCGCTTGATCGCGGTCACCGGCGCTACCGGCCAGCTCGGCCGCCTGGTCGTCGACGACCTGCTGTCTGCCGGCCATCCGGCCGACCGCATCGTCGCGGCGGTGCGTTCGCCGGCCAAGGCGGCCGATCTCACCGCGCTGGGCGTGCAGGTCCGCGAGGCCGACTACGATCGGCCCGAGACGCTGGACGCAGCATTGGCCGGGGTTGAAACGTTGCTGCTGGTGTCGTCCAGCGAGGTCGGAAAGCGCCTGCCGCAGCACCAGGCGGTCATCGATGCGGCCAGCCGGGCCGGCGTGGGCCTGCTTGCCTATACCAGCCTGCTGCATGCCGACCGTTCGCCGCTGGGCCTGGCCGCCGAGCACCTGCAGACCGAGCAGGCGCTGCAACGCGCGGGCATTGCACACGTGCTGCTGCGCAACGGCTGGTACAGCGAGAACTACGCGGCCGGCATACCCGCGGCGCTGGCGCATGGTGCAGTATTCGGCAGCGCGGGCGAGGGCCGCCTGTCGCTGGCCAGCCGCGCCGACTATGCCGCCGCTGCGGTGGCGGTGCTGACGGCAAACGAGGCGCAGGCCGGCAAGGTCTACGAGCTCGCTGGCGACGATGCGGTCACGCTGGCGGACTTCGCTGCAGAACTGTCGCGACAGAGCGGCCAGGCCGTGGCCTATCGCGACCTGCCGCAGGACGACTATCGCCAGGCACTGATCGGTGCGGGCCTGCCGCCGCCGGTGGCCGACCTGCTGTCGGACTCGGACGCAGGCGCGGCCCAGGGTGGCCTGTTCGACGACGGCCGCCAGTTGGGCCGGCTGATCGGAAGGCCGACGACGGCGTTGGCGGAGGTCATCGCCGCCGCGTTGCCGCGCGAGATCGCGCAAGCGCCGCAGGCATGAATGAACTGCAGGCCGGACATCCGGTCTGCAGTGCGCAGATATCTACGGCGCATGGATATGCACTGCACTTCACCCGCCGCAACCGCCGCAACAGGTCGACGGCATCCGTTCGACATCGGCGCCGCGCACCCAGACATCGGCACGACTGAGCGCGGCGACCAGTTCGTCCGCGCCCAGCAGCGTCGACAGGCGCAGTGCGCCGTCCGGGTCGACATCGACCAGTGCCGAGGGGTCGGCATCGCCGACCTGGCTGGCAACGCGGTCGAGGTCGGGCGCGGGGCCCATCAGGTGGATCCTGAATTCCATCGTGCATGCTCCCGGCGGACCTGGGAATCGGCTTGCAACGGTCCGCCGCGTTGCGCCACGCACGGGCATCGATGCCCGTGACGTGATGCTGCGCGCATGCAGCGGCACGTGCGTTGACCTGCATCAAGTGCGATGGACACGCTGCACGCAGCGTCGCACGTGCCTGCGTATCGCGATCCATCCCCCCCTGAGCAAGCACTGACGCGCAGGCAGTTTTGAGCAAGAACCTGAAGAGGTTCTCAGGCCTTGCGCAAGGCATCATCGAGGGCGGCGGCGCGCTGGCTGGCCGGGCGGGCGCGCAGGCGCGCCGAGTATTCGACGAAGGCCGGCCGCTCCGGCAGCGTCTTGAACATCAGGCCCCAGTTGATCTGGCTGCCGACGTAGACGTCCGCGGCGGTGAACTGCTCGCCGAGCAGCCATGGCGATGCGCCGGCGATCGCCGACTCGAGGACGTCGACGGTGCGCTCGTAGCTGCCGTAACCGACCATGCCGGACTTCTCGACCGGCGCCAGCAGGCCCATCGCCTTGGCCGATACCGCGGCCTCGACGGGACCGGCCGCGAAGAACAGCCAGCGCAGGTAGGTGGCGCGACGCGGGTCGTCGACGGCTGGTGCAAGCCCGGCCTGCGGGAAGGCATCGGCGAGGTAGGCACAGATCGCCGCGGTTTCGGTGACGACCGCTTCGCCATGCACGACCGCCGGGACCTTGCCCATCGGATTGATCGCCAGGTAGTCGGGCGACTTCATCGAGGTCGTCATGTCGAGGATCTCGGCGCGGTACGGCTGGCCGATCTCCTCGAGCATCCAGCGCGCGATGCGGCCGCGCGACATCGGATGGGTGTACAGCACGAGCGCGGCGGTGTCGGACATGGCGGCGGCTTCCGGTGGTGGTCGGCGCAAGTCTAGGGCCTGCCATCCATTGCCGGGTAGCTGGTCAGTCGTCAGCGGGTGTTGCGTGGCGCAGCGCCTGACTGGCCCTCAGGTCAAGCCGCGCGGCGCCGGATGGCGCCTGACAAGGCCCAACCCGAAGGGCCGGTCACGGCGCGGGCCATCCGGCAATGGAGACAGGCCCTGGTCGGTTGCGCGCCGGCGGCCGCAAGCTTCAGCCGGTGTTCTGGATGCCGGCGGCGATGCCGTTGACGGTCGAGACCAGCGCGCGCAGCAGGTCAGGGTCTTCGCGGTTGCCGACACGCCAGCGCTGCAGCAGTTCGACCTGCAGCAGGCTGAGCGGATCGACGTAGGGGTTGCGCAGGCGGATCGACAGCCGCAGGCGGTAATCGTCGGCGAGGATGCGCTCGCTTTGCTTCAGCAGCAGGATCGCGTCGCAGGTGCGCAGGAACTCCTCGGCGATGCCGGGATAGAAGGCGGCATGCGCGTCGCCGGCCAGGCGCGAGTAGCGCTCGAAGATCGCCATGTCGGATTTCGCCAGCAGCATCTCGACGTCGTCAATCATCGCCGCGAAGAACGGCCAGTGCCGGGTCATCTCCGACATCGTTTCCTGTCCATGCATCTGGATGCCGTGCTGCAGCGCAGTGCCGATGCCGTACCAGCCGGTCAGGCCGGAGCGGTTCTGCGACCACGCGAACACCCACGGGATCGCGCGCAGGTTGTTGATGCCGCCATCGCGACGGCGCGACGGGCGCGAGCCGATCTGCAGGCGCTCGATGACGTCGACCGGCGTCGCGGCACGGAAGTAATCCGGGAAGTCGGCACGCTCATGCACCAGTGCGCGGTAATGCGCGCGCGAGACCTCGGCCAGCTCGGTCGCGATCAGCCGCCACTCAGGCAGACGCGGATCCTGCTCGCGTGGTCGCAGCGTGGCGCGCAGCACCGCACCGGTGGTCTGCTCGAGGTTGCGCAACGCCAGCGCGCGGATGCCGTACTTGCGGTGGATGACCTCGCCCTGCTCGGTGACGCGCATGCTGCCATCGACCGAGCCGCGCGGCGCGGCGTTGATGGCACGCTCCGTCTTGCCGCCACCGCGGCTGACCGAACCGCCGCGACCATGGAAGAACATGATGCGCACGCCGGCGCCGGCCGCCATCGCGGTCAGCTCGCGCTGCGTGCACTGCAGCGCCCAGCGCGAGGCCAGCAGGCCACCGTCCTTGGCGCTGTCGGAATAGCCCAGCATCACCGTCTGCACGTTGCCGCGCGCGGCCAGGTGGCTGCGGTACTGCGGGTCGTCGAACAGCTGCTGCATTACCGCGGTCGAGGCCTGCAGGTCGTCGACGGTCTCGAACAGCGGCGTCACGTCCAGCGGCACGGTCTCGCCCTCGACGCAGCCGGCGATGCGCGCCAGCGCCAGCACCGCCAGCGCGTCGGCGGCGCTGCGGCTCATGCTGATGATGTACAGGCCGGTGGCGTTGACGCCGTGGCTGCGGCGCACGTCGAGCACGGCGCGGAACACGTCCAGCGTCGAGCCGACGATGCCTTCCTGCGCGTCGATGTCGATCCGGGGCGGCGACGACAGGATCGCGTGCAAGCGGTCGACGCGATCAGCGACGTCGCGCGAGGTCCAGGCCTCGTCATCGGTCAACGTGGCGATGGCTTCGTCGTGCACGGCCGAATCCTGGCGCAGGTCCAGCGAGGCCAGGTGGAAGCCGAACGTGCGCGCGCGCCACAGCACGCGCTGCAGGGCGAAGCGGCCGGCATGCTCGCCGCGATGGTCGCGCAGGCTGGCGTCGATCAGCTCAAGGTCGGCGACGAAGTCCTCGGCATTGGCATAGCCGCCGGCTTCGGACTGCCCGGTCAGCGACAGCTTGCCGATCATCAGGTCGAGCAGGCGCCGGTACGGCATGTCGGCCAGGCGCGGGCTGAAGCCGGCCAGCGCATCGGGCAGCGCCGAAGCATAGGCATCGACGCGCGCCTGGATCGCATCGGCGACGCTGGCGCGCCCCAGCGACTGGGTCAGGATGTCGCCGAGCGCATGCAGGTCCTTGCGGTACTCGCCCAGCGCCAGTCCGCGCTGCAGGTCGAGCGCGGCGCGCATGGTGTCGGCATTGACGTTGGGATTGCCGTCCATGTCGCCGCCGACCCAGGTGCCGAAGCGGACGATCTGCGGCGTCTCGATGCGCTGGCCGTAGACGGCCTCGACCGCATCGGTGAGTTCTTCGTAGAACACCGGCAGCACGCGGTACAGCACCTGCGCGAGGTAGAAGCCGACGTGCTCGACCTCGTCCTGCACGGTGGGTTTCTGGCTGGGTGCGTCGCTGGTCTGCCAGCCGGACGTCAGCGCGAGCCGGATCCGCGCGAGGTCGGAGCGGCGCTCCGGCGGCGTGCGCTCGCGGTCGATGTCCGCGATCAGGCGCTCGACGATCTCGTGCTCCTTTTCCAGCATCGCGCGCCGGACCGCCTCGGTCGGATGCGCGGTGAACACCGGCTCGATCCACAGCCGCGGCAGGCAGGCCTGCAGTTCGTCGAGCGACACGCCCTCGGCGTGCAGGTCGCGCAGCACGGCTTCGAGGCCACCAGGCTGTGGCGCTTCGCTGGCGCGCTGGTAATCGCGGCGGCGGCGGATGCGGTGCACGCGCTCGGCCAGGTTGATCGCGCCGAAATACGCGGCGAACGCGCGCACCACGGCTTCGGCATGCTCGACCGGGATTGCCGCCAGCGCCTGCGCGAGGGTATCGATCGACAGGCCATGCTCGCGCCGGGCGATCGCGGCACGCCGGATGCCTTCCACTTCATCCAGCAGCGCCGGCGAGCCCTGCTCGGCCAGCACTTCGCCAACCAGCGCACCGAGCCGGCGCACGTCGTCGCGCAGCAGGTGGTCGTTGTCGGCGAAAACAATCTCGCGCAGGGATTCTTCGCGCAGGGCGTCATCGCGAAGGGCACCGTTACGAGCGGGGGCATCACGGACAAGGTCCGGGCTGGAACGTGTCGACATTGCGTAGGGACTCACATGGCGGCGATGGGGGCGGCAATGCCCTGCCGCTGCGCGCGCCGCATCCCGATGCGGATGCGTTCGCGGCGCATGCGCTGCCCTGATCCGGGCGGTGCACGCGATCCACGCGATCGAGGCGATCACGCGATACGGGTTGCCCGGGGGAGGCGACGGCAGGCCTTGCCTGTCCATGAGACTAACGCAGGATCATGTCCGGCGTGCAGGTCCGCGCCGACGTCAGCAGGCGATCAGTACGCGTATTCGCGGAACACGTGGTCGATGTCGCCGGCCCAGGCGCCGTGGAACAGTTCCAGCTTGCGCTCGGCCGCGGTCTGGTTGGCTTCGACGACGTCGATCAGCGGCTCCAGGAACACGCGCTCGTCCTGGCCCTTGCCGTTGAGGCGGGCGCGGCGGCGCAGGCCTTCGGCGGAGATCTTCAGCGCTTCCACCGCCAGGTCGCGCAGCGTGCCCCCGCGATGCGGCACCTTCAGGCCCAGGCGCGGCACCTGGTCGCGCAGCGCATTGCGCTCGCCCAGGCTGAAGTCCTTGACCAGGTCCCAGGCCGCGTCCAGCGCGGTCTGGTCGTACAGCAGGCCGACCCAGAACGCCGGCAACGCGCACAACCGGTTCCACGGGCCGCCATCGGCGCCGCGCATCTCCAGGAACTTCTTCAGCCGCACTTCGGGGAAGGCAGTGGTCATGTGATCGTTCCAGTCGCGGATGGTCGGCAACTGGCCCGGCAGCACCGACAGCCTGCCCTCCAGGAAGTCGCGGAAACTCAGCCCGCTGGCATCGTGGTATTTCCCTTTACCGTCCGGCCCATCGCGATAGGAGAAGTACATCGGCACGTCGAGCAGGTAGTCGACATAACGCTCGTAACCGAAGCCGTCCTCGAACACGAAGTCGAGCATGCCGGTGCGGTCGGGATCGGTATCGGTCCAGATGTGCGAGCGGTAGCTCAGGAAGCCGTTGGGCTTGCCTTCGGTGAACGGCGAGTCGGCGAACAATGCGGTCGCGATCGGCTGCAGCGCCAGCGAGACGCGGAACTTCTGCACCATGTCCGCTTCGGTCGCGTAATCCAGGTTGACCTGCACGGTGCAGGTGCGCGTCATCATGTCCAGGCCGAGGCTGCCGACCTTGGGCATGTAGCTGCGCATGATCCGGTAGCGGCCCTTGGGCATCCATGGCATCTCGTCGCGACGCCACTTGGGCTGGAAGCCCATGCCGAGGAAGCCGAGTTGGAGCTCGTCGGCGACGGCCTTGACTTCGCGCAGGTGGCTGCCGACTTCGCCGCAGGTCTGGTGGACGGTCTCCAGCGGCGCGCCCGACAGTTCCAGCTGCCCGGCCGGCTCCAGCGTCACCGAGGCGCCGTTCTTCAGCAGCGCGATCGTGCGCCCGCCCTCGTCGACCGGCGTCCAGTCGAAACGGGTCAGGCCCTTCAGCAGCGCCTCGATGCCGCGCGGACCATCGAAGGTTGGCGGACGCAAGTCGTCGAGCTGGAAGCCGAACTTCTCGTGTTCGGTGCCGATCCGCCAATCCGCTTCGGGCTTCTCGCCGGAGGCGAGCACTTCGACCAACTGGTCGCGCCGGGTGATCGGGGTATCGTTGGCGTTGCTCTGGCTGGACACGGGTGCGCTCGCAGGGGTGCAGGATGCGCCGACCAGGTGGCAGCATGCCGGCCCGGCACTATAGCGGTTGCGGGGCCCGCGAAAGACGCCCGCGGCGACCCCAGAGTGTTCCGTCACGCAGGGTAGTCGCGGGTGCGGCGGGGCGCCATCAGGGGACTGCGAGGGGCCCTAACCTGCGCGCGGCGCGCGGGCCGAAGCGATCGCGCCAGCACGGTCGCACGGCGACAACCCGCGCCCGCAGGCCACTCGCCGCGTCATGCTGGACTACGGCGCACGCGCCAATGGTCGCGCTCGCGGTAGCATCCCGCGCCATGGACGTCGCCTATCCCCACCACGCCAGCCACACCTCCGCTGCGCTGCTCGCGCAACTGGCCAGCCTTGCCGACTGCGCGCAGGCCGAAGGCTTCGCCTGCATCACCGCGCGCCGCGAGCATGGCGCGCGCTCGGTCGACATCGCCGGGCCGCAGTTGGCCATCCTGCTGCAGGGTCGCAAGCAGGTGCACAGCGCGGAGGCAGCGCTGGTCTTCGTGCCGGGCGACCTGTTCCTGGTGGCGCGGCGTTGCCGGATCGACGTGGTCAACACGCCCGACCCCGACAGCGGCCTGTACCTGAGCGCGATCATCCCGCTGTGCGAAGAGGCGCTGACCGCGGCGCGCGCACTCTGGAACGAACCCCTGCCCGCCGCCGGCGCCGACATCGCCCGCTGCGCGCTGGCCGACTTCGGCGTGCCGTTGCTGCAATGGCGCGAGGCGCTGGCACAGGGCCGCTACACCGAGGCGCGGCTGGCCCTGGCCACGATTGTCATCGGCCTGTGCCGGCAGGGCCATGGCAGCCTGCTGTTGCCGCCGGTGCCCAGCGTGTCGACGCAGCTGCGCGAACTGGTCGCCGCGCGTCCCGCGCATGCCTGGCAGGCGCGCGATTTCGAGGAACAGCTGGCGATCAGCGGCGCCACGTTGCGACGCCGGTTGGCGGCCGAACAGACCAGCGTGCGCGAACTGCTGGCCGACGCGCGCCTGGCGCATGCGATGGAACTGCTCTACACCACGCGGCTGCCGCTGAAGACCATCGCGTCGCGGGTCGGCTACCGTTCGGTCAACAGTTTCCGCAAGCGCTTCAGCGCGCGCTATGGCCTGGAGCCTGCGGCGATCGGCAACGGCTGATCCTTGCGCGACAGTGGTGTCGCTGAGCGCTGCGCGCATCGCGATGAGCGGATCGCGCCCATCACCGCGGTCAGCATGGAGGCTCCGCTGGCGACAGCCGCAACCGGATCTCCCGATGTCCTTCTTGCCCCCTGCATTCCTGCTGACACATCCACGCCGCGTGCCGACGCGTACGCCACGACGGGCCGCCCCGCAGCCGGCAACTGCGCGGTCGAAGATCGCGCGTTCGCTGTTGGCACTGTCGATGCTGGCACTGTCGGCGACGACCCTGTCGATCCTGCCTGCGACCGTCGCGCAGGCGTCCACGCGCGACGCGCCCTCCACGCAGGTGCCGGGCGTCTACCACCAGGCCATCGGCAATCTGCAGGTCACCGCCCTGTTCGATGGCACCGTGGCGCTGCCGCGCGCGCAGCTCAAGGGCATCGCGCCCGACGTGCTGGCGCAGTTGCTCGACCGCCGCCATGTCCCCGAGACCGCCAAGGGCATGCAGACTGCAGTCAATGCCTACGTGGTCCGCCAGGGCGAGCACCTGACCCTGGTCGACGCCGGCACCGCGCAGTGTTTCGGCCCCGGCCTCGGCCAGGTCCTGGCCAACCTGCGCGCGGCCGGTGTCGACCCAGCGCAGATCGACGACGTGCTGCTGACGCATGCGCATCCCGACCACATGTGCGGCGTGCTCGACGGCAACGGCGCGATCGCATTCCCGAATGCGTCGGTGTGGCTGTCGCAGGCCGACGCGGACTACTGGCTGGACCCGGCGTCCGAGGCGACCGCACCGCAACCGCTGGTGTTCGCGTTCGCGCTGGCCCGCAACGCGGTCGCACCGTATGCCGCGGCCGGCCGGCTGCGCCGCTTCAAGCCGACCGATGCGCTGCCGGCAGGTGCCCGCGCGGTCGCGTCGCAGGGGCATACGCCCGGCCACGTCTCGTACCTGTTCGATGGCGGCCAGGGCGCGCAACTGCTGGTCTGGGGCGATGTCGTCCACTACCACGCAGTGCAGTTCGCATGGCCCGACGCCAGCTTCGAGGCCGACAGCGATCCGGTCGCTGCGATCGCGTCGCGTCGCTCGTTGATGGCGCAGGCGGCCGACCAGGGCTGGTGGGTGGCCGGCGCGCACCTGCCCTTCCCTGGCCTGGGGCATGTGCGCCGGGAGGGCAGCGCTGCCGCTGCGTTCTCATGGGTGCCTGGCGAGTTCTCGCCGTTGTCGCGTACGCCCTGAGGACGGGCGCCCTGCCCTGAGGACGGCGGTGCGCGGCTGGCCCGGTCGCACCGGCCAGGCGACGCGCCGGAGCGCAGATCAGGCCTCGGGGGCCTGCTCGGCGGTCTGCGCTTCCACGCCGGGGCGCGGCGTCGGGGCGGCGGTCTGGCCGAACTGCAGCCAGCCGTTGATGATCTTGCGCGCTTCGTCGACGCCGACCTTGGATTCGCTGGAGAAGGTCTGCGCGCTGACGATGTCGCCGAACGCGGCCGACAGTTCCTTGCGCACCGCCAGCAGGGTGTTGACCGAGGCGCCGCGGCCGAGCTTGTCGGCCTTGGTCAGCAGCACGTGCGCCGGGATCTGCCGCTGCACCGCATAGGCCAGCATGTTGCGGTCGTAATCCTTCAGCGGGTGCCGGATATCCATCACCACGATCAGCCCGCGCAGGGCCTCGCGGGTGGTGAAGTAGTCGTTGAGGAAGGCCTGCCAGTGTGCCTTGAGGTCGCGCGGGACCTTGGCGTAGCCGTAGCCGGGCAGGTCGACCAGGTAGCGGAGTTCGTGCGGAGGCAGTTCGAAGAACACCAGCTGCTGCGTGCGGCCCGGGGTCTTGGAGACCCGCGCGAGCGCGTTCTGGCGGCACAAGGCATTGAGCGCACTGGACTTGCCGGCGTTGGAACGACCGGCGAAAGCGACCTCGTAACCACCGTCGGGCGGGAGCTGCTTGGGGGTGTGCGCGGCCAGCAGATAGGTGGCGCGGGCCAGGGGATTGGAGGGATTTGCCATCCCGCTAGCTTCTCACGTCTGGCCGGCCGGCACCCTGCCCACTCACCGGGTTTGACCGGCCAGCGCCACAACGACGATAATTTCGGGCCTTGCGGCCGCCCAGTGCGGCTGTTGCACATCGATTGCACCATCGCTTCACGGAGCCCAGCAATGCGCCACGCTCGCGCCTACGGTATCGCCGGATTCGTCGCCCTCGTCGTCGGCGCCGTCGCTTTTGCCCAGACCACTGTCGCGCCGTTGCCCGACAACGCCCCGGTCGAGGTGGCGCCGCTGGACGCCAATGCGGTCGCCGCACTGGCCAAGACCAAGCCTGGCGACGCCGCTGCCGGCGCAACCAAGGCCGGCACCTGCGCGGCCTGCCACGGCCTCGACGGCAACCCGCCGGCCGGCCTGCCGTATCCGCGTCTCGCGGGCCAGAGCGAGCGCTACGTCTCCCAGCAGCTCGCGCTGTTCAAGGGCGGCCAGCGCACCACCGGCCTGGCCGCGGCAATGGTGCCGTTCGCGATGGACCTGAGCGCGCAGGACATGCGCGACCTCGGCGCCTACTTCGCCACCCAGACCAGCGGCGCCGGCATCGCCGACGACACCGTGATCACCGATGACGGTCCGTACAAGGACCTGAAGTTCTACCAGGTCGGCGAGAAGCTCTACCGCAGCGGCGACACCGCCCGCGGCATCCCGGCGTGCATGGCCTGCCACGGTCCGTCCGGCTCGGGCAACCCGGGCCCGGCCTATCCGCACGTCGCCGGCCAGGAAGCGGCCTATGTCGAGCGCCGCCTGCAGGAATACCGGGCCGGCACCCCGGAAGCGCACGATGCGCGCCTGTTCCACATCATGGCGACGGTGTCCAAGTCGCTGACCGACCAGGAAATCACCGCGCTGGCCAGCTACCTGCAGGGCCTGCATCCCACGCCCAACGCCACCACGCTGGCCGCGATGGAAGTGGCGGCCAAGACCGCCCCGGCAGTGGCCCCGCCGGCCGCCGCGCCCGACGCCGCGGCCCCCGCCGAGGCGGCTCCGGCGCCGGAAGCTGAACAGACTGCGACCCAGGGCTGAGAACTTTCCGCGCTCCCGCGCGGTCTGATCCACCGTTCTCTCCCTTAGATCTTGTGGCCGGCCCGGGTATCCTGAGCCGGCCTTTTTTTAGCCTGCCAGGTCAGTCAGATGGTCCGTCCCATGGTTCGCCCCCTGATCCGCCCGATGATGTCGCCGATGCTCCGGAGGACGTTCCGCCACGCTGCCGCCCTCGCGCTGCTGTGCCTGCTGCCGCTGCTGGCGGCCGGCGCGCAGGCACCATCGGCTCCGGTCGAAGGCCAGGACTACCTGCTGATCGCCCCGCCGCAACGCTGGCAACCGGCCGACGGCAAGATCGAAGTCGCCGAGGTCTTCGCCTACAGCTGCGGCCATTGCGCGCACTTCCAGCCCAGCGTCGATACCTGGCTGCGCAAGCTGCCGAAGGACGTGCGCTTCAGCTACGTGCCCGCCGCCTACGAGCAGAGCGATCCCTACGCCCGCGCGTTTTTCGCCTCGCAGTCGCTGGGTCAGCTCCGGCGCACCCACGAGGCGACGTTCAAGGCCCTGCATGAGGCCTTCACGCTGCCGCTGCGCAATGCGTCCAGCGGCGAGATCGAAACGTTCTACGCCTCGCTCGGCGTCGACGCCGGGCGCCTGCGCGAGGCCATGGTCTCGCCGGCGACCGACCGGCTGATGGCGCAGGCGCGCGCGTTCCAGGTCAACGCCGGCATCCAGGGCACGCCCAGTGTCATCGTCAACGGCAAGTACCTGGTGCGTGGCCGTTCGTTCGATGACATCCTGCGCATCACCGACCAGCTGATCGTGCGCGAGCGCGCGGCCGGGCGCTGATCCAATCTCCCGGGCCAATCCAGTCAGGCTGGTCGGATCAGGCCAATCAAATCAGACCGGCCAAATCGAGCTGATCAGATCAAGCTGAGCACGTCACACTGAACCCCGTCAGACGCCGGCCCCGTCGCCGACACCGCGGCAACACCGGTTGCCGCACACTGGCCTCCTTGCACGCCCTCCTCATTCCACGTCCCCACATTCCGAAGGACCCTCGCCCATGACTCTGCACCGCGCACTGGTACCGCTTGCCCTTGGTCTGCTGCTGATGGCCTGCGGCCAGAAGGACGCCCCGGCCGATGCTGCCACGCCCCCGGCCGTCGAAGCCCCCGCAGCGACAACCCCGGCGCCTGCCGCCGACGCGGCCACCCCGCCCGCCGACAGCACCGCTGCCAGCACGCCTGCGGACGCGGCCGCGAGCGCGACCCCGGCCGCAGCGCCGACCCCGGCGACGCCGGTCCCGGGCCTGACCCCCGGCAAGGACTACGACATCATCCAGGGCGGCCAGCGCTTCGCGGCCGGCAGCAACATCGAAGTCGCCGAAGTCTTCGCCTACTGGTGCGGCGCCTGCGCGCAGTTCGACCCGCTGGTGTCGGCGTGGTCGGCCAAGCTGCCGGCCGACGTCAAGTTCACCTACGTGCCGGCCGTGTTCAACGCCCAGGACAACTACCCGCGCGCGTTCTACGCCGCCGAGGCCGCTGGCATCCTGCCCAAGACCCATTCGACGGTGTTCCAGGCGATCCACCTGGAGCGCAGCCTGAAGCCGACCGCGACCCTCGACGACCTGGCCGCGTTCTACGCCAAGCACGGCGCGAATGCCGCCAACTTCAAGAGCACGATGGAGAGCTTTGCGGTCAACGCCAACCTCGGCCGTGCGCGCCAGTTCGCGATCCGCAGCGGCATCAACCACACCCCGACCCTGGTCATCAACGGCAAGTACCGCATCAACGGCACCAGCCACGAGAACCAGCTGCAGATCGCCGACGCCATCATCGCGCACGAGCGCGGCGCGGCAACGCCGTAAGCGCAGCGGCTGCGAAGGACGTCTCACACGGGTGTCGAACCAGCGCCTGAAATTGCTGAGCGCCAACATCCAGGCCGGCTCCAGCACGCGTCGCTATAGCGACTATGCGACGCGCAGCTGGTCGCACGTGCTGCCGACCGGCGGCAAGCGGGGTGCGCTGGATGTCATTGCCAAGCTCGCCAGCGGCCACGACATCGTCGGGCTGCAGGAGAGCGATCCCGGCAGCTGGCGCTCGGGCTTCACCAACCAGACGCATTACCTGGCCGAGCGCGGCGGGTTCGACTACTGGTCGCACCAGCCCAACCGCCGCGTCGGCAGCGTCGCGTCCAGCGCCAACGGCCTGCTGAGCAAGCTGGAACCGCTGGAAGTCATCGACCATCCGCTCCCCGGCCGCATCTCCGGGCGCGGCGTGCTGCTGGGCCGTTTCGGCACCGGCGACGATGGCCTGACGATCGCGGTGGCCCACCTGTCGCTGGGCGCGCAATCGCGGCGGGCACAGCTGGCCTTCATCGCCGAACTGCTCCAGCAGTATCCCAATGCGGTGCTGATGGGCGACTTCAACTGCACGCACGACCGCCCGGAGATGGAGATTCTCTATCGCGGCACGTCGCTGCAGCCGCCGGGCTGCATCGTGCATACATTCCCGAGCTGGCGGCCGCAACGCGGTATCGACCACATCCTGGTGACCTCGTCGCTGCAGGCCGTCGGTACGCATGCGCTGCCGGCCGCGTTCTCCGACCACCTGGCCTTGTCGACCGAACTGGTCATCCCCGACAGCGCCCTGCTGCGCTGAGTGGGTTCGCGCCCATGGGCGCTCCCACAAACAAGCCAGCCCTTGTGAGACTCCGACTGTCATAGGAGCCCTACTCTTGTGGGGCTCTGTTCTTGTGGGGCTCTGTTCTTGTGGGGCTCTGTTCTTGTGGGGCTCTGTTCTTGTGGCGCTCTGTTCTTGTGGGAGCGCCCATGGGCGCGAACCAGCGAGCTACCCCCCCCTCAACCCCACTCAATCCTTGTCGGCGTTGATCAGGTGAGGCTTGCTGCCGTAACGCTCGTCCATCGCCAGGCGCTCGGCGTGCAGCGTCTGTATTTCCGCTGCTGTCAGGCCATCGTGCAGGGTCTGCTTGAGCTGGTTGAGCCACGGGATGCGGTGCGGATCGGGCAACGCGCGCACCTGCAGGCGCAGGCGGTAACGCTGGTCGGCGGTCATGTCGAAATACGCACGCGCGGTCGGCACCGCCGGCACCGTGGTCGCGCCGAACAGCACGAAGCCGACGCCGCGACCGATCGCGGCCGGGATCACGCTACCGTGGTCTTCGCCCGCGATCTCGTTGAAGTCGACCAGCATCGACGGCGCGGTGGCAAGGTGGCGCGCGGCATCGCGTGCGCGCGTGACCTGGCCGCGACGCGCGAGGTCGGCATCGGCGCGCGCGGCACGCTCGGGGTCTTCGGCCCAGGCCGTCGGCCGCAGGGCTTCTTCGTATTGGCCTGCCATCAGCAGCACGCGGACCGGCGTGTCGGTCGGTTTGCGGTTGCGCGCGAAGGTCTCGATCTCGCCGCTGAGCGCATGCCCGCCAAACCAGAATGAAGGGCTGATCGCGATGAAACTCTCGAACGCGTCCGGCCGCCGGGTCAGCGCACGCGCGGTGAACATGCCGGCCAGCGAATGGCCCATCAGCGTCTGTCGCTTGCGGTCGATGCGGTAGTCGCGCTCGATCTGCGGCTTGACCTCGTCCTCGATGAACGCGAGGAACGCTTCGGCGCCACCGGTCGGCGATTTCGCACGCGGTTCGTCGACGACCGGCGTCAGGTCCCAGGTGCGGCGCGCGGGGATGTCGGCCCCCGGCGGATAACCGATGCCGACGACCACGGTGCGCACGTCCTCGCCGACATCGGTACGGCGCAGGTAGGAGCGCAGGGTATCGACGGCGGTCAGGAACATCGCATTGGCGTCGAGCACGTACAGCACGCGGTAGCCGCTGGCGGGAGGCGGCTGGTCGGGCCAGGCCACCATCACCAGGTATTCGAGGCCATTGTGGCTGGACGTGACCAGGCGTTGCTCGGAGCGCGGTAACGAGAACGGCGTGCCGGCATGCGTGCCGGCGGATGCGCCAGCGTGCGCCTGGGGTGACGGCGACTGCATGGTGGCCAGGGCAGGCGACAACCCGGACAACACCAACAGCATCGAAAGCAGGGCCGGCCGCAGCCAGCAGGCGATTCGCATCATGGAACTCCGGCAATGCCTGCCACGGACCGCGATCCGGGCAGGCGGGTCATGTCGTCGACAACGCATGTCGTCGCCCACCACACGGGACATCACCCGCGCGGAACCGGCGGTGCCGGTCCGCGCAGGGTGGACATTACCAGCGCTTGTCGAACGCCAGCACCAGGGTGCGGCCCATCACGGTCGCGTTGGCCGGATCGTAGGGATCGGGCAGCGTATCGACCACCGCCGTCGTGCCGCTGTCGAAGAACGGCGGGTTGCCATCGGTGAAGTTGACCGCGGTGAAGTTCACGCGCGAGTCGTTGAAGAAGCCGCCGATGCCGGACAGGTCGTAGCCGATGTTGAAATCGAAGGTCTTCCAGGCCTTGACCCGCACCGGGTTCGCCGATGCCACCGGCTGGCCGAGCGCGTTGGGCACGAAGCAGCCCGAGCTGCATTCGTAGTCGTCGACGTAGTTCATCGTCAGCGACGCATCGAGGTTGCCGTAGCGCCACTTGATGCCCTGCATCGAACGCAGCGGCACCGGGCTTGCGCCATCGGCCGGGCTGTACTTGCCAAGGCGGTCGACGTAGCCCGAACCCGGGGTCGCTTCGATCTCGTACGACTTCAGCAGCGTGCCGCGGGTGAAGAACTCGAGCGAGCCCGCGCCGTCGGTGTCGAAGGCGTAGCTGGCGTTGAAGTCGATGCCATCCATCCGCAGCGAGGCCAGGTTGAGCTGGGTCGCGTTGACGATCATCGCGACCTGCGACGCACTCTGCACCGCACCGGAACCGAGCTGGCCGAGGTAGCGGGGATCGTTGTCGATCAGGTCCTGCACGCGCGCGACCGACGGATTGATCTCCAGGCTGTCGATGTACGGCGTGGTGCCGGTGGCGAACAGCTGCTGCAGGATGCCGCCGAGTTGGCCGGACTGGATGCGGACGATGCGGTCGTCGATCTTGAGATTGAAGTAGCTGGCGCCCACGCGCAGGCCGGGCGCCCATTCGGGCTTCCAGTCGAAGCCGAAGGTCCAGGTGGTCGCCTCTTCCGGACGCAGGGTCGGACCGGCGCCGCCGGAGACCACGATCGCGGTGAAGGTACAACCGCCTGCCGTCGCTGGCAGCACGCCGTTGAGCGGGACCAAGGTGGTGTCGCACGGCGCGCGGTAGAGGTCGGCACGCATGAACGCGCCGTTGCCGCCGGTGATCGGCTGCACGCCGTTGTAGGCGTAGCGCATCGGCGGGGCGTGGAACGAGGTGCCCCAGCTGCCGCGCAGGGTCAGGCTGTCGGTCGGCTTGAAGTCGATGCCGACCTTGGGATTGAAGGTCGAGAAATCGCCCATGCCGTTGCTGCGCTCGTAGCGGCCGGCGACCGAGACGTCGAGCTTCTTGGCGAACGCGGACTGGTTGTCCTTGCCGATCAGCGGGAACGCCAGCTCGGCGAACACCGCGCCGACATCGCGCTCGGTGGTGCCGAAGGTTTCCTGCTGGTTCGAGGTCGAGCGCCAGTTGAAGTCGAGGTTGCCGCCGATGTTCTCGCGACGGTAGTCGACGCCGGCCGCGAGCTTGGCGGTACCGCCGGACATCTCGAACAGGTCGCCGTCGACCTTGAAGCTCGCCTGCGCCAGCCACGAGGTGAACTCGAGGTTCTCGTAGCCGATCAGCTGCGACAGCACCTGCTCGGACAGCGGGTTGGTCGTATAGGGATTGAAGGCCTGGTAGTTCAGGCCGGCGCAGTAGGCCTGGGCCGCGGCCGAAGCGTTGCCGGCCAGGCCCTGGCTGCACTGGATCGACGTCGGCGCCTGCACGCGCGAGCCGCCGGGACCGGCCAGGTAGTCGTAGATGTTGGCATTACGCTGGACATCGGAATTGCGGAACTGCTTTTCGCGGCTGTACGACAGCGTGGCCTCACCGCGCCAGCTGCCACCCAGTTCGAAGCCGGCACCGACCATCGCGGCCAGGCTGTCGGCGCCGACCTCGCGCTGCAGCGGGCGGTCGTCGATCAGCACGCCGTAGTTGTTGGCCACGCCGGGGATCAGATAGGGATTGCCGGGGCCGAGCGTGCCGTACAGCGCCTGGTAGCCCTGGTTGTAGCTGCCGCGGCGCTGCGTGTAACGCAGGTCGCCGTAGAGCTCCGTGGAGTCGCCCACGCGCTGCTCGAAGCCGAGGAAGGCGCTGTGGCGCTCCATCTCCGGCAGGATGTCGACCATGTTCCAGGCATCGTGGGTGTTGCCCACGCCATTGCTGACCGGCACCAGGCTGCCCACGGTGAGGCCGGTGCCGGCGCCGCCGGGCACGCTGTAGACGACGTTGCCCGAACCGGTCGCGGTCCCGGCGAACAGGTTGGCGGCAGCGCCGGAGCGCGCGCCGAAGCGACGCCAGTTCACGCCGCCCTGACTGCTGAGGTCGGCACCGTCGCGATAGACCTCGCGATCGTTGGCGAGCACGTTCTTCTGGCGGTTGTACTCGTAGCCCAGGATCATGCCGCCGCCGTCCCAGCGCGTGCCCCAGGTCTGCCCGACCTGGACCTGCTCGCCGCCGCCCTGGCTGGTGCTGCCGACCCGCAACGTGGTGTGCGCGCCGTCGTCGCTGCGCTTGAGCAGGATGTTGACCACGCCGCCGACCGCGTCGGAACCGTAGACGGCCGAGGCGCCATCGAGCAGCACTTCGATGTGCGAGACCGCATTGGTCGGGATGCTGGAAATATCGACGAAGTCGCCGTACTGGCCGGCCGCCGCGACGCGGCGCCCGTTGACCAGGACCAGCGTCGACAACGCGCCCAGGCCGCGCAGGTTCACGCCCTGGCCGCCGGTCATGTTGGAGCCGGCCACGCTGCTGTCCTGGCCCTGGATGTTGTCGCTCATGCCGACGCCGCCGGCGAAGTTGGCCGGCAGTTCACGCAGGTACTCGCCGATCGTGGCCTTGCCGCTTTCCTTGATCTGCTCGGCATTGATGACCAGCACGCTGTTGCCGGCCGGCTCGGCGCCGCGGATGTTGGTGCCGGTGACGACGATGGTGTCCAGGGTCTGGCCCACCGTGGACTGCGCCTCCTGCTGCTGGGCGTGCAGCACGCCGGAAATGCTCAACGCGAGCAGGCTGACGCCCCCCGCTACCCCTTTCAGACATCGTGCGCGCTTGCTCATGGTGTTCCCCGACTGGCTGGTGATTTCGATGAATCGGCTACGTGGAGGTGTGGCCAAGGATCGGCCTGCAGCCCGCGACACCCCTGTCACGACGGCTGAATGTTGATCCGATATGAGCAGAGATTCCGATCGGTTGTCAAGAAATTACGATATTTTCTGAACAAATTTTGCCGATGGCCCGTTGTTCAGTCCCAAGAGGCCGCATTAAATCGATAATTTTCAGAGAATTGCGCGCCGCAACATCGGGCATCAGAGCCCGGAAAGGGCCCTCCGATGCTGCACTGCCGCAGGGTTTGGCGAACGATTGATTTTCGAAATTAGCCCGCGCATCCTGTCGCGATGAGCCAGCCCGCCCTCGTTGCTTCTTCCCGTACGCTCGCCAGCCAGGCCTACCAGCGCATCCGCCATGACATTGTCGCCGGACGCCTGGTGCCCGGCAGCAAGCTCAAGCTCGAATCCCTGGTGCAGCAGTACCAGATCGGCATGTCGCCGCTGCGCGAGGCGCTGGCGCGGCTGGTCGGCGACCAGCTGGTGAACACCGAGGAACAGCGCGGGTTCTGGGTGGCGCCCTTGTCGCTGGAAGAGCTCGACGATATCTCGCGCGTGCGCACCCTGGTCGAGACCGAAGCGCTGCGCCTGTCGATCGAGAATGGCGACGACGCCTGGGAACAGGGCGTCCGTGCAGCGTTCGATGCCCTCAGCGACGTCGAGGAAGTCCTGCCGGGCGCCGAGCAGCCGGTTGCGCAGGAGATGATGGATCAATGGGAATCGCGCAACCACGCGTTCCATACGTCCTTGATCGCCGCCTGCGATTCGCCGTGGCTCAGCAAGCTGCAGGAGCTGCTTTACCACCAGGCCGAGCGCTACCGTCGGGTGTCGTTGAATTACTCGCACGGCCGCCGCTTCGTGCACGACGAGCATGTCGCGATCTTCGAAGCCGCGATCGAACGCAACGCCGTGCGCGCGTGCCGGCTCACGCAGGACCACCTGATGCGCACCTACGATGCGGTGCGCAATGCGATGTCGAAGATGCAGGCGTTTTCCAGCGACGCGGCGTAACCCAAAGACCGACGCGTCGATGGCGAAAGGCGCGGTCGTGCCCACCCGCGCCACCTGGACGTAGGGCGGGTCTCGACCCGCCATTCACCACCGTCATTCGCGCCCGCCGACTCACTCGCCGGCTCGCCCCCGCCTCCTCACCGCCCCAGCCTTACGACAGGCTGCAGATGCGCGGATGCGTCTTCAGCAGCTCACGCGTGCGCTCGAAGCCTTCCACGGCCTTGGGATCGAAATCCTTGACGCCTTCCGACACGTACAGCCCGACGATCAGGTTGCCGTCCTTGCCGTAGAACGCGAGGATCCGTGTGAAACGGTCCGGACGCGCGGTCGGGATCTGCATCGTCCAGATCTGGTCGACTTCCTGCGGGGTGATGTGGCCATGCACGCCTGCGCCTTCGTCGGCATACATGTCGTACCAGATCAGCGAGCTCGTCGACTGCGTCTGCGGCACCGTGCTCGGGAAGTTCCAGGCATGCATGCCTCCGGAGGTGAAGACGATGCCGATCCTGGTGTCCGCGCCCCAGGCATCGACCGACTTCCAGACCTGGTCGAAGAACACGCGGTTGGACCGCACGCCATAAGCCTGGTCGGCGTGCAGGGCACTGGCGACGGTCGCTTCGGGCATGCGGAACAGGCGGCTGACGGCCGGTGGCGGCGCGCCCGGGCGGACCTTGCCGTAGTAATGCTGGATCACCTTGGCGTCATCGGTCGAGGCGCAGGTATCGGCCGCGGCGGCCTGGCCGGCCAGGCCCAGTGCGGCCAGCAGCGTCAGGTTCAGGGCAAGGGGCTTGAAGCGCATGTTCGGTCTTCCTTTGAGGGCAAGGGGAGGGATGACAGGAGGATTGGCTGGCCACGCAACGATGGGCGGCGCCATCGGCACGTCGCTGGCTGGAGATCAGGACGGGGGACGCGACGCGATATCGATCGATGGCGCCTGCGCCTGATCGGACGGCGCGCGTGCGCAGTGCTCGCGATCGGCATGCTCCGGATCGCCATGCGTCAGGTAGTCCCACATGCGTTCGAGCAGGCGACCGGCCCAGACCGCGCGTGCGTCCGACTGCGCATCAGTGAAGCGGGTCGCCGTCGCGGCGCCGGCAGCGGCCAGGCAATCGAGCTCGACGCGCGCGGCGTCCTCGAGATACCAGGCCAGCACCACTGCCATCTCCAGCGAATCGCCGGCAAGCACCGCGCCATTGCCGCGCATGACGATCGCGCGCGCATCGCCGAGCCGGGTCGCCAGCGCCACCGCCTGCGGGTCGCTGCGCACCAGCAGCGGGTCGTCCCACAGCGGCGGCTGCGGATGGAAATAACTGCCGAAGCCATGGCGCGCCACCGGCGTCTGGCCGAGCACGCTCAGGCTCATCAGCTTGGGCGACTGCACGCGCGCAATGCCGCCGACCTGCGGCCGCGCACGATAGATCTCGCGATGGATGCGTACTTCCGGCAGCACGCCTTCGGGCAGCGGTCCTGCCAGGGGCACCACCTGGCAGGCATCGCCCGGCTTCGTCAGTCCCAGCGGCACCGACGGGCCGACCAGGAAATGCCCGGCATCCAGGCGCAGGCTGCAATGCCCGTAGGCATGCACCAGGCCATGCCGGCCCAGCGCGCGCGCGGCGATGCGCACGGTCTGCTGTTGCGCGATGCTGGCGATCGGCGGGACGGCCGCACCGGCATCGGTCGCGGCCTGTGTCGCGACCGGATCGGTCAGCGGACGGCTCATTCGCGGAACTCGCGGATGTCGGGTCGCGCGCCCCATTCGCAGAAGCCTTTCGGGCCGAACTCGAACTGGCGCTCGCGGTACAACAGTTCGTCGGCGATGCTGCACACGCCCGAGGAATACTCGAACACCATGCCTTCGGGCCCTTCGAAATACAGGAAGCGCGCCGACGACGTTGGATGCTTGCCGGGACCGAACACCACCGGGATGCCGCGCTCGCGGATGAAGTTGTACGAGCGCTGGACGTCGTCGGTGCTGGCGACCTGGTGGTTGATGTGCTGGATGCCGGCACGGTCGGTCGGGAACAGTGCGATCTTGTGGTGGATCTCGTCGATGCGCAGCAACGGCGCGTCGCCGATGCGATCGCTGACCTTGGCGTTGCAGATCGTGGTCCAGAAGCGCTCGTCGCGGACCGCATCGGTCGTGCACAGGCCGACATGGCTGAAGCCGGTGATGCCGGCGTCGCGCGTGGCCTGGTAGCGACGGCCGCCGATCGCGGGACGCCAGGCGAGCTCGATGCGGTTGCCGGTGGGATCGCGGAAGGCGATGAACGCACGCACCTTGCGCAGGTCGGCTTCGACGGTGGTACCGACGTGCACCGGATGCCCGATCGCCTCGAGCTGGGTGGCGGCGGCATCGAGTTCGGCGCGGGTGTCGACTTCGAAGGCGATGACCTGGTCGGCCGGATCGCCGTCGAGGTAGCACAGCGTGTGCTCGCGCTGGTCGGAGCGGAAATACACCGCGTTGCCGCTGCGCTCGCTGACTTCAAGCCCGAGGATGTCGGTGGCGTAACGCGTCGCGCCCGCGAGGTCGCGCGTGCCCAGCCGCACATAGCAGACGTCGCGCAGGGTGATCACGGCTTGCCGACCTCACGCAGTTGCGGACGTGCGCGCGTGCTGCGCTGCGTGCCATCGGCCTGCGACAGGTATTCGGGAATGCTGCAGTCGCTGCCCCAGCCGCAGTACGCCTCGGGCACGGCAGCGAACTGGCGCGGGCGATCGTCCTGGCCCAACGTGCGGCCTTCGGCGACGACGCTGTAGAGCACGTCGTCGGGACCCTCGAAGGTCAGGAACACCTGCTCCGACGTCGGCCGGCGGCCCGGCCCGTGGCGGACCGGCAGGCCCTGGTCGCGCAGCAGGTAGAACTGCTGCATGACCTTGTCGCAGGATTCGACGCCGAACTCGACCGCCAGCACGCCCGATCCACTGGAGGGGTGCAGCGACAGCCGGTGGTGCGCGCGATCCACGGCCGAATCCAGGCCCAGGTACACCGCGTCGCCGATCCAGTCGGCGATGCGCAGGCCGAACACGTCGCGCCACAGCGCTTCGTCGCGCGCGATCTGCGGCGTGCGGATCGCGACGGCGGACAGGCCGGTCATACCGCTGTCGCGACTGGCATGGAAACGCCAGCCCTTGTGCAGCGGGCGCACAACCAGTTCGATGGACAGGCCGCCCGGGGTGGTGAACGCAAGCAGCTCCTTGACCTGGCGCCGTGCCGCCAGCGCGTCATCGCGCCGGGCGCTGATGCCTTGCGCTTCGAGCGCCAGCACCGCACGCGCCAGTGTCTCGGTATCGCGCACTTCCAGGCCGATCGACTGCCGCGACAGCGGCGCCTGCGCATAGGCCAGCGTGCAGGCCCGCGCATCGCTGCGCAGGGCAACCTCGCCATCGCTGCGCCAGGACTCCTGCAGGCCCAGCAGCGCGATGGCCTGGGCGGCAGCGGCTCCGGGATCGCGACTTCCCAGGTGGACGTATCGCAACTGCTCGATGGTGATGGTCATCGCAAGCTCCGCGGAGTGTGGGCGGCAGGTGGAAGGCGCTCGTTCTGTTGCAGGCCGGTCTAACCCAGGCGGCGCTGCACGATGCCCGCGAACACGCTCGCGGCGACGGGCAGCAGCTGGTCGTCGAAACGGAAGGTCGGGTGGTGGCACATCGCACTGTCCATGCCCAGGAACAGATAGGCACCGGGCCACTGGTCGAGCATGTAGGAGAAGTCGTCGGAGAACGGATACGCGCGCATGTCGGTCTTGACGTTGTCGGCGCCCAGCACGTCACCCAAGGCCTCGGCGGCCAGCGCGGCCTGCTCGGGCGCATTGACGCACGGCGGGCACGAGTGCGGGATCTCGAGCTGGATGCGGCAGCCGGAGATCTGCGCCTGGCCTTCGCACAGCGCGCGCAGGCGCTTGAGCAGCTCGTCGTGCACGTCGCGGGACAGCGAGCGGATGGTGCCGCTGAGCGATGCGGTCGCCGGAATGATGTTGTGGGTGGTGCCGGCCTGCAGCTTGCCGACATTGATCAGCGCGGCCTCCATCGGATCGATGTGGCGGCCGACGATCGCGCTGATCTCCACCGCCAGCCGCGCGGCGACCTGCAACGGATCATTGGCGCGGTGCGGTGCCGCGGCATGGCCGCCGACCCCTTCGATCTCGATCTCGAACACCGCCAGCGACTGCAGGGTGGCGCCGCTGCGCACGCTGGCTTCGCCGGTCTTCAGTGCCGGCATGTTGTGGAAGGCGTAGACCTCGTCGCAGGGCCAGCGCGTGAACAGGCCGTCCTCGACCATCTTGATCGCGCCGCGCCCGCCCTCTTCGGCGGGCTGGAAGATCAGCACCACGCGACCGCTGGCGGGCGGGTGCGCTGTCAGATATTGCGCCGTGCCCAGCAGGGCCGAGGTGTGGCCGTCGTGCCCGCAGGTATGCGCGACGCCGGCGCGCTGCGAACGGAACGGCAGGTCGTTGTGCTCGTCCATCGGCAGCGCGTCCATGTCCGCACGCAGGCCGATGCTCAGGCCCGGCTTGCCGCTGTCGATGACCGCGACCACGCCGGTGCCGCCCAGGCCCGAATGCACCTCGAGTCCCAGCGACTGCAGCACGTCGATGACCAGCGCCGAGGTCTTGAACTCCTCGAAACCCAGCTCAGGCCAGGCATGGATCTGCTGGCGCCAGGCGGTCATCACGGGGGCGAGGGTCTGGACGGGCGCGGGGATGGCAGGCAGGACGGGCATGACGTGGGTCGGTCTCGGCAGGCAGGGTTTGCGACGTTGGAATAGGACCAGATCGTTCCGGCGCTGTCAATTATAATTTCGATATTTGAACCCACAGGAGCCGGGAGATCTGCAGAAAACCGGAAAAAGATTTGACTAATTTCGACTTTTTATTCAAAACTGGCCGCCTCGCTCGGCTGCCTGGATGGCGACGAGCCACGAATTTCGCTATTTCCGCCTCCCGCACCCGCCACCGGCACGGACACCCATGACCCACGCTGCAGCGACCGATCCCAGCCTTCCCGTCATCACCCACTTCATCGATGGACAGCCGGTGGCATCGTCGCGCCCGCTGTTCAACAACCACGATCCCGCGACCGGCGCGGTCGCGACCCTGGTGCATGAAGCCGATGCCGCGGTCGTCGACCAGGCCGTCGCCGCCGCGCGTCGCGCGCTGCGCGGCCCGTGGTCGGCCTTCACCGATGCGCAGCGCGCGGCCGCACTGCGCCGGATCGCCGACGGCGTACGCGCGCGCTTCGACGAATTCCTCGCCGCCGAAATGCGCGACACCGGCAAGCCCTACGAACTGGCCAGCCATCTCGACATCCCGCGCGGCGCGGCCAACTTCGACGTCTTCGCCGACCAGATCGCCAACACCTCGACCGAAAGCTTCCGCACGCCCACGCCCGACGGCCTGGGCGCGCTGAACTACGGCCTGCGCACGCCACGCGGCGTCATCGCGGTGATCTGCCCGTGGAACCTTCCCCTGCTGCTGATGACCTGGAAGGTCGCGCCGGCATTGGCCTTCGGCAACACCGTCATCGTCAAGCCGTCCGAGGACACGCCGTCGACGACCGCGCTGCTGGCCGAGGTGATCCGCGATGCCGGCGTACCCGATGGCGTGTTCAACGTCGTCCACGGCTTCGGCCCCGACAGTGCCGGCCAGTACCTGACCGAACACCCCAACGTCGACGCGATCACCTTCACCGGCGAGACCCGCACCGGCACCGCGATCATGAAGGCCGCCGCGGTCGGCGTGCGCCCGGTGTCGTTCGAACTCGGCGGCAAGAACGCCGGCATCGTGTTCGCCGACTGCGACCTCGACGCCGCGGTCGCCGGCATCGCGCGCTCGGCCTTCCTCAACAGCGGGCAGGTCTGCCTGGGCACCGAGCGCGTCTATGTCGAACGCCCGATCTTCGACACCTTCGTCGCGCGCCTGAAGCAGGCCGCCGAAGCGCTGGTGCCGGGCGATCCCAACGACCATGCCACCAGCTTCGGCCCGGTCATCAGCGCCGAGCACCACGCCAAGGTGTTGTCGTACTACAAGCGCGCCCGCGACGAAGGCGCCACCGTCGTCACCGGCGGCGGCGTGCCATCGCTGCCGGACGCGCTGGCGGGCGGTTACTGGGTACAGCCGACGATCTGGACCGGCCTGCCGGAATCGTCGTCGGTGATCGCCGAGGAAATCTTCGGACCGTGCTGCCACATCGCGCCGTTCGACCGCGAGGACGAGGTCATCGCGCTGGCCAATGCCACGCCCTACGGCCTGGCGACGACGATCTGGACGCAGAACCTGCCGCGCGCGCATCGCGTCGCCGCCGCGATCGAAGTCGGCATCGCCTGGGTCAACTGCTGGTTCCTGCGCGACCTGCGCACCGCGTTCGGCGGCGCCAAGCAGTCGGGCATCGGCCGCGAAGGCGGCGTCCATGGCCTCGAGTTCTATACGGAGTTGCGCAATGTCTGCATCAAGCTCTGATCTGCGCCAGCAGCCTGCTGGCTTCGAGCCTGCTGGCTTCGAGCGTGCCGTCGTCGAGGCCGCGCGCCTGCTCGGCGAGGCCGCGACCACGCGCACGTCCTGCGATCCGGTCAAGGACCTGCTGTCGCCCCACGGCATCGAGGCCGCTTACGCGGTGCAGTCGCGGCTGACCGATGCCGCCGAGGCCAGCGGCCGCCGCGTGGTCGGTCGCAAGATCGGCCTGACCTCGGTCGCGGTGCAGACCCAGCTCGGCGTCGACCAGCCCGACTTCGGCATGCTGTTCGACGACATGGAATACGGCGACGGCCAGCAGGTACCGCTGTCTCGGCTGATCCAGCCCAAGGTCGAGGCCGAGATCGCCTTCGTCATCGAGCGCGACCTCGACATCGAGCGCCCGACGCTGGCGCACGTGCTCAATGCGATCGGCTACGCGCTGCCGGCAATCGAGATTGTCGACAGCCGCGTGCGCGACTGGAAGATCAGTATCCTCGACACCATCGCCGACAACGCCTCGTCCGGGCTGTACGTGCTGGGCGGCTCGCCGAAGAAGGTCGACGCCTTCGACCTGTCGCTGTGCGGCATGAGCCTGGAACGCGCCGGTGAGCCGGTGTCCGTCGGCTGCGGCGCGGCCTGCCTGGGCAATCCGCTCAACGCGGTGGTCTGGCTGGCGCGCACCGTCGCGCGGATCGGCCGTCCGCTGCGGGCCGGCGACATCGTGTTGTCGGGTGCGCTTGGCCCGATGGTGCCGGTCGTGGCCGGCGACGTGTTCGAAGCGCGCATCTCCGGCCTCGGCCGGGTCAGCGCCACTTTCTCGAAGGAGTGACGCGATGAGCGCGATCAGCACACAGCACGACGCCGCGACGGCGATCCCGCCCGGCAGGACCAAGGTGGCGATCATCGGCTCGGGCAACATCGGCACCGACCTGATGATCAAGCTGCTGCGGCATGGCCGCCAGCTGCAGATCGTCGCCCTGGTCGGCGTCGATGCCGACTCCGATGGCCTGGCGCGCGCACGCCGACTCGGCGTGGCGACCACGCATGAGGGCCTGGAAGGCCTGCGCGCGATGCCGGAATACGCCGACATCGGCATCGTCTTCGATGCCACCTCGGCCAGCGCGCACCTCTATCACGCACAGGTGCTGCAGGCCGACGGCAAGCGCGTCATCGACCTGACGCCGGCCGCGGTCGGTCCGTATGCGGTGCCGGCGGTCAACCTCGACCAGCATCTGGATGCGCCCAACCTCAACATGGTCACCTGCGGCGGCCAGGCGACGATCCCGATCGTGGCCGCGGTGTCGCGAGTCGCACCGGTGCGCTACGCCGAGATCGTCGCGTCGATCGCATCCAAGTCCGCCGGTCCCGGGACCCGCGCCAACATCGACGAGTTCACCGAGACCACCTCGCGTGCGCTGGAGACCGTCGGTGGCGCGCACAAGGGCAAGGCGATCATCGTGCTCAATCCGGCCGAGCCGCCGTTGATGATGCGCGACACCGTGTACTGCCTGACCGAAGGCGGCGACACCGATGCGATCCGCGCATCTGTGCAGGCCATGGTCGCGGCCGTCGCCGCCTATGTGCCCGGCTACCGGCTCAAGCAGGACGTGCAGTTCGAAGCGCTCGACGCCAGCGCCTGCGCGGCGATCCTGCGCGATCCCCATGGCCCGTCAGGGCCGGCCAGCGCCGGATTCAAGGTCAGCGCCGGCCTTAAAGTCAGCGTATTCCTCGAAGTCGAAGGCGCCGGCCATTACCTGCCGGCCTATGCCGGCAACCTCGACATCATGACGTCGGCCGCGATCGCGGCGGCCGAGCGCATGGTCGAACTGTCGCAGGCCCGCACCCCGGAGGTCGCCGCATGAGCACCGAACGCCAGCCCAGGCTGTACATCCAGGACGTGACGCTGCGCGATGGCATGCATGCGATCCGCCACCAGTACGGACTCGACCACGTGCGTGCGATCACGCGCGCGCTCGACGCCGCCGGCGTCGCCGCGATCGAAGTCGCGCATGGCGACGGCCTTGCCGGTTCCAGCTTCAATTACGGTTTCGGTCGCCATACCGACCTTGAATGGATCGCCGCGGTCGCCGACAGCGTGACCCAGGCCAAGGTCACCACCCTGCTGCTGCCCGGCATCGGCACCGTGCATGAACTGCGCGAGTCGGTGCAGGCCGGTGTGCGCTCGGTGCGCGTGGCCACGCACTGCACCGAGGCCGACGTCGCCCGCCAGCACATCGAGGAGGCGCGGCGGCTGGACATCGATGTCGCCGGCTTCCTGATGATGAGCCACATGATCCCGCCGGCCGCGCTGGCCGAGCAGGCGCTGAAGATGGAAAGCTACGGCGCCTATTGCGTCTACGTCACCGATTCGGGTGGCGCGCTGACCATGGACGGCGCGCGCGACCGCGTGCGTGCCCTGCGCGAAGTCCTCAAGCCGGAGACGCAGATCGGCATCCATGCCCACCACAACCTGTCGCTGGGCGTGGCCAACTCGATCGTCGCGGTCGAGAACGGCGTGACCCGCGTCGATGCATCGCTGGCCGGCATGGGCGCGGGCGCCGGCAATGCGCCGCTGGAAGTCTTCATTGCCGCCGCCGAGCGCATGGGCTGGAACCACGGCTGCGACCTGTTCCAGCTGATGGATGCCGCCGAAGACCTGGTACGACCCCTGCAGGACCGCCCGGTCCGCGTTGATCGCGAAACCCTGAGCCTGGGCTATGCAGGCGTCTATTCCAGCTTCCTGCGCCACGCCGAGAAGGCCGCCGCCGACTACGGCCTGGACGTGCGCACGATCCTGATCGAACTGGGTGCGCGCCGCATGGTGGGTGGCCAGGAAGACATGATCGTCGACGTCGCCCTCGACCTGCTCGAACAACGCAAGCAAAAGGCCGCCACCGCATGAGCACCGCAAGCACCGCCCGCGTCGCAACGCTGGCCGAACGCCTGGATTCGGCTGCGTTCAACGCCACCGCCACGCCGCAACTCGAAGACCCGATCACGCTCGACGAGGCCTATGCCGTGCAGCGCGAGAGCATCGCGCGACGCCTGGCCCGCGGCGAGACCCGCGTCGGCATCAAGATGGGCTTCACCAGCCGCGCCAAGATGGTGCAGATGGGCGTGTCGGACCTGATCTGGGGCCGGCTGACCTCGGGCATGCTGGTCGAGGACGGCGGCAGCGTCTCGATCGCCGACTACGTGCATCCGCGCGTCGAGCCGGAGATCGCGTTCCTGATCTCGCGTCCGCTCAGCGGCCGGGTCACCCTTCCCCAGGCGCTGGCCGCGGTCGAGGCAGTCGCGCCCGCATTGGAAATCATCGACTCGCGCTACCAGGATTTCCGCTTCTCGCTGACCGACGTCGTCGCCGACAACAGTTCGTCATCGGGCTTCGTCGTCGGCCCCTGGCGGCGGCCCGACCTCGACATCGCCAACCTCGGCCTGGTGATGGCGTTCAATGGCCGGCCGCAGGCGTTTGGATCGACCGCCGCGATCCTGGGCCATCCGCTGCGCTCGCTGGTGTCGGCCGCACGTGTCATTGCCGAGGCCGGTGAAACGCTGCAGCCGGGCGACATCGTGCTGGCCGGTGGCGCGACCGCCGCCAGCGCGCTGGTACCCGATAGTTTCGTCTCGCTGGAGATGGAAGCGCTGGGACGCTGCGGCTTCCACGTCGAGGCCTGAGCGCTGCCGTCGACTCTCCACGCGCAAGCCACAGATCGCTGCACGGACACCCGCTCGAACACCTGCGCCAATACGTCACCGCACACAGGACACACCGCCATGCCGATCGTGCACGCCAACATCCTCGCCGGCCGCAGCCAGCAGCAGAAGGCCGCGTTCGCGCGTGCCGTCACCGCCGCCGCCGTGGAGCACCTCGGCGTCCCGGCGACCGCCGTGCGCGTGCTGATCCACGAAATCGCCGCGGACGACTGGTTCACCGCAGGCGAACCGAAATCTCCACCGCCCGGCGCCAGCTGACGCCACGCCGACGTCGCGCATCGTCACGCAATCGACGCCCAGTCCATCGCGAACCTTCCCGAGCGATCACCACCATGTCCGATTCCGCTTCCGTGCCAACCCATGCCGCTGCGTCGCGGGGCATCCCCGCCCGCGTCGGGCTCCTGTTGCTGGTGGTGCTGGCGGCCACCGCGCTGACCGAATGGATCGGGCCGATGGCGATCCCGCTGTGGTCCGCGCAGATCGTGATCCTGCCGATGCTGGTGGCGCTGCTGCTGACCACGCTGCTGGCGGTCTGGCATGCCCGCCTGCCGTCGCCGCTGCAACTCGACCTGCCGCTGCAACGCTATGCCGACCGCCTGCTGGCGATCGCGCTGCTGCTGTTCATCGTCAAGCTCGGGTTGATGGCCGGCGCCAACATGCAGGCGCTGCGCGCCGTCGGCTGGGCGCTGGCGTTCCAGGAACTCGGCCACGCCTTCGGCACCGTGGTGCTGGCGCTGCCGCTGGCGCTGCTGCTGGGCATCAAGCGCGAAGCCGTCGGCGCGACCTTCTCGATCGGTCGCGAAACCGCGATGGTCATCATCGGCCAGAAGTACGGCATGCAGTCGCCCGAAGGCCGCGGCGTACTTGCCGAGTACATCACCGGCACCGTGCTCGGCGCGGTGTTCATTTCGTTGCTGGCCAGCGTGGTCGCGGCGTTCGGCATCTTCGACGTGCGTTCGCTGGCGATGGGCGCGGGCATCGGTTCGGGCAGCATGATGGCCGCCGCGCTGGGGCCGATCACCGTCGGGCAGTCGCCGGACGTGGCGCGCGAACTGACCGCGATCGCCGGTGCCGCCAACCTGATCGCAGGCGTCGTCGGCTTCTATTTCGCCGCTTACATCACCCTGCCGACCTGCCACTGGCTGTACGGCAAGCTCGAGCCGATCCTCGGCCGCAACGCGCTCGCGCGCAGCGCGCCGTCGACGGCCGACCTGGACCCCAACGCCACGCTCGACGAAGGCGATGACCGGCCGACGTTCGCCGATGGCGTGCTGGCGCTGGCGCTGATGGTCGCGGGCATCGTGCTCAGCAACTGGATCGGGCATGGCGTGGCACCGCTGCAGACCCTGCCGGGCGTGGCCATCATGGTCGGCATCGTGCTGCTGGGCCTGCTGCTGAAGCAGGTCGTGCGCAAGCTGCCGCTGATGCTGTTCCTGGCGGTGTTCGCCACGCTGTCGACGCTGCAGGGCGCCTGGCCGCTGGCCGGCAGGGTGGCCGAGCTGATCAACCAGGTGCAGTTCATGAGCATCACCACCACCGTGCTGGCCCTGGCGGGCTTCGCGGTGGCGCGCAAGCTGCCGATGTTCCGTCGCCTGGGCTGGCGCATCGTGGTGGTGTCGCTGACCGCCGCGACCGGCGCCTTCATCGGTTCGGCCACGGTCGCCGAGTTCTTTCACTGAGGACGCGCTCCCTCGGGCACGGTATTCATCACGCCCGACTTTCCACAGGGCCCGTGCGTGGCGGAACGCGAATTTTTCGCGTGTCCGCTCTTCACGAGCCCGTGCTTCGCGGGCCCCTGTTTCGCGTTCCCGCCGGCCGCCCGACCCACGCCATGCCGGCACTACGGCCCCTGTCGCGCTGCGACCGACTGTCAACGCGCGCGCCCAGTGATGCGTCAATGACATGCATCAGCGCGGTGTCAGCACGGATCATGCACGCTCTGCGCCGCGTCGCCTCGCAGCGTCTTGCTTCGCGGCGCCTGGCGTCCACGCCTGCCCTGTCCTTCCACCGCCCCGTCCTTCCACTGTCCCGCTTTCCACCAGCGCGCATTGCTTCGTCGCGCCCCAGCAAGGAATCTTCCATGGTCCAGATCCACCCCACCGCTGCCCGTGCCGCCCTGCGCGGCCCACGCCTGGCGATGCTCGCCATCGCCCTGTGCGCTGCCGGCGTGCCGGCTGCCTTCGCGCAGAATGTTGCACCGGAGACCGTCGCCGGGTTGCGTGCGGAACTGGATGCCCTGAAGGCCGAACAGGCCGAGCGCGACCGCAGGATCCAGCGTCTCGAGGATGCGCTGTTGCAGGTGTCCGGCGCATCGGCGAGCGGCGTCGCCGCGGCCGCTCCGCCCGCAGCGTCGACGGCTGCGATGCCGGCCGCCAGCCGCGCAGTCCCTGCACCGGCCAGCGCCGGCACGCCGTTGCCCAGCACCGGTGGCGGTGGCGATCTCGCGTCGCGCCTGAAGGTCTCGGGCGACCTGCGCCTGCGCGGCCAGGGCGACTGGTCCGACGACGACGGCAAGAACCGCGGCAGCATGCAGTTGCGCGGCCGCCTCGGCGCGACCTTTGCCGTCAACGATCGCATCACCATCGGCGCGCGCCTGGCCACCGGCGACAGCGACGACCCCAACAGCACCGACGTGCAGCTGTCGAACTGGCTCGACGATCTCGACGTCAGCCTCGACATGGCCTACGTGCAGTTCAACTTCGACAAGCTGACGCTGTACGGCGGCAAGATGCCGCAGCCGTTCGTGCGCACCGACCTGATCTGGGATGGCGACGTCAATCCGCAGGGCATCGGCGCGACCTACAAGGCGCCGCTGGCCAATGGCGGTACGTTCCGCGCCAATGCACTCGCCTTCATCGTCGACGAGCAGGCCGCCGGCCCCGACAGCACGATGCTGGGCGGGCAGGTCGGCTACGAATCGCCGGTCAAAGGCAACTGGAAGTTCGACGCCTACGGCGCCTATTACCACTACGACCTCGGCAGCATCGCCGGTGCCGATGCCGGCGACTTCCGCAGCAACCTGCGCAATCCCGACGGCACCTACCTCTCGGACTATCGCCTCGCCAATGCCACGCTGGGCGTGACTTACGGCGGCTTCGGTACGCAATGGCCGCTGAAGCTGCTCGTCGACTACGTGCACAACCTGGGCGCGCGCACCGACGCCGATACCGGCTACGGCGCCGACCTGGTCTTCGGCAAGGCCAGCACGCCGGGCGACTGGCGCTTCACCTACGGCTACTCGATGGCGCAGAACGATGCCGTGCTGGCCGCGTTCTCGCACGACAACATCGGCATCGGTACCAACTACCGCCTGCATGCCCTGACCGTGGATTACGTGCCGATGCCGAAGACGATGATCAGCGCGTACTGGTACCACTACAAGCCGTACAGCGCGCTGTACGCCGGCAGCAACCAGCCCAACGACTGGCTCGACCGCCTGCGTCTGGCGTTCCTGGTCAACTTCTGATCCAGGCAACACGCATGACGGGGCGATCCGTCATGCGTGGTCGGATCGCGGCCACAGCCGCGATCCACCTGCACCGCCGACCTAGGTGAACAGCAACGAGAACCCGACCAGGAACATGAAGCAGGCGAACACCTTCTTCAGCGCCGGTCCGCTGATCGCATGCGCAAGCCGCGTGCCCAGTGGCGCCGCGAGGATCGAGGCGATGGCCACGCCGATCGCCGCGGGCAGGTAGACATAGCCGATCGCGTGCGCGGGCAGCGCGCCCGGCGGGGCCTGCAGCGCATAGCCCAGGCCACTGGCGATGCCGATGAAGATGCCGCAGGCCGACGAGGTGCCGACCGCGCGCACCGGCTGCACGCCGCGCCACATCAACAGCGGCACGGTCAGGCTGCCGCCGCCGATGCCGACGATCGCCGACATCGCGCCGATGCCGGTGCCGGCCGCACTCATGCCAACGCCAGTGGGCACCACGTCAACGACCGGCCCGCTGCGCGTGCGGCTCAGGATCATCTGCAGGCCGATCAGGAAACAGTAGATCGCCACGCACCATTTCAGCACGTCGCCCGGCAACGCGATCGCGAAGCGGCTGCCGATCCAGCCACCGATGAGCAGGCCAGGCACCATCCACGCGACCGTCGGCCACAACACGCTGCCGCGGCGATGGTGTGCACGTGCCGACGACGCGGCCGTCAGCACGATGCTCGCCAGCGAGCTGGCCAGCGCGGCATGCATCGCGGCCTCCTTGGGGATGCCATGCAGTGGCAGCAGCCACGCCAGCGACGTCACCAGCACCAGGCCACCCCCAATGCCCAGCAGCCCGGCCAGCACACCAGCGACGGCGCCGAGCAGCGGGAACATCCACACACCATCCATCATTGCGTCATACCTTTGGGCCGCAGCCTGCACTGGCCGTCAACGGCCTTCGGAGCACGCGCCATCGTCGTCGCCAAGGCGGCGAAAACCGGAACGCGCTCCCACGGAGGGGGAATTCATGCGGGGTCCGTTATAGTCCGCGCATGCTGAAATCCTGCCTGCACATCCTACCTGTCGCAGCCCTGTGGCTGTGCGTTGCCACCGCCGATGCGCAGACCACCGCGCCGGCATCGGACCTGCAGCTGCGCGAGGCCCTGCAGGCCGCGGAGCGCGGCCAACCGGTCGCCCCGGGCCAGCACCCGGCGCAGGGCTGGATCGAATACGCGACCCTGCGCCGCAACCTCGATACCCTGCCCGTGGCCCAGGCCGAGGCGTTCCTGAAGCGCTGGCAGGGCCAGGCCGTCGCCGAGACCTTCCGCGCCGAATGGCTGCGTGCGCTGTACAAGCGCCAGGACTGGGCCGGGATCCGCAACGCGGCATCACCGTCGTCCACCAACAGCGCGTTGCGCTGCATCACGCTGGATGCGCGCCAGCGTGGCGGCAGTGTCGATGCGCAGTGGACCCGCGACCTGCAGTCGATCTGGCGCGGCAGCGGCAAGCCCCTGCCCAGCGAATGCGATGGCCCCTTCGCGGTCCTCGCCTCGCGCGGCGAGTTGACCGAAGCCCTGCGCTGGGAGCGCATCGACCAGGCCGCGGCGGAGTGGGATCCGATCGTCATGCGCGCGGCCGCCAACGGCCTGCCGGCCGACCAGCGCGCACTGGCCACCGATTACGCGGCCTTCCTGCAGTCGCCCAGCGAACGCGCGCTGGCCTGGCCGAAGACCGAGCGCAGCCGGTTGATGGCGTCGCATGGACTGGCGCGGCTGGCCAAGGCCGACCCACTGGCGGCCGAGGCGCAGCTGGCCCGCTATGCGCCCGCGCTCGGTTTCAGCGAAGCCGACAACGGCCGCGTGCTGTACCAGGCCGCGCTGTGGACGGTGGCCTCCTACCTACCCGACTCGGCGCGACTGTTGAACCGCGTGCCGGAATCGGCCTACGACGACCGCCTGCACGAATGGCGCGTGCGTGAGGCGCTCTCGCGTTCGGACTGGGCGGCCGCGCGTGCCGCGATCGCCAAGATGGGCGACAAGCAGCGCAACGATTCGCGCTGGACCTGGTTCGCCGCACGCACCACCGAGCTGGGCGGCGACAAGGTCAGCGCGCAGGCGCTGTACCAGCGCGCCGCGACCGCGTCCGACTTCCACGGCTTCCTCGCCGCCGATCGCCTCAACCTGCCCTACCAGTTGTGCCCGCTGGCGCTGGACGCCAACGCCGGCGCGCGCAACGCGGTCGCCAACGATCCGGCCATGGTGCGCGCGATGGCGCTGTACCGGATCGATCGCAGCGGCTGGGCGACCCGCGAGTGGGCCGAGGCCGTCGATCGTTTCGACGACACCCAGCGCCGCTACGCGGTCGAGATCGCGATCGACAACGGCTGGTTCGACCGTGCGGTGTTCGGTCTCAACAAACATCCCGACGACAGCCGCTACTACACCCTGCGCTTCCCGTTGCACCACACCGAGGCGATCCAGCGTGAAGCCAGGGCGCAGCGCCTGGACCCGGCCTGGATCGCCGCCGAGATCCGTGCCGAGAGCGTGTTCAATCCGCTTGCGCGCTCGCCTGCCAATGCGCGCGGGCTGATGCAGGTGCTGCCGACCACCGGGCAGGGCGTCGCACGCCGGCTGGGCCTGGCCTGGGGCGGCGCCGACAGCCTGTACGACCCCGATACCAACATCGCACTGGGCACCGCCTACCTGCGCGAGAAGGAAGACATGTACGGCTTCCCGTACATCGCGATCGCCGCCTACAACGCCGGTCCGACACCGACCGCCCGCTGGCAGGCGCAACGCCCGGCAATGGATCCCGACTTCTGGATCGAGACCATCAGCTACAAGGAAACCCGCGACTACGTCGCCCGCATCCTGGCCTTCAGCGTGATCTACGACTGGCGCATGTACCGCGCCGCGGTCCCGGTCAGCGACCGCATGCGCGGCATTGAAGGCAGCGCCCGCAAGAAGCTGATCTGCCCGGCCGGCAAGGCATGAGCGTGGCGGTCGTCGAGGGCGGCCGCGCGCTGATCCGGCGCGCGACCGCCGACGATGTCGCCGCGATGTTCGAGGTCCGCACCGGCGTGCGCGAGAACCACCTGTCGATGCAGCAACTGGCGACGCTGGGCATCACCCCCGAGACACTGCCGCCGATGCTCGATGGCGACGGCCGTGGCTGGATCGCCGACGTCGATGGCGAGGCGGTCGGTTTCTCGATGGCCGATGCACGCCAGGCCACGGTGTTCGGCATGTTCATGCGCAGCGGCCACGAAGGCCGCGGTATCGGCCGCGCGCTGATGGCGGCCGCCGAGGACTGGTTGTTCGCCACCGGCTGCACGCGCATCTGGCTGCTGACCGACGCCGACCCGGAGGTCCGTGCCAACGGCTTCTACCGCCACCTGGGCTGGATCGAGGACGCCATCGAGGACGATGGCCAGATGCGCTTCATCAAGCATGCGCCAGTGCCTGCGCCCGCAGCATCCGCATGATTTCCGAGCCTGCCGCGATACCGGCCGCAACGTCGACCAGCATGGATCCGCAGGCACGCCGGCCGCGGGCACCCGCCAACCGCGACGGATCGGGCATCATCGCGGCATGAAGATCTATCTTGTCGGCGGTGCGGTCCGCGATGCCCTGCTCGGGGTGGCGCCGGGTGACAACGACCATGTCGTCGTCGGCGAAACCACGGACAGCATGCTGGCCGCCGGTTTCCGTCCGGTGGGCCGCGACTTCCCGGTGTTCCTGCATCCGCAGTCCGGCGAGGAGTACGCGCTGGCGCGAACCGAGCGCAAGTCGGCGCCGGGGTATCGTGGGTTCATCGTGCATGCCGATCCCGGCGTGACGCTGGAAGAAGATCTGCTGCGCCGCGACTTCACGATCAACGCGATCGCGCGCGACGACGACGGCCGGCTGATTGATCCCCATGGCGGCGTCCGCGACATCGAGGCGCGCGTGCTGCGCCACGTCGGGCCTGCCTTCGTCGAGGACCCACTGCGCGTGCTGCGCGCGGCGCGTTTCATGGCGCGGCTGGCACCGCTGGGCTTCACGATCGCGCCGGAGACCCTGGCGCTGATGCAGCGGATCGCCGCTGATGACGAACTCGCGGCCCTGGTGCCCGAACGCATCTGGCAGGAGCTGTCCAAGGCGCTGGCCGAACCCCGGCCGTCGGCCTTCCTGCGCACGCTGCGCGAAGCCGATGCGCTGCGGGTCATCCTGCCCGAGATCGACGCGTTGTACGGCGTGCCGCAGCGCGCGGAATACCATCCCGAGATCGACACCGGCCGCCACCAGGAAATGGTCAGCGACATGGCCGCCCGGCTGGCGCCGCGCGATGCGCGGATCGGTTTCGCCGCGCTGACCCACGACCTCGGCAAGGCGCTGACGCCGGAAGACGAGTGGCCCCGGCACATCGGCCACGAGCATGCCGGCGTCAAGCCGCTGCTGGCGCTCTGCGAACGCCTGCGCGTGCCTCTGGAGCATCGAGACCTCGCGGTGATGGTCTGCCGCGAACACCTCAACATCCATCGCCTGGCCGAACTGCGGCCTTCGACCGTGCACGACCTGCTGGCCCGCTGCGATGGTTTCCGCAAGCCCGAGCGCATCCCCAGGATGGCCCTGGCCTGCGAAGCCGACAAGCGCGGGCGGCTGGGCAACGAAAGTGCCGACTATCCGCAACGACGGCTGCTGCTGGCCCTGCATGAGGCCGCGATGGCGGTCAGTGCACGCGATGTGCTGCAGCCAGGACTGAGCGGCCCGCAGATCGGCGAGGCCCTGCGCAAGGCACGCGTCCGCGCGATCGAGCAGGCACGCGCGGCATTCCCCGATCCGACCGCGTAGTCATTGCAGGCGTGCGGCGGCAGCGCCGGTGGACGCTGCCGTGAGTCGCACGCCTGAAGCGCCTGCGCTAGAAGCGCAGGCTCAGGCCCAGGTTCACCGAGCGGCCGTAACGGTAGTAGCCCTGTGACAGCAGCGGATTGCCGTTGAGGCTGTAGGTCTGCTCGTCGTCGAGCAGGTTCTGGCCTTCCAGGCTGATGCTGAACATGTCGTTGAACTTGTACGAGACGTGCGCCGTCAGCCAGGTGATCGCATCGGCCTGTTCGTTGTAGCCGGTGCCGATGACGTTGATCGCAGTGACGAAGCCTTCGGTATGGTCGGCATTCGCGCCGATCGACCACGGGCCCTTCTCGTACATCAGGCCAAGCGAGTACGTCGCCGGGGCGATGCCCTCGAGCGGACGCTCTTCGTCGCCGACCCAGCTGCGCGACCAGTTGCGCGTGTACTGCGCGCGCACGCCGAAGCCGCTGTCCCAGAAATGCTGCAGGCCGGCCTCGATGCCTCGGACCTTGGCGTAATCGCCATTGATCGGACGCATGATGTTGAACAGGTAGCCCGGTACGCCGATATCCTGGCCCGGCTCCCAGCTGGTGGTGATCTGGTTCTCGATGCGCTTGTAGAACACGGCCAGGTTGACGATCGAGTTCTCGGTGAAATACCACTCCAGCGAGGCGTCGCCCTGGCGGGCGCTGTACGGCTGCAGGTCGACGTTGCCACCGTAGATCTGCGTGAACTCGCCCCAGGACACGCTGGCGGTGGTGTTGGTCGGCGCCAGCTTGTCGACCGGCGGTCGCGCCATGGTCTTGGCCGCGCCGAGGCGCAGCTGCAGCTCATCGGTGAAGCGCCAGGTGAAGTTGCCCGACGGCAGCACGAAGGAGTAGTCGGCGTCCTGTTCGATCGGCGTCGGCGGGGCGTACTGCGCGGTGTAGTTGAAGGCACCGTTCTCGGTGATGCTGAGAATCTTGGCATCCCAGGCGCTGGCGCGGGTCTTGGTCTTGACGAAGCGCACGCCGACATCGGCATTCCAGCGGTCGCCGGACAGGTCGGCCTGGACGTGGAACGCGGTGGTCTTCTCGCTGACGCGGTAGCTCTCCAGCGGATTCCAGGCCGGGGCGGCCAGCGCATAGTCGTACGGTGTACCGTCGGCGCGCAGGTTTCCGTTGTAGGCCGCCAGTTGCGCCAGGTAGTTGGGCACGTCGAACGCCAGGAAGCTGCGCGGGAAACTGGAGGCCACGCCGTCCATGAAGTGCGGCAAGTTGAAGGTGTGCGAGATCACGTTGCCGCCAAGGTCGCCGACATTGATCGCATTGTCGCCCGAGTAGTAGTCGGCGCCGGCGTTGAGGGTATTGTTGACGAGGTCGCGCGACTTCTTGCGGTCGGTGCTGTTGATGCCGAAGTGCAGGTTGTCGATGCCCCAGTTGCCGACGAACAACTTGCCCGACACCGCGCCGCCGGTGATCTCGTCCTCGATGTTGTCGCCGCGCAGTTCCATGTAGTGGGTGTTGAAGTCGGCGCCGGTGAACTGGCCGTTGGCCAGGCCGGTGATCAGGTCGCGGCCGTCGTCGAACTGTGCGCTGACGTTGGGCACCGCATGCGGACCGAGGGTAATGCGCGCGACGTTGGGCTGGTTCATGCGCAGCACGACGTAGGTGTCCTGGCCGCCCGAATAGCGCTTGGACGTCGAGCGGTAGAGGTCGGCATTGAAGGTCAGGTTGTCAGTGGCCTTCCATTCGCCGTTGACGCCGTAGAGATCGGTGTCGACGACACGGTATTCGGTCTGGTTCAGAAGCTCGGGATTCAGGCGCAACTCGGGGTCGGGATTGGCCATCGTGAAGCCGGTGACGATGCCGTTCTGCACCACCACGTCCGACCAGCGTCCCGGCGCGAACAACGGGTAGTAGGACTGCTGGTACGACACCTGCGGCGAATCGAGCCGGGTCTTCAGGCCGTCGACGACGATGCGGACGTTGTCGTTGGGCCGCCACTCGAACTTGCCCGAGAACGCGCGCCGCTTCTTGTCCTCGAGCACCGAGCCGACGCGGAACTGGCCGGGCGCGATCAGGCCGTATTCCTCGGGATCGAGCTCGCCGTTGTTGTTGGGGTCGATGTTGCCGCCCCAGGCATTGCCCCACCAGTTGGGATCGTTGGGGTCGGGGTTGCGGGTCCAGCCGCCGTCGTTGCCGGCGATGTCGGTACGGTCCTTGCGCTGCGCGTAGACCACGCCCAGCAGCAGGCCCATGGTGTCGCCGGCAAAGGTGTTGCTGTAGGTCGCGGAGAACTTGCGGCCGTTGAGCTCGGACATCTGGTTGCGGTCGCCTTCCAGGCGCACGATGCCGTGCTGGCCCTTCTGGTCGAACGGACTGGCCGAACGCAGGTTGATCAGGCCGCCGATCGCACCCTCGGTCAGCGAGGCCTGCGCGCCCTTGATGACATCGGCGCCGCTGATGACGTCGGCCGGCAGCACGTCGTAGGCGAAATCGCGTCCGGCGCCATCCGTCGCCAGGATGCGGCCATTGAACGTGGTCAGCGTGTACTCGGGGCCCAGGCCGCGCACGCTGACCTTCTGGCCTTCGCCGCCCGCAGTGCGCGAGATCGCCACGCCGGTGATGTGGCTCAGCGAGTCGGCGACGTTGTCGTCCGGGAATTTGCCCAGCTCCAGCGCGCTGATCGAATCCTGCACCGTGGCGGCGTCGCGCTTGAGTTCGTTGGAGCGCGCCATGCTGCCGCGGACGCCGGTCACCACGACCGTCCCCAGCGTCTCGGTGTCGTCGCCAGGCCGGGTCGCATCGGCCGGCTGCTGTGTCGTCGAGGCCTGGGCGGGTGTGGCGCCGTCGGGCAGGTCCTGGGCCAGGAGGGTCGACGGGGCCGCCAGGGTGGCCAGCAGGGCAAACGCGATTCCACGGTACAGGGTGTTCCGATGCAGGGGTGCGGCGTTCACTGGGTTCTCTCCTCAGGGGGCGCGGTGGCGGGCCTTGCTGGTTAAACAACGAAACCGAGCCTATAACAGGTTTCGTTTAGCATCAATAGCGAAACACAACGAAATGCGGCATACTTCGCCGGGTCCAAAGGACTGCCCCCATGGCCGCCACCCGCGATACCAGTCAACGTCGTCTCCAGATCAGCGAACTCGTGCGTCAGCAAGGCAGTGTGCAGGTCGACACCCTGGCCCGGCGCTTCGGCGTCAGCATGCAGACGGTGCGCAAGGATCTGCGCTACCTCTCCGAGCGCGGCGTGATGACGCGTGCCTATGGCGGCGCCATCGACAGCGGCGTCGTCGGCGGCACGCTGGCCGAGCCGCCCTACGAAGCCAAGCGCACCGCCCACCTCGACGAGAAGCGCCGCATCGGCCAGCGCGCGGCCGCGCTGGTCAAGGCCGGCGACACCATCGCGATCGATTCGGGCACCACGTCCATCCAGCTGGCCGAGGCGCTGCCGGACATCGACGTGACCGTGGTCACCAACGATTTCGGCGTGCTGACGGCGCTGACGCCCAAGCACAACATCAACATCGTCATGCTCGGCGGCGAACTGCGGCGCAGGAACATGGCGTTCTACGGCGGCCTGACCGTCGAGGCGCTGGATGCGCTGCACGTGGACATGCTGTTCCTGGGTGTCGACGGCTTCGACCTCGAGCGCGGCATCACCACGCATTACGAACCCGAAGCCCTGCTCAACCGCAAGATGGTCGAGGCCGCGCGCCTGGTCATCGCGATCACCGACAGTTCCAAGTTCGGCAAGATCTGCCTGCACCGGATCATCCCGATCGGCGCCCTGAATACGCTGATCACCGACACCGGCGCACCCGACGAGATCCTGCAGGCCAGCCAGCAACTCGGCTTCGAACTGCTGCTCGCCTGATCGGCCACCCAGCGGCGGGGGGACGCGTGCCGCAGGAGCGCGCCGATCAGTCGCCGGCCTTGCCGGCGCGGAACATGCGGACCGCATTGCCGTAGTAGATCTTGTCGATGACCGCACGCGGCAACGCCAGCCCCGGCACGTCGGCATGGATCATCTCGACGCGTTGGCTGTCGGCGGTGGCCAGATAGCGCCAGTCCGAGGTCCAGACCGCATGCGCCTCGCGCTTGAACGTCGCCGGATCCGCGTCCGGGCCCAGGGTCAGGTCGGTGCCGTAGAGCACGCGGTCCTGGTAGCGGATGAAGAAGTCACGCACCTTGTCGCGGTCGCGCACCGACTGGTATTGCACCTGGCTCATGCGCGCGGCCAGGTCGACGGTGGCATCGGGAAAGCGCTCCAGGAACGCCGCCAGCCGGCCGACGTCGTACTCGAGGCTGCCCAGGTGCGCGCCGACGAACCGCAATCCAGGATGCGCGGCGACGAAGCGGTCGCGCGCGTCGATCTGATCGTCGTAGCTCGGCTGATCAGGATGCAGGTACATGTGGTACTCGGGGTGATTGCGGAAGTACTCGCGATCGTTGTCGGTCGTCATCTGCGCCAGCGGCAACCAGCAGTTGTGCGGTTCGCCCTGGTGGCCGATCAGCGCAACATCGAGCGCGCGCACCTGGTCGGCGACGGCCGAGAGACCCGGATGGTCGAGCATCACCAGGCGCCCGTCGGCGTCCTTCTCGATCATGCCGACGTTCTTCCAGATCTTCACCGCGCGCGCGCCTTCGTCGACATCGCGCGCGAGCCCGGCATTGACGCGCGCCGCCCAGTCGGGCGCACCGAATCCGTCCATCGCAAACGTGGTCGCCCAGTGCAGCCGCGCCGGGTCAGTCTTGGCCAGCGCCAGCACCGCGGCTCGCTGCACAGCCAGTGTCGGGAAGTCCGGATAGTCGACGTTGATCGACATCAGCTCGAAGCCATCGTCGCGCGCCTGGTCCAGGAACGCGGCGTCCTGCGTATTGGCGTGCACGTGCGCGTCGTACTTACGCACGCGCGCGAAGTCCTCCATCGCATAGACCTCCTCGGGCACGGGTGCCGCAGCAGGCGTCGCGGCGGCAGGCGCGGGCGGCGGGTCACCGGCGCAGGACGACAGCAGAGCGACGGTCAGGCAGGGCAACAGCGTACGCAGGATCAGATGCATCGGATCGCCTCTTGATACATAACGAAACTTAATTGAACCATATCGCAACAAAACGCTTGCATCAACCTTGGCGTCTCACGCAGAATCCAGTCACCTCAACCGGATTGTCGCCATGCCCCCGATTGAACGTCGCACCCTCCTGAAACTGGTGGCCGGCAGCGTGGCCGGCGGTGCCGCCTGGGCGACCCTGCCCTGGGCCCACGCCGCACGCCAGGGCGCGCGCGGCGACGTCGCGCAGGTCAATGACGCCGTGCTGTCGATCGACTTCGATCACCGCCTGTACAGCCGCATCATTGCCAACGGCAAGCCGCTGACGCCGTTCCAGGACAGCGAGACCCTGCTGCTGGCCGACGAGGCCAGCGAAGCCTTCACCTTCGTCGGCGAACAGACCCTCGCGCTCGACGATCCCCGCCATGGTCGCGGCCAGCAGCTGATCGTCAGCGGGCGCTCGCCGCGCGGCATCGAGAAGCAGGTCGCGGTGTCGTTCTTCGACAGCCTGCCCGGCATGGCCGTGGTGCAGACGCGCTATCGCAACCAGGGAAGCGCCGCGGTCGATGTCGTCGGCTGGCGCAGCGCCGGGCACGCGCTCGACGATGCGCCCGGCGGCTTCTGGAGCTATTCCGGCGCCACCCATACCGATCGCCGCGACTGGATGCAGCCGTTGCAGGACGGCTTCGACCAGCGCAACACGCTGGGCATGGATTCCTCCGACTACGGCGGCGGCACCCCGGTGGCCAACATCTGGCGGCGCGACGTCGGCCTGGCAGTCGGCCATGTCGAACCGGTCGTGCGCCTGCTGGAGATGCCGGTCAGCAAGTACGCCGGCGGCGCAAGTATCGCTGTCGAGTCGCGGGTGCCGGCGACGATCGCCCCCGGCGACACCCTGGTCACCGACCGCACCCTGCTGGCCGTGCATGCGGGCGACTGTTTCGCACCGTTGAACCAGTACCGGCAGTTCATGCAGGCCGAAGGCATCGAAGCGCCCAAGGCCCCCGAGTCGGCGTTCGCGCCGGTCTGGTGCGCCTGGGGGTACGAGCGCGACTTCAATACCGCGCAGATCCTGGCGACGCTGCCGAAAGCGCGCGAACTCGGCTTCGAATGGGCCGTGCTCGACGACGGCTGGCAGACCAACGAGGGCGATTGGGACATCGACACGCGCAAGTTCCCGCGCGGCGATGCCGACATGCGCGCCTTCGTCCAGGCGGTGCGCGCACAGGGCATGCGCCCGCGCCTGTGGTTGGCGCCGCTGGCGGCCGATCCGGGCAGCGACGTCCTGCACGAGCATGTCGACATGCTGCTGCTCGGCGAAGGCGGCGCGTTCCAGACCGTGACCTGGTGGAACGCGCTGACGCAGTGCCCGGCCTACCCGCCGACGATCGATTTCTATGTTGCGCTGGTCACCAAGGCGATCGGCGACTGGGGCTTCGAGGGTATCAAGCTCGATGGCCAGCACCTCAACGCCGTGGCCCCCTGCCACAACCCGGCGCACAAGCACGCGCATCCGAACGAATCGTTCGAAAAGCTCGCGGATTTCTGGAACGCGATCTACAAGGCCGCACACGACGCCAACCCCGAGGCCGTCGTCGAGTTGTGCCCCTGCGGCACCGCGTTCGCGTTCCACAACCTGCCGGCGACCGACCAGTTCCCGTCGTCGGACCCGTTGTCGTCCTGGCAGGTGCGCAGCAAGGGCAAGGCCATCAAGGCGCTGATCGGCGACCGCAGCAGCTATGCCGGCGATCACGTCGAACTGTCCACCGGCGGCCGCGATTTCGCCTCCAGCGTCGGCATCGGCGCGGTGATCTCGACCAAGTTCACCTGGCCCAGGGACACCGACACCCCGACTGCACCGCTACCGCCCGGTGGCTACCTGCTGACGCCGGAGAAGGAAGCGCTGTGGGCGCGTTGGGTCGGGCTGTACAAGCAGCTGATGCTGCCCAAGGGCGACTACTTGGGCGCGCTGTACGACATCGGCTTCGACCGACCCGAGGCGCATGCGATCGCCAAGGACGGCGCGATCCACTACGCGTTCTATGCCGATACCTGGAAGGGGCCGGTACAACTGCGCGGACTGGCGGCGGGACGCCACCGCGTACGCGATCTGTTCAACGACGTCGACCTCGGCGCAGTCGACGCCGACGCCGCCGGCACCGCGACCTTGACGGTCGCGTTCTCGGACTTCCTGCTGCTGCAGGTCGCGCCCGAAGGCGCGGACGCGGGTGGCGCTGCACGCTCGGGCACCGCGGCATGAGCGCGGTCGCCGCCGCGCCGCAGCGTCGCCCCTGGCTGGTGTTCGCGCTGACCACGGTCGCGCTGTGGGGCGTCTGGGGCGCGCTGTCGGGCCTGTCGGCCGGACGCGGCTTCCCCGACACGCTGGTCTATTGCGTGTGGGCGCTGACGATGATCCCACCGGCGCTGTACATCCTGTGGCGCGGCGGCTGGGCGCTGGACCGCTCGCCGCGCGCGATCGCCTACGGCATGACGATCGGCCTGCTCGGCGCCGGTGGCCAGATGTTGCTGTTCCACACGCTGACGATCGGCCCGGCCTACTTCGTGTTCCCGATCATTTCGCTGTCGCCGGTGGTGACCATCGCGCTGTCGTTCCTGCTGCTGCGCGAACGCACCGGCTGGCGGGGCACGGCCGGCATCGTGCTGGCGCTGGTCGCGCTGCCGCTGCTGGACCTGTCGTTCGGGCGCGGTGCCGGCGATGGTCTGGGCTGGTTCCTGCAGTCGCTGCTGATCATGCTGGCCTGGGGCGTGCAGGCGTACTTCATGCGCCTGGCCAACCACAGCGTGCGGGCGGAAAGCATCTTCTTCTACATGACGCTGGGCGCGCTGCTGCTGGCCCCGGTGGCCTGGGCGATGACCGACTGGACGCAGCCGATCAACCTCGGCCTCGATGGCCCATGGCTGACCGCGGCGATCCAGGTGCTCAACGCGATCGGCGCGCTGACCCTGGTCTACGCGTTCCGGCACGGCAAGGCCATCGTGGTCGCCCCGCTGACCAATGCCGGCGCGCCGCTGGTCACTGCCGTGCTGTCGCTGATCTTCGCCAGCGTCATCCCCGGCCCGCTGAAGATGGTCGGGCTGGTGCTGGCACTGGTCGCGTCGCTGCTGCTGGTGCTGGAACCCGAGCGCGACCCAGTCCCTCCCCACCCCTGACCGGACCCACGCCCCCATGCACGTCCTGCTCGACCTCGTCGCGCGCCACCAACAGGGACACGCCACCGGCGTGACCTCGATCTGCTCGGCGCATCCCATCGTCATCGAAGCCGGCCTGCGCCATGCGCAGCGCAGCGGGCAATCGCTGGTGCTGTTCGAAGCGACCTGCAACCAGGTCAACCAGGACGGCGGCTATACCGGGATGACGCCGGCCGACTTCGTCGACTTCGTCTATGCGATTGCCGACCGCGTCGGCTTCGACCGCGCGCGCATCGCGCTGGGCGGCGATCACCTCGGCCCCAATCCGTGGACGTCGCTCGATGCCGCCGCGGCGATGGACAAGGCCGAGACCATGGTCGCGGCCTATGTCGCCGCGGGCTTCCGCAAGATCCACCTGGATTGCTCGATGGCCTGCCAGGGCGATCGCGATCCGCTCCCCGAGGCCGAGATCGTGCGTCGCGCGGTGCGCCTGTGCCAGGCCGCCGAGGCCGCGCATGCCCAGGCCGGCGGCGAACCGCCGGTCTACGTCATCGGCACCGAAGTCCCCGTACCCGGCGGCGCCACCGAATCGATCGAGGGCCTGGCGCTGACCACGCCGCAGACCGCGCTGGAGACGATCGACGCACATCGCCAGGCCTTCGCCGAGGCCGGACTGGACGCCGCGTGGCAGCGTGTCATCGCCTCGGTGGTGCAGCCGGGCGTGGAGTTCGACCACCACAGCGTCATCGACTACGACCCCGCCGCTGCGCGCACACTGAGCCAGGCCATCACGCAGGTGCCGGGCATGGTGTTCGAAGCGCATTCCACCGATTACCAGACCCGCGCGGCGCTGGCCGCGCTGGTGCGCGACCACTTCGCGATCCTGAAGGTCGGCCCGGGGCTGACGTTCGCGCTGCGCGAGGCGCTGTGGGCACTCGATGCGATCGAGCGCGAATGGATCGAGCCCGTGCGCCAGGCCGGACTGCGCGACGTCGTGATCGCGCGCATGCGCGCGCATCCGGCGCACTGGCAACGCTACTACCATGGCGACGGCCACGCGTTGACCGTGGACCTGCACTACAGCCTCAGCGACCGCATGCGCTACTACTGGCCCGATCCCGCGATCGAAGGCGCGCGCCAGCGACTGTTCGACAACCTGCGCGCCGATCCGCCACCGATCTCGCTGATCAGCCAATACCTCCCCCATGCATTGCATGCGCTGCGCAACGGACACGCGACCGTCGATCCGCTGTCGCTGGCCATCGCGCACATCAATGCGGTCCTGGACGACTACCACGATGCCTGCCACCCCCATGACACCCATTGAAACCACCGCGCACCTCGGCATGACCGAGGCCGACCTGATTGCCGCCGACGCACTGTGGACGGCACGCGAGATCGAGCAGCAGCCGCACATGCTCGAACGCACGCATGCGCTCGTGTCGGCGCTGCACACGCAGATCCAGGCCTTCGTGTCGCCGGTCACCGGCGACCCGCAGGCCCGTGTGATCCTGACCGGCGCCGGCACCTCGGCCTACATCGGCCTGTGCCTGGCCCCACTGCTGGGCCGCCAGCTGGCCGCGCGCGTGGATGCAGTGGCCACGACCGATATCGTCAGCGCGCCGCACCTGCACCTCAAGCCGGGGCAGCCGCTGCTGCTGGTGTCGTTCGGCCGCTCCGGCAACAGCCCCGAGAGCCTGGCCGCGGTGGAACTGGCGGAGTCGATCGTCGATGACGTGCGCCACCTGATCGTGACCTGCAATCCGCACGGAGCGCTCGGCCGCAGCGCGGTCCGCAGCGCGCTGACGCTGCAATTGCCGGAAGAAACCCACGACGCCAGCTTTGCGATGACCTCGAGCTTCAGCTGCATGATGTACGCGACCCTGGTCGCGCTGTCGGCGCCCGGCACGATGGATGGCCGCATCGGCGCGATCGCCGCGGCGACCGCACATGTCATCGACGAGGCCCGCGAACGGTTGCAGGCGCTGGCCTGGCGCGGCTACGACCGCGTGGTCTACCTCGGCAGCGGCGTGCTGCAAGGGCTGGCGCGCGAGGCGACGTTGAAGCTCGGCGAACTGACCAACGGCGCGGTCGCGACCTGCTTCGACTCGCCCCTCGGATTCCGCCATGGGCCGAAGACCTTCATCACCGCGCAGACCCTGGTCGTGGTCTTCGTCAGCAACGATCCGCTGACGCGCCGCTACGACCACGACCTGATCGACGAGCTGCGCCGCGACCGCTGCGCGGCGCGCATCATCGAGGTCAGCGCCGAGCCGCGCAATCCCGCCGATGACGACACCGTCATCGTGCCCGGCATGGCCGGCACGCAGGACGTCGACCTGCTGTGGCCGTTCGTCGCGGTCGCGCAGCTCTATGCGTTCGAGGCCTCGCGCGCGCTGGGACTGTCGCCGGACAATCCGAACAAGCAGGGCGTGGTGAACCGCGTCGTGCAGGGTGTCCGCCTGTACGCGATCGGCGCATGAGCCGCCTCTGCTACCTCGGCGTCGACGGCGGCGGAACCAAGACACGGTTCGCCCTGGTCGGCGCCGATGGCAGCCTGCTGGCCGAAGCCCAACTGGGCACCACCTACCATCCGCATGCCGGCGTCGATGGCATTCGCGCGATCCTGGCCCAGGGTGTCGAGCAGGTGCTGGCGATCTCGGACGCGACCCGCGACGACATCGCGCACGCCTTCTTCGGCCTGCCCGCGTATGGCGAGGACAGCCGCATCGCACCGCTGCTGGATGCGATCCCGGCCGCGATCCTGGGACATGCGCGCTACGCCTGCGACAACGACATGGTCTGCGGCTGGGCGGGATCGCTGGGCTGCGCCGATGGCATCAACATCGTCGCCGGCACCGGCTCGATCGGCTACGGCCAGCGCCAGCAGGCGCAGGCGCGCGCCGGCGGCTGGGGCGAAGCGTTCTCCGACGAAGGCTCGGCCTACTGGATCGCGATGCAGGGCCTGAACGCGTACTCGCGGATGAGTGACGGCCGCCTGCCACGCGGACCACTGCATGCCATCCTCAACGAGGCATTGCAGCTGCAGCACGACCTCGACATCTGTGCGCATGTCTATGGCACGCAGTCCTATGCCCGCGGCGAACTCGCGCAGCTGTCGCCTCTGGTCGCCGACGCCGCCACTGCCGGCGACGCCATCGCGCTGCGGATCTTCCAGCAGGCCGGCCAGGAACTGGCATTGATTGCGGACGCGCTGCGCATCGCACTGGACTTCAGCCCTGGCGAGCCGGTGCCGCTGTCGTATTCCGGCGGCGCGTTCAGTGCCGGCGACCTGCTGCTGGCACCATTCCGGCAGGCGCTGCGGGCGGCCAGCCCGTCTTTCGAGCTGCGCCAGCCCCTGCACGATCCGCATTACGGCGCTGCGCTGTATGCGATGACGCTGGCCGCGCGCGACGCCTGAGAACCTGTTCTGAGCGCAAGAGCCCCTGATCGCGTCCGGCGCGCAGGCTTTACGCAGATACGTCTACGCAGACACGATTTACGCAGATTTTATGCGGCGCGCGTCCGGCGGGCGTAGAGACTTTACGGCGCACGGCAAGACACTGGCGGCATCGGCGGAAGGTCTCCGCCAGGATGCTTAGCCATGTTCACGCAACACCTCTGCACGACCGCTGCTCCAGCCCGGGATCCGGCCTCGCGCGTGCGGCTGCATGCCGCGATCTTCATCGGCCTTGCGCTGGCGTCTAGCCATTCCGGCGCCAGCGAACTGAGCGGAAGCGCGACTGCGACCACCGACTATGTCTGGCGCGGCACTACGCAAAGCCAAGGCGATCCTGCGCTGCAGGCCGGCCTCAAGCTGGCCGGCGCGCGCGGCTGGTATGCGTCGGCCTGGGCATCCAGCGTCGCCTTCCCCAGCGATCCCAAGGCCAGCACCGAGCTCGATCTCGTCGCCGGCTGGAGCGGTGCGTTGTCGCCGCAGTGGTCGCTCGACGTCAACCTGACGCAGTACCGCTACCCGGCGGCGACGAGCGATCTGGACTGGACCGAACTCGTCGGCACGCTGACCTGGAAGCAGGACCGTTGGCTGCAGCTGGGCCATTCCCGCCACGCATTGGCCGGCGATCGCCCGGGCACCTATGCGCAGCTCGGTGCGCGCTGGCCATGGGGCGAACGCCTGCGTGTCGAAGCGGCGGCCGGGCGCTACTGGTTCGATGGCGTCGACGGCGATGGCCGCACGCACGCGGGCTATGCCCACGCACAGCTCGGCGCGGTCTGGGCCGTCGCGCCCCCGCTGGAACTGCGCGTGACCGTGCATGCCACCGACAGCGCTGCCAGACATCTGTTCCCCGAGCTTGCCGGCACGCGCATCGAAGGCGCGCTGCAGGCCTCGTTCTGACCGCACGCCCGACAGGCACCACGCCCCCTTCTTCGCAATGACGGTCCACCGCCATGATTGAATTCATTTCCGTTTTCGCACTGGCCATCGTGCTGGGTTGGCCACTCGGCCGTTACCTGGCGCGGGTGATGCGCGGCGCGCCGATGCCGGGCGACCGCGTGTTCGGCTGGATCGAACGTCCGCTGTACCGGCTGCTCGGCGTCGACCCGCGCGCAGGCATGGACTGGAAGGCCTACGCGATCGCATTCGTCGGCAGCAACCTCGTGCTCGGCCTGCTGGCCTGGACCGTGCTGATGACGCAGGCCTGGCTGCCGCTCAATCCCAACGGCGCGCCCAACATACGCTGGGATCTTGCGCTGCACACGATGGTCTCGTTCCTGACCAACACCAACCAGCAGCATTACTCCGGCCAGGCGCAACTGTCGCACCTGGCCCAGATGACCAGCATCGTCGGCCTGCAGGTGGTGACGCCGATGATGGCACTGGCGCTGGTGGTGGCGACGCTGCGCGGCCTGTTCGGCGGACGTGCGGATGCCAACGGCAAACTCTGTGCTGCAGGTGATGCCGGCCCTCTCGACGTCGGGCATGCGGATGCCGGGCGCATCGACAGCGCCGACGCGAACGCACGCAACATCGATGTCGGCAACTACTGGGCCGACGTCATCCGCCCCAGCGTCCGCGTGATGCTGCCGCTGTGCCTGGTGTGGTCGCTGCTGTTGACCGCGCAGGGTGTGCCTTCGACGCTGCAAGGCGGACCGGTGGCGGCGCCGATCGATGCTTCGGCCGGCATGGATGCGCAGAAGATCCCGCTGGGACCGGTCGCCGCGATGGTGGCCGCCAAGCAGCTCGGCAGCAACGGCGGCGGCTGGTACGGCCCCAACAGCACGGTGCCGCTGGAGAACCCGACCCCACTGGCGAACCTGCTGGAAACGCTGGCGCTGATCCTGATCCCGATCGCCGTGGTGTTCATGCTCAGCGCGTTCACCGGGCGCAAGCGGCTCAGCGCGCTGGTGTTCGGCACGATGATGGCGATGTCGCTGGTGTCGGTGTCCGCGGCGCTGTGGTCGGAAGGCTATTCGTCGACCGCCGCCGGCGTTGCGCTGATGGAAGGCAAGGAGGTGCGCATCGGTGCCGACGCATCGGCGCTGTGGGCCGCGATGACGACGCAGATCAACAACGGCTCGGTCAACATGATGCTGGACTCCTCGGCGCCGCTGACCGGCCTGGTCGCGATGTCCAACATGCTGGTCAACGCGATCTGGGGCGGCATCGGCTGCGGCCTGATGCAGTTCCTGGTCTACCTGCTGCTGGCGGTGTTCCTGGCCGGGCTGATGACCGGCCGCACGCCCGAACTGTTCGGACGCAAGATCGAGGCGCCCGAGATCAGGCTACTGGCGGTGCTGGTGCTGCTGCAGCCGCTGGTGCTGCTGGGCATGACCGCGATCACGCTGGCGCTGCCGTCGATCACCGGCAACTCCAATCCCGGCTTCCATGGCATCAGCCAGGTGTTCTACGAGTACACATCGGCATTCGCCAACAACGGCTCCGGATTCGAGGGGCTGGCCGATGCCACCTACTGGTGGAACCTCAGCTGCAGCCTGGTGCTGGCGCTGGGCCGCTATCCGGCGCTGATCGTACCGCTGGCGATCGCGGCGTCGATGGCACGCAAGCGTGTATCGCCGGACACCGCCGGCAGCCTGCAGATCGAGACGCCGACGTTCGCACTGACCCTGATCGCGGTGGTCGTGATCCTGACCCTGCTGCAGTTCATGCCCGTGCTGGTGCTGGGCCCCGTGGCCGACCACCTGACCCTGATCGCTTCCTGAGACCAAGACGATGATCATCGATACCCCACAGGCCGCGAAGCCTGCCTCCCGCCACGCCGGCAGTGTGCGCGGCACCGGGCCGGCCCTACTCGACGGCGCTGGCCTGCGCGCGGCCAGCGTGCATGCGTTCGCCAAGCTGTCGCCGCGCCATGCCATGCGCAACCCGGTGATGGCCGTGGTCTGGCTGGGCACGCTGGTGACGGCCGGGCTGACGCTGGGCGGATGGACCGCGCCGGGCATCGGCAGCACGGTGACCGCGCTGCTGCTGGTCACCGTGCTGTTCGCCAACTTCGCTGAGGCCGTCGCCGAGGCGCGCGGGCGCGGCCAGGCCGCGTCGCTGCGGCGCGCGCGCAATGATCTGGTCGCCTGCAGGATCGCCAGCATCGAAGACAGCGGCAGCCCCGTGGAAGTCCCCGCGACCGCGCTGCAGGCCGGTGACCTGGTGATCGTGTCCGAGGGGCAGATCGTGCCGGCCGATGGCGAGATCGTGCATGGGCTGGCGACGATCAATGAGGCCGCGGTGACCGGCGAATCCGCGCCGGTGCTGCGCGAGGCCGGCACCGATCGCTCCGGCGTCATCGGCGGGACCAAGGTATTGTCGGACGAGATCATCGTGCGCATCACCTCGGCGCCGGGCCAGGGCTTCCTCGACCGAATGATCGCGCTGGTCGAAGGCGCCAACCGGCAGAAGACGCCCAACGAGATCGCGCTCGGCCTGCTGCTGGCGACGATGACGCTGACGTTCCTGATCGTGGTCGCGACGCTGCCTGCGATCGCTGGCTTCGTCGGCGTGCGCATCGATCCGCTGCTGCTGGTCGCGCTGCTGGTGTGCCTGATCCCGACGACGATCGGCGGCCTGCTGCCGGCCATCGGCATCGCCGGCATGAACCGCGCACTGGCGGCGAACGTGCTGGCGAAATCGGGCAAGGCGGTCGAGGTCGCCGGCGACGTCGACGTGTTGCTGCTCGACAAGACCGGCACCATCACCTATGGCGACCGCCAGGCCACCGCCCTGCATGCACTGGCCGGCGTCGATCCGGGCCTGCTGCGGTCGGCGGCGTTGCTGGCCTCGCTGGCCGACCCGACACCGGAAGGCAAGTCGATCGTCAAACTGGCGCGCCAGCCCGGCGAGACGCTGGAGGCGCCCGATGGCGCGCACTTCATCGCCTTCAGCGCGCAGACGCGGATGTCGGGCGTCGATCTCGACGATGCGCGCGGCACGCCGCGCAGCATCCGCAAGGGCGCGCTCGACGCAATCGCCCAGCGCGTGCAGGCGCTGGGCGGTGAGATCCCGGCCGAACTGGTCGCGCGCGTCGAACAGGTCGCGCGCAAGGGCGCCACGCCGCTGGTCGTCGCCGAAGGCCGCCACGTGCTGGGCGTCATCGAACTGTCGGACGTGGTCAAGCAGGGCATCCAGGAGAAGTTCGCGCAGCTGCGCGCGATGGGCATCAAGACCGTGATGATCACCGGCGACAACCCGCTGACCGCAGCGGCGATCGCGGCCGAGGCCGGCGTCGACGATTACATCGCGCAGGCGCGCCCGGAAGACAAGCTCGCACGCATCCGCAGCGAACAGCGTGGCGGCCGCATGGTCGCGATGGTTGGCGACGGTACCAATGATGCGCCGGCGCTGGCGCAGGCCGACGTCGGCCTGGCGATGAACTCGGGCACGCAGGCGGCCAAGGAGGCCGGCAACATGGTCGACCTGGATTCGGATCCGGCCAAGCTGCTGCAGGTGGTCGCCATCGGCAAGCAGCAGTTGATCACCCGTGGCGCGTTGACGACATTCTCGCTGGCCAACGATGTCTCCAAGTACTTCGCGATCCTGCCGGCGCTGTTCGCCGCCGCAATCCCGTCGATGGCGGTCTTGAACGTGATGCAGCTGTCGAGCCCCACCAACGCGGTCGTCGCGGCGCTGATCTTCAACGCCGTGATCATCCCGCTGCTGATCCCACTGGCGCTCCGCGGCGTGCGCTTCCGTCCTTCGACGGCGACGGCCCTGCTGCGCCGGAACATGCTGGTCTATGGCATCGGCGGCGTCGTACTGCCGTTCGCCGCCATCAAACTGATCGACCTGGCGCTGGTCGCCACGGTCGGCGCCTGAGGAACCCCGTCATGAACACAACTGTCACGCATGACCACGTCGCCAATCGCCTCACTGCATTGCCGCCCGGCATCCCCGTACACACCCTGCTGCGCGCGTCGCTTGGCCTGGCACTGGTCTCGCTGCTCGGCTTCGGGCTGGCGTACTCGCTGGTGTCCACCGGACTCGGCCGCAGCCTGTTCCCGCACGCGGCCACCGGCAGCCTGATCGAACGCGATGGCCGCGTGGTCGGCTCGCGCCTGGTCGCGCAGCCGTTCGCGGACGCGCGCTACTTCCAGCCGCGCCCATCGGCATCGGGCTACGACCTGATGGCGATGGCCGGCAGCAACCAGGCGCGCAGCAACCCGGACCTGCGACAACGCCTGGACGATGCGGCGGCCGCGGTCGCCGCACGCGAGGGCGTGGCCGTGCAGGCGATTCCCGGCGATCTGTTGACGCAGTCCGGCAGCGGCATCGATCCGCACCTGACCCCGGCCGCCGCGCGCCTGCAGCTCGCGCGGGTCGCCGCCGCGCGTGGCCTGCCGCCGGCCACCCTGCAACGCCTGCTGGACGCGCACGTCGAAGGCCGCCAGTGGGGCTTGTTCGGCCAGCCGCGCGTCAACGTGCTGGCGCTGAACCTCGCGCTCGATGCGCTGCCTGCGCCGGCTGCACTTGCCCGGCCTCGCGGCGCAGAATAGCGGCATGAGCCCTTCCCGCGATGCGAAGGCCGATGCCCTGGCGGGTGAGCTCCGTCGCGAGGCGGCGGGCCGGCTGACGATCTTCCTCGGCGCCGCGCCCGGCGTCGGCAAGACCTACGCGATGCTGTCGCGCGCACGCGAACTGCAACGCCAGGGCCACGACGTCGTGATCGGCATCGTCGAGACCCACGGCCGTGCCGAGACCGCACTGCTGGTCGACGGACTGTCATCGGTCGCGCGCCGACGCGTCGACTATCAGGGCCGGCGGTTGGAAGAGCTGGATATCGATGCGCTGCTGGCGCGCCGGCCGGCGATCGCGCTGATCGACGAACTGGCGCATCGCAACGCGCCCGGCAGCCGCCACGAGCGGCGCTGGCAGGACGTGCTGGAGCTGCTGGACGCCGGCATCGACGTCTACACCACGGTCAATATCCAGCACCTGGAAAGCCTCAACGATATCGTCCACCGCATCACCGGCGTGCGCGTCAGCGAGACCGTGCCCGACGCGGTCTTCGACCGGCTGCGCGACCTGCGCCTGGTCGACCTGCCGCCGCGCGAGCTGATCGAGCGCCTGCACCAGGGCAAGGTCTACCTGCCTGACCAGGCCGAGCGCGCGCTGCAGGCGTTCTTCTCGCCGTCCAACCTCAGCGCGCTGCGCGAGCTGGCGATGCAGACCGCCGCCGACCATGTCGAAGGCGACCTGCGCGAAACCCAGACCGCGCGCGGCCTGCCCGGGCTGGCGTTGCGCCGCCGCGTGCTGATCGCCATCGACGGCCTCGGCGCGTCGGAATACATGGTGCGCGTCGGTCGCCGCATCGCCGAGCGTCGCGATGCGCCGTGGACCGTGGTCAACGTGCAGTCGGGCAGGCCGGTCGACGCGGTGCGGCAGGGCGAGCTCGACCACGCGTTCGCGCTGGCGCGCAGCCTGGGCGCCGACACCGAGGTGCTGCACGGCGCCAACATCGCCGCCGCGCTGCTCGACCATGCCGCGCAGACCGGCGTCTCTGCGATCGTCGTCGGACGGACCCGCGAGCGACCGTTCGCGCGCATGTTCAACCGCACCCTGACCCAGCAACTGCTGCAACGCGGCGCGCTGTACGAACTGGTCATCGTCGGCACGCCCGGCGTGCGTGCGCGGGCACGACGGCGCTGGCAGCGTCCCGAACGCGTGCTGGCCATGCGCGACCTGGCCTGGGCGCTGGCGGCCACCGCCGCGGCGGTCGGGGTGGCGTGGATCGCGCAGCACTTCGCCGGCCTCAACGACCTGTCGATGGTCTTCATCGTCGCGGTGGTGCTGATCGCGTCGCGCACGCACATGGCCGCCGCGGTCGCGACCTCGGTGCTGTGCTTCGCCTGCTACAACTGGTTCTTCATCGAGCCGCGCTTCACGTTCAACATCAGCGCGCATCGCGGCGTGGTGACTGTATTGCTGTTCCTGGCCGCCGCCCTGGTCGCCGGCCGGCTGGCCTCGAAGCTGCGCATGCAGGTGTTGGCGCTGCGCACCGCGAACGCGCACGCCACGGTGCTGCAGACGCTGGGCCGGCAACTGAGCGCCGCCGCCGACCTGGGGCAGGTCATCGCTGCCGGGCGCGTCGCGCTGGAACGCGCGCTTGGCGTCGAGGCGCATGTGCAGATCGAAGACGCATCGACGCTGACACCCGGCGCCGCCCTGGCCGACATCGACCGCGCGGCCGCGGACTGGTCGCGGCTGCACGCGCAGCCTGCCGGACGCTACACCGACACCCTGGCAGCGGCGACATGGTGGTACCTGCCGGTCACCGCCGACCGCCGCGACATCGGCGTGGTCGGGCTGCGGTTCCCGACCGGCCACCGGCAACTGACGTTCGAGCAGCGGCGGCTGGCCGAAGCGATGGTCGATGACATCGGTCAGGCGGCCTTGCGCACACGGCTGGTCGCCGACCTTGAAGGCGCGCGCGTCAGCAACGAGACCGAACGCCTGCGCTCGGCCCTGCTGTCGTCGGTCTCGCACGACCTGCGCTCGCCGCTGGCGGCGATGATCGGATCGGCCAGCAGCCTGTCGGGCTACGCCGATGCGATGAGCGCCGAGGACCGGCGCAGCCTGCTCGACACCATCCTGCTGGAAGGCGACCGGCTGGACCGCTACATCCAGAACCTGCTCGACATGACCCGGCTCGGGCATGCCGGCCTGAGCCTCAACCGCGACTGGATCGGCGTCGACGAACTGGTCGGTTCGGCCAGCGGGCGCCTGCGCCGATACCAGCCCGACGTCAGGTTCGAGATCGCGTTGGCCGCCGACCTGCCGCCGATCTGGGTGCATCCCGCGCTGATCGAGCAGGCGCTGTTCAACGTGCTCGAGAACGCAGCCAAGTTCTCGCCTCCCGACGCGCCGATCCACATCGCTGCGCGCCTGCTCGACAGGCAGTTGCAGATCGACGTGCGCGACCACGGCCCGGGCATCCCGGCAGACGAGCGCAGCCGCATCTTCGACATGTTCTACAGCGTCGAGCGCGGCGATCGCGGGCGCCAGGGCACCGGCCTCGGGCTGGCGATCTGCCGCGGCATGATCGGCGCGCACGGCGGCAACGTCGAAGCGATGTCCGGCGAGGACGGACGCGGTACGCTGGTGCGCATGACCCTGCCCCTGCTCGATCCCCCGTCACCGGCGCCGCGACGTGAGTCGGACTGAGCCCGGCGAAACACCTGCGACTCCATCGGCGCCGGCACATGTGCTGGTCGTCGACGACGAGCCGCAGATCCGCCGGTTCCTCGACATCAGCTTGCGCGCCCAGGGCTATCGCGTCGCGCTGGCCGCGACCGGCGAGGAAGGTCTCGCGGCGCTGGCGATGCACGGCGCCGACCTGGTGATCCTCGACATCGGACTGCCCGACCGCGACGGCCACGACGTCCTGCGCGCGCTACGGCAATGGACGCAGGTGCCGGTGATCATGCTGAGCGTGCGCGCGGGCGAGACCGAGAAGGTCGCGGCGCTGGATGAAGGCGCCAACGACTACGTCACCAAGCCGTTCGGCACCCAGGAGCTGATGGCCCGGGTACGTTCGCTGCTGCGCCAACACGGCCAGGCCGCCGACGAACCGCAGGGCTTCGACGACGGCCGCCTGCAGATCGACCTGGTCCGCCGCGAGGTTCGCCTGCATGGCGCGCTGCTGACGCTGGGCCGCAAGGAGTACGCGCTGCTGGTGCTGCTGCTCAGGCACGCCGGCCGGGTCGTGACGCAACCGCAACTGCTGCGCGAGATCTGGGGCCCGAGCCACGAGCACGACACCCATTACGTCAGGATCCTGGTCGGCAAGCTGCGCCAGAAACTCGAGGACGACGCCGCCGACCCGCGCTACATCGCGACCGAACCGGGCGTAGGCTTGCGCTTCATCGCCGGCGGCGACAGGCGCGAGCGCTGAGGGCGACACATCCAGCATGCGGGAGCGGCCATGGCCGCGAATCGCAATCCGCGCTTTGAACAGGTGCTCACACCTTCAGGTGCCAGCCCCGTCGGTCCATCCACGCGACGATCACCCACCAGATGCCGACATACGCCAGCGCGAAGGCCAGCGATGGCAGGTACGGCCCGACATGCGGCGTCATCCAGCCGGCGAAGCCGCGCTGATAGAGCCATCCCCACAGGCCGGTCGCCAACAGCGCATAGACCACGACCGCAGCGCCGGCATAGGCGGTGATCGCATTGACGCCGAAGCTGCGACCGATCGCCGGCCAGTGCCAGCGATCCACGCACAGGTGGCACAGCAGCAGCGCCAGCATCGCCCAGCCGCCGGTCCATAGCGCGTACGACGAGGTCCACAGCGTCTTATTGAACGGCAACCAGGCCGACCAGACCCAGGCGAGGATCAGGGCCGACAGCGCCGCGATCGCCAGTGTGCGCAGACGCCCCTGCCGCAACCACTGGCCGGCGCGCACGCCGAGCAGCGTCGTCGCGATCGCCGGCAACGTCGACAGCAGGCCTTCGGGATCGTAGCCGAGTCCGCTGCCGTCATCGAAGCGATACAGCCATGCTCCCAGCAGTGCGGTATCGATGCGGCTGCCGATGTCCTGTCCAGGGGAGAGGCTGCCGCCGGCCAGCAGCAGGGCCCAGTAGCCGAGCAACAAGCCCGCCAGCACGATCCATTGCATGCGCGCACGGGTGTACAGCGCCAGCGCACCGGCAGCCGCGAAGCACAGGCCGATGCGCTGCAGCACGCCGTAGGGCCGATAGTGCGCGAGATCCAGCCACCACCAGGCCAGCAGCTGCAGCAGCAGCCCGATCGCGACGATCCGCAGTGCGCGCGTGGCGACCGCACCCATCAGGCGACGGCGGCCCGCACTGACGTCGATACCCGCGCGGACACCCGCATCCAGACGCGGCACCACGCCGAGCGCGATCGACACACCGACGATGAACAGGAAGAACGGGAACACCAGGTCGGTCGGCGTGCAGCCATGCCATGGCGCATGCAGCAGCGGCGCGTAGACATGGCCCCAGTCGCCGGGATTGTTGACCAGCAGCATCGCGGCGACGGTCAGGCCGCGCAACGCATCCACCGATGCGTAGCGTGGCGCCGCGCTCATGCCTGCGCGGCTTGGTAGTGCCCACCGATCCAGGTCGCCTGCAGATCCAGACCATCGTCCAGCAGCACGAAGTCGGCGCGGCAACCCACGGCGATGCGGCCATGGCTGGCGCCCAGGCCGACGAACGCGGCCGGATAGGTCGCGGCCATGCGTGCGGCTTCGTCCAGCGGCAGGCCAAGCTGCTCGACGGTGTTGCGGACCGCGGTCAGCATGTCCAGGGCCGAGCCCGCGAGCGAACCGGCGGCATTGCGCACTACACCATCGATCGCGGTGATGGTCTCGCCATAGAGCACGTAACTCGGATCGTCGGCACCGACCGGCGGCATCGCATCGGTGACCAGGAAGACCTTGCCGCGCGGCTTGGCGGCGATGGCGACGCGCAGGCTGGCCGGATGCACGTGTACGCCGTCGACGATGATGCCGATCCAGCTGTCCGGGTCGTCCAGCGCGGCGCCGACCACGCCGGGCTCGCGCCCCTGCAGCGGCGACATCGCGTTGTAGAGATGGGTGAAGCCGCGGATGCCGGCGGCGAGGCCCGTCCGGACTTCATCGTAGGTCGCGGCGGTATGGCCGGCGGCCACGACCACGCCACGCGCCACAAGCGCGCGCACGACCTCGGCGGGGACCTGCTCCGGGGCCAGGGTCAGCAGGGTGACGCCATTGTCCAGCGACCCGGCGAGTGCGATCTCGTCGGCATCGGGGACACGGAAGGTCGTGGCGTCGTGCGTGCCCTTGCGTGCGGGTGCGATGTACGGCCCTTCGAGATGGATGCCGAGCACGCCGGGCACCTGCTGCACAATCGCGTCGCGGGTGGCGTCGATCGCCTTGCGCATCGCCGAGACATCGTCGCTGATCAGCGTGGGCAGCAGGCCGGTGGTGCCGAAGCGCCGGTGCGCCTGCGCGATCGTGCGGATGCCGTCGACGGTCGGCGTGTTGTTGAACAGCACGCCGCCACCGCCATTGACCTGCAGGTCGATGAAACCCGGCAGCAGGGTATGTCCCTGCAGGTTGACACGTCGCACCGCCTGCACGCGCGCATCGTCGCTGGCGACGATCGCGGTGATCGCGCCATCGGCGACCAGCACCGCCAGACCGTCGCGGAAGCCATCGTCGGTCAGCACGCGACCGTTGACCAGCGCGAATCCGTCCTGCATGTCCTCTCCCGGTGCAACCCTCATCGCAGCACGCTCCCCACGGCACGCGGCATCGCATCGGCACGATGCCCCACACGTCCTTCCAGACCCATCGCGACCAGACCTTCCCGAATCAGATTCTCGAACATCAGATTCTCGAACATCAGATTCTCGAACATCAGACTCTCGACCATCAGGCGCCTCGCCATCAGACCGTCTCGGTGACCTTGTTCAGATGCGGCGGCGCATCCGGGCTGAACCCGCGCCGCAACGACAACGCATTGATCGCGCGATAGAAACTCTGTACCGCAAGCAACGGCGCGCTGGCCGGATGCGGCGCCGGTGCGACCGGCAGGTTGCCGTGCGGCGAGGCCAGCCAGACCTGCGCACCACGCGCGCGGAATTCCTCGGCCAGCGCCAGTGTGCCGGCCTCGGTCTCGTCCGGCTGCGCCAGGATCAGCACCGGAAAGCCCGCACCGACCAGCGCCATCGGGCCATGCTTGACCTCGGCCGAGCTGTAGGCCTCGGCATGCAGGCCGCAGGTTTCCTTGAACTTCAGCGCCGCCTCCTGCGCCGCGCCCAGGCCCAGGCCACGCGCGAGCACGAACAGGTTGTGCGCCGGCGCCAGGCCATCGACCAGCGGCGTCCAGTCGCAGCGCCACGCCGCCTGCAACGCCGCCGGCAGCAGATCCAGCGACGCGATCAAAGTGGTATCGGCTGACCAGTGCGCGGCCAGCTGCAGGATGGCCGCCAGCGAGGCCAGGTAACTCTTGGTCGCAGCGACGCTGCGCTCGACGCCGGCATTGAGCGCGATCACCGTGTCGGCCAGCTGCGCCAGCGGCGAGTCCTCGACATTGACCAGCGCGACCACGTGCGCGCCGGCCGCGCGCGCGGCCTCGGCATTGCGCAACAGGTCGGGACTCTTGCCGGACTGCGAGATCACCAGGTACAGCGCGCCCTGCAGGCGCTGCGGCACTTCGTAGACCGAACCGATCGACGGCGACGCCGAGGCGGTGACGATGCCCAGCCGGGTCTCGAACAGATACTTGGCATAGGTCGCGGCATGGTCGGAGCTGCCGCGCGCGCAGGTCACGACGAACGGCGGCGGCGCGGCGCGCAGGCGCGCGGCCAGTTGCGTGACCACGGCCTCGTTGCGGGCGAACTGCGCGGCGATCAGCTCGCCGGCCTGCGCGGCCTCGCGGAACATCCACGTGGACGTCTCGTCGACCGTGCCGGTGTGTACGTCAGCGGGCGGGAAAGGGGTCGCGGACATCGGTCATGCGTCCTGGGTCGGCGGCTTCGGTGCGCGCGGTCGCATCGGCGCGGTGGAACCGCGCACGACCAGTTGCGGCACGAAGCCGTGGTTGTGGGTGGCGTCGGGCTTGAGGTCGGCCTCCTGGCGCAGGCCGGCGATCAACATGCGCGCCGCATGCCGGGCGATGTCTTCGGTGGCCTGCTTGGCCGTGGTCAGGGCCGGCCACGACTGGCGCGAGAACGGGCTGTCCTCGAAGCCGGCGATCGACAGGTCGTAGGGCACGTTCATGCCGGCAGACTTCGCCGCCGCGAGCACGCCGGCCGCGATTTCATCGTTGGACCCGAAGATCGCCGTCGGCGGATCGCGCAGCGACAGCAACCGGCGCGCACCGCGGAAGCCATCGTCGAAGGTGTAGTCGCCCGGGATCACCAGATGCTTGTCGAGGGTGATGCCGTATTCGGTCATCGCCTTCTCGTAGCCCAGGTAGCGTTCGGAGCTCGACAGATGCTGTTCCCCGCCCCACAGGAAGCCGATGCGCTGGTGGCCCAGCTGGATCAGGTGTTCGGTGACCTCGTAGGCGGCATCGCGATCGTCGACATAGACGCAGGCGTGGCCGTCCTTGGGATCCTCGGCGGCAGCAATAATCCGGATCATGCGGATGCCGCGCGCGGCCAGGCGTTCGATCAGGTCCATGCGCTCGGAGATCGGCGCGGTCAGCACCAGGCCCGCCAGCCGCGAGCGCTGCACGAATTCGATCAGCTCCTCGACCAGCAGCGGCGAGGTCGAGTCGCAGGGATGAATCTGCAGGCCGAAGCCGGTCTCGCGACAGGCCGACAGCACGCCGTTCTGCATGCCGATGATGTGGTACGGGTTGGGGTTGTCGTAGACCAGCCCGATCACGTACGCATTGGAACTGCGCAGGTTGCGCGCCGAGGGATCAGGCTCGTAGTCGAGGTCGGCGATCGCTTGCAGCACGCGCGAGCGCGTGCCCTGCAGCACCGAGGGCTCGTTGTTGATGACCCGCGACACGGTCTTCAGCGACACCTTGGCGCGTTCGGCCACGTCGCGGATCGTCGGCTTGCGGGTCTTGTTTCCGTTGTCGTCCATCATCTCGGGGGCTGTGGGCCTGGCAGGCGCGGGGGAAGGAGGGACATCATTGTCCCGCATGCACGGCAGCGTGCCTGCGCGGCGGCGGGTCCGTCCGTCGGCGCGTCAGCGGGCGGCGGCATGGCCGACGCGGTGGCCACGCAGCGCGAAGAACAGGATGTACAGGTAGCACGGCAGCATCAGCAGCAGGAACACGACCTGGAAGTCGTAGTGCTGTTTCATGATCGCGAACAGCCGGGGGATGATCGCGCCGCCGACGATGCCCATGATCAGCAACGCCGAGCCCAGTTCGGTATGCCGGCCGAGGCCGCGGATCGCCAGCGGGAAGATCGCCGGCCACATCATCGCGTTCGCGAACCCCAGCGCGGCCACGCAGGCGACCGAGGCATAGCCATCGGTCGAGTAGGCCGCGACCACCAGCAGCGCGCCCAGCACTGCCGACCATTTCAGGTAGGCCTCCTGCGAGATCCAGCGCGGGATGATCAGCAGGCCGACCACGTAGCCGACCAGCATCGCGCCCAGCGTGAACGAGGTGAAGAATTTGGTCTGGTCCAGCGGCAGCCCGAACGCGTGGCCGTAGGTGCCGATGGCGTCGCCCGCCATGACCTCGACGCCGACGTAGGTGAACATGCACAGCGCGCCCAGCCACAGGTGCGGGTACTTGAACACGCTGCCGCGGTCGCCGCGCGCGCCGGAAGCCGCGTTGACTTCGGAGGCGCGGATTTCCGGCAATGGCGAGAACAACACGCCCACCGCCAGCAGGGCCAGCAGCCCGGCCATGACCATGTACGGCGTATGGATCTTCGCGGCGAAGGCATTCAGCAGTTGCTGGCGCGTGGCCTCGTCGACGGTCTCGACCTGCGCGGCAAGGTCGCCGATGCCGCGCATCACGAAGATGCCAAGCATGATCGGCGCCAGGATGCCGGCCAGCTTGTTGCAGATGCCCATCACCGCGATGCGCTGCGCGGCGCTCTCGATCGGGCCGAGGATGCTGATGTAGGGATTGGCCGCGGTCTGCAGCACGGCAAGCCCCGCACCGATGACGAACAGCCCCGACAACGCGCCCGGATACCAGCGCTGGGTCGTGAACTCGCCGAACAGGGCCGCGCCGATGGCCATGACGAACAGCCCGACGGCGATGCCCTTCTTCATGCCGGTGACCTTCAGGATCCACGACGACGGGATCGCCAGGAAGAAGTACGACAGGAAGAACACCGTCAGGATCAGGAAGGCGTTGACCTCGTCGAGCTCGAAGGCCAGCTGCGCGAATGTGATCAGCGGCCCGTTGAGCCAGGTCACGAAGCCGAAGATGAAGAACAGCACGCCGATGATCGCGATCGACACGATCGGGCGGGCCTGCGGGGAGGACGGCGCGGCAGCGCCTTCGACAGCTGACATCGTGGACATCTCCTCTATGGACAGGGCCCGGACCGGCCTCCCCATTCCTGTCTTGTGGGGAATGCGATGACTAACGTTGTCATATTTCGCGGACGAATACCACGGCATCGGCAAACTTTCGGGCGGTTCCGATGCCGATAGTCTTTTGCAGCGCAGCATGGATGGCGCAGGACAACCAAGCAGATCAGGGCGGAAACCCCCTAATGACGCCATTCTTGGACGCAATACGGGGTCATATGACGTATTGGTGACACCGATGCGAGCGTTGGACACGATCGGCAAAGTTCTTTCATAGGAATGCTTGACATCGTTGTCATGATATTTCCACACTCGGCGCAACGTCGGGTCACCGGCGATGCCAAACCGTCCTTCCGGAGTCTTCGTGGCCGCGATCGCCCACCCACTGCCGTCCCTGCTCCTCGACCCCGCGGCCACGCGCCTGATCGCGGCCGACGTGGGCGGTACCCATGTGCGGATCGGCCTGGTCACGCGCGACGCCGCCAACGCGCCGCTATCGATCCACGGCTATCGCAAGTACATCTGCGCCGACTACAGCGGACTCGACGAGATCCTGGCCGACTTCATCGCAAGCCTGGATGGCATGCCCGTGCAGGCCGCCGCGATCGCCAGTGCCGGGCATGCGCTCGACGACGGCACTCTGATCTCGCGCAACTTGCCGTGGACGATCTCGCTGCCGCAGCTGCGCCAGCGCCTGGGCATCGCCGACCTGCGCCTGGTCAACGACTTCGAAGCGGTCGCCCATGCCACCGACTTCGCCGGCAACGCCGTGCTGCGCCTGACCGGTCCGGCGACCGCGCCGGACGGTCCGGTGCTGGTCATCGGTCCCGGCACCGGCCTGGGCGCCGCCGTGCGCATCCCGGCGCACCCGCACGCGATCGTGCTGCCGACCGAAGCCGGCCAGGCCGCGCTGACCACCGGCAACGCGATCGAAGCGCGCGTGCTGCAGGAGTTCCTGCGCGGCCGCAGCCACGTGCCCAACGAGTACGCACTGTCCGGCCCCGGCCTGATGAACCTGCACCAGGCGCTGTGCGCGATCGAAGGCGTCGCCAACCGTTACGACGCGCCGAGCGCGGTGACGGCGGCCGCCATCGACGGCAGCGATCCGCTGGCGCGCCGCACGCTGGAGATCTTCTGCGGGCTGCTCGGCAGCACCGTCGGCGACATGGCGCTGCTGTACGGCGCCCACGGCGGTATCTACCTCGCGGGCGGCATCCTGCCGCAGCTGCGTGAATTCCTGCTGCAAAGCAGTTTTGTCGAACGGTTCCTCAACAAGGGACCGATGCGAGCGGTACTCGAGCGTATTCCCGTGACGCTGGTCGAGCACGGGCAGTTGGGCGTGATGGGAGCGGCCAACTGGTACCTGACCAGGCGTGAGGACGCGTCGCACAAGACGTCGGAATAGAACAAGCAACCAGGCGAAGGATCGCCGATTGATGACCGCTGTACGGCACACGGCCAACCACCCTTCGGGCGGCCTGCCGCATCCAACCAAGGCTCGGTGCGTACCCGCGGACAACCCCGGGATCGCCACCGCTACCCAAGAACAGTGATGGAGAGAATCACATGACCTACCGTAAATCCACGCTGTCCGCCGCGATCACGCTGTGCCTCGGTTTCGCCGCGCACGTGCATGCCCAGGACGCGCAGACACAGGGCCAGTCGGCCAGCAGCAGCGAGCCTGCAGAACTCGACCGCGTCATCGTCAAGGGCATCCGCGGCAGCCTGCAGCAGGCCATCGAGACCAAGCGCAATTCGGATGCGATCATCGACGTCGTCACCGCCGAGGACGTCGGCAAGTTCCCGTCCACCAACGTGGCCGAAGCGATCTCGACCCTGCCGGGCGTGACCATCGACAAGGCCTTCGGCCAGGGCGAGAAGATCAGCATCCTGGGCACGGACCCCGCGCTCAATCGCACCCTGCTCAACGGCCAGACGGTGGCGTCGGCCGACTGGTTCATCACCGACCAGCCCGGGCGCACCTTCAACTACTCGCTGCTCGCGCCGCAACTGGTCGGCAAGGTCGAGGTCTACAAGTCGCCCGAGGCACACATCGACGAAGGCTCGATCGGCGGCACGGTCATCGTCACCACGCGCAAGCCACTGGAGCTGCAGGGCACCACGATCTCGGGCCAGGTCGGATACCTGTACAACGACCGCATAGAAAGCGGCGAGCCGCAGGTCTCGGCACTGTTCGGCTGGAAGAACCAGAACGAGAACTTCGGCTTCATCCTCTCAGCGCAGCGCTCCAACGAAGGCATCCGCCGCGATGGCGTGGAATCCTACGGCACCGTGACTGGCCGCGACTACGCCTATGGCCGCGATGGCGGCGGTGGCTCGGTCTATAACACCCCGATCGACTGGTCGCTGCCGGCCGACGAGAATGGTGAATGGCAGCGTTTTCCCGGCACCTGCACCGGCACCTGCGAGACCACGCTGCTGGCCAACCTCGACGCGGTCGGTCCCAACTCGGTCAGCGCGCATTATTTCGAACAGCAGCGCAAGCGCGACACGATGTCGCTGGCATTGCAGTTCAAGCCCAACGACAAGCTGGACATCGAGTTCAACGCGCTCAACGTCAAGGCCAACTACGACAACATCAGCCATTCGATGTTCGCCTTCAACGGCAACGCCTACAACGCCCTGGGACGCCTGACCGACCTGACCGTCGACGGTGGCGTCATCACCAGTGCGACGTTCGCCAATGCCTTGACGGTCTACGACCTGATCAACCGCCAGGCCACGGTCGACACCGACTCCTACGACCTCAAGGCCACCTGGAACGACGAACGCTGGTTCGCATCGACCCATCTGGGCACCACCAAGGCCACCGGCGGCACCGGCCGCCAGGTCTTCGGCGAGTTCCTCAACTGGGCCGACTACACCTACGACATCAGCGGCACACCCCGGCTCGACTTCAACGGCGCCAATCCGTTCACCAACCCGTCGGCCTATCGCGTCGATGGTGGCTACGCCAGTCCGTGGCACACCAACCCGCCAGCCCAGGACAATTGGGCCCCCGGCTGGGGCGGCAACATCGTCACCAAGCCGACCCGCGACGAGGAAACCTACGGCCAGGTGGACTTCGGCATCCGCCTGGACTCGCCGGTGTACCAGGTGCGCTTCGGTCTGAAGCGCCGCGAGCACGAAACCTCGCAGACGATGTCCGGTGTCGCCCTCGCGGCGGTGCAAGGCTATGGCGATGCCACTGCGGACATGTTCAGCCCGCGTCCGTTGCCCGGCAACTACCTGGGAGGCTTCGGCAACACCGGCGACCTGTCCAACCGCTTCACCATCGATGGCTGGGCACTGGCCGACTACATCCTCAGCGGCAACTGGCTGGCGCCATGGCAGACGATGCCGGTCCCGGATACCTTCATCTCGCGTGACTTCGTCTCCAACACCTGGACCGTCACCGAGGACATCAACGCTGCCTACGTGCAGGCCGACTACAGCTGGAACGGCTTCCGCGGAAACGTCGGCTTCCGCTACGTGCAGACCGAGTCCGAGAGCCTGGGCTGGCAGTGCACGGTCAGCGCGGACTGCACCACGCTGGGAGCCGGCAACAACGGCGTCCATACCTACGACCTGATCAGCGTCAAGAAGAAGTACAACGACTTCCTGCCCAACCTCAACGTCGCCTATGACTTCAGCAACAACCTGGTACTGCGCTTCTCCGCAGCCAAGGTGATTTCGCGACCGAACTACGGCGACATGTCCAACTTCCTGTGGCTGGGCCCGCAAACGCTGACCGGCGGTGGCGGCAATCCCGAGGTCGATCCGTATCGTTCGACCAACCTGGACTTCTCTGCCGAGTGGTACTTCAGCGAGAACGGCATCCTGGCGGCGACCTTGTTCCACAAGGACGTCGGCAACTACATCCTGGTCACCACCCGCACCGAAACCCATTTCAACGAATCCACCGGCCAGCCATCGCAGTTCACGGTCTCGCGCCCGGACAACGCCGGCGAAGCGAAGATCAAGGGCGTGTCGTTGAACTACCAGCAGACCTTCGGTGCCGGATTCGGCGTACTGGCGAACTACACCTACTCCGATGCGCAGGCCAGCACCGGCGACCCGATGCCGTGGACCTCGGAGAACCAGTACAACCTGAGCCCGTTCTTCGAGAACGATCGCTTCAGCGCCCGGGTCACCTATTCCTGGCGTTCGAAGTACTACACCCAGGTCGATCGCGGCAACTACCTGGTCACCGATGACTACGATTCGCTGGATGCGAACCTGAACTTCAAGATCAGCGACAACCTCAGCATCTCACTGGACGGCATGAACCTGCTCGACTCGGAGTACTACACCTACGCCGAGGTGCCAGGCATCGCCAACACCGAGAAGCTGGTGCGCGGCCTGTACCGGACCGGACGTCGCTACATGGCCTCGGTACGCTTCCAGTTCTAACTGCTTCCGTTGCAACCATTGCCGGTTGCCTCCACGGGCCTGGATTCGTCCGGGCCCGATTTTTTTGCAAGCGGCCCGTTGCGGCCGCTGACATGACCGCATGACCAGAAGGAAGACCGCGATGCCTCACCACCACACGATCTCTCCGGCCCACGCCGCATCGGCACGCGCGGATGCCGCAGCGCGCTCGCGTCGCCTGCTGCCGGATGCACTGCGCTCCGGCGAGCTGTTGTCCAAGGGCCGCCTCGCGCTGGTCGCGATGTTGCTGCCGCTGCTCCTGGCCGCGTGTAGCGCGGCGTCGACACCGCCGGTCGTGGTCGGGAAGCCGGCCCTGATTCCGGCGCCGGCCTCGTTGCAGACGCTGGACGGACACTTCACCGTCGATGCCCGCACGCGCGTGCGGGCGGGCGACGAGGTCGCGCGTCGCGTGGCCGGGCAGTTCATCGAGTTCGTCGCGGTCTCCAACGACCTGCACCTGGACATCGCCGGTGATGGCAGCGATGCTGACGGCATCCGCTTCCGGATCGATCCGCAGGCGGCGGCCTCGCCGGAAGGCTATACGCTCGACATCACGCCGACGGGCGTCGATGTGCGCGCGTCCGATGAGCGCGGGCTGTTCTACGGCGCGGTGACGCTGTGGCAACTGCTGTCGCAGGCCGACGGCGCCGTGGTGCAGCTGCCGGCACTGAAAATCGACGACGCGCCGCGTTTCGGCTGGCGCGGCTTCATGCTCGATTCCGCGCGTCATTTCCAGAGCGTCGAGGAGATCAAGCAACTGCTCGACACGATGGCGCTGCACAAGCTCAACGTCTTCCATTGGCACCTGACCGACGACCAGGGCTGGCGCGTCGAGATCAAGCGCTATCCCAGGCTGACCGGGATCGGCGGCTGCCGGATCCCGGCCGGCGATGGCGGCGTCGATCCCGCCACCGGCAAGCCGGTGCCGTACTGCGGCTTCTATACCCAGGCGCAGATCCGCGACGTGGTCGCGCATGCCGCCGCGCTGCACATCAGCATCGTCCCCGAGTTCGACGTCCCCGGCCACGCCACCGCGGCGATCGCGGCCTATCCGGAGCTGGGCACGATCGACACGCCGCTGGTGCCGTCCAACGAGTGGGGCGTGTTCCCGAACCTGTTCAATGCCGAGGACGATACCGCCGTGTTCCTGGAGAACGTGCTGGCGGAAATCGTCGAGCTGTTCCCCGGCCGCTACGTGCACATCGGTGGCGACGAGGCGGTCAAGGACCAGTGGGAAGCCTCGGCCCGCGTGCAGCAGCGCATGCGCGAGCGCGGCGCGAAGACCGAGATGGACCTGCAGGGCCTGCTGGTCACGCGGCTGGAGAAGTTCCTCGCCAGCCACGACCGTCGCCTGATCGGCTGGGACGAGATCCTCGAAGCGGAACTCCCGGCGTCGGCCACGGTGATGTCGTGGCGCGGCACCGAAGGCGGCCTCACCGCCGCGCGCCAGGGCCATGACGTGGTGATGAGCCCGTCATCGCACCTGTACCTGGATTACCTGCAGACCGACTCGCCGAACGAGCCGCCCGGCCGCCCGGCGATGGTCTCGCTGGAGAAGCTCTACGGCTTCGAGCCGGTGCCGGCTGAACTGGAAGCTTCGCAGCGCGGGCATATCCTCGGCGTGCAGGCCAACCTGTGGACCGAGCACACGCGCACGTTCGCGCGCCTGCAGCACCACATGTTCCCGCGCCTTGCCGCCCTGGCCGAAACCGGCTGGTCACCGACGGCGAAGCGCAATTACGCCGACTTCCTGACCCGCCTGCCGGCACAGTTGCACCGCTACACCGCGACCGGCATCGCCTTCGCGCAGACGCCGTTCGAGGTCATCGCCGACGCGATCGACGACCGCAAGGCCGGCACGGTCGCAGTCACGCTGCGCAATCCGCTGGGCTATGCGGTGCACTACACCACCGATGGCAGCGAGCCGCTGGCAACGTCGCCGCAGTACACGCAGCCCCTGCAGTTGCCGCTGCCGGCAAAGGTCAACGCGGCCGCGTTCTTCGACGGCGCCCCGCTGGTGCCCGCGACCCATCATGTCTTCAACGCCGATCGCCTGCTGACACGCCACAACGCGCAGTTCGCGACCTGCCCCGACACCGGCCGGCTGCTGCTGCGACTCGAGGACGACGGCCCGCTGGAGGGCGAGCGCGCGATCTTCAACGTGACGATCTTCTATCCCTGCTGGTCGTGGCCGCAGGCCGACCTGGACGGCATCACCGGGCTGAAGATCCGCGCCGGCCGGATGCCGTACTACTTCCAGCTCGCGCACGACGAACCCAATCGCCGCTTCCTGCCTGCGCGCAGCACGCATGGCGAACTGCTGGTGCAGACGGGCAGTTGCACCGGGCCCACCGTCGCGACGCTGCCGCTGCCGGCCGCCACCGACGCCGATGGCTTCATCACGCTGGACGCCCCGTTGCCGGCGAACAGTGGCGGCAAGACCGACCTGTGCTTCACGTTCACCGGCGACACGCGGCCAGCGATGTGGGTTCTTGACCGGGTGACGCTGGAGCCGCGCAACCGCTGAGATTGACAATCGCGATCCGCTTGCGATGAATCAATACAACAGATAGCGCCTGCGCAACTGTTCGAACTCCACCAGCTCAGGCTGCCAACGCGCTTCGATCTCGGGCCAAGGACGGCCCACCTGCAACGCCTGGCGGATCCAGTCGTTGCCGGCGAGCTTGTCGAAGAACGGCGTCTCGACCGGCTCGAAGCGGAACGCCTCGGGATACATCGCCTGCAGCGTGGCGACCAGCGCGACGCCGGTGCGGACCGGACGGAACGCAGCACGGTCGCTGACATGCAGTTGCACACCGGCGCAAGCCACGCCCGCATGCTTGGAGAACGACGGTGTGAACCAGGTCGGACGAAAGCGCACGCCGGGCAGGCCCAGCGCGTTCATCCGCGCGGCCAGCGCCGTCGCATCGATCCACGGCGCGCCCACGATCTCGAACGGCCGCGTGGTGCCGCGCCCCTCGGACAGGTTGGTGCCTTCCAGCAGCGCCGTGCCCGGATACACCAGCGCGGTGTCGGGCGTGGGCATGTTCGGCGACGGCGGCACCCACGGCAGGGCAGCGCCGGGTTCGGCGGCATCGCGACGCCAGCCCTGCATGCGCACCACCTGCAGCCTCGCACCGATACCGAACCCGGTATTGAACAGGCCCGCGAGTTCGCCGATGGTCATGCCATGCCGGACGGGGATCGGATATAGGCCGACAAACGATGCCTGCGCCGGTTCCAGCACCGGGCCTTCGACGAGCACGCCGCCAATCGGATTCGGCCGGTCCAGCACCACGACCGCGATGCCTGCGCGCTTCGCGGCCTGGAGCGCGTAGGCCAGCGTGTACGGATAGGTATAGAAGCGCGCGCCGACATCCTGGATGTCGAACACCAGCACATCGATATCGCGAAGCATCTCGGGCGTCGGTTCGCGATGCCCGCCATACAGGCTGTGCACCGGCAGTCCGGTGGCGGCATCGCGGCTGTCGTCGACGTGATCGCCCGCCTGCACGTTGCCGCGCACGCCGTGCTCGGGGCCGAACAGCGCGACCAGGTGCACATCGGGATGGTTCGCCAGCAGATCGACGGTACTGCGCAGTTCGCGATCGACGCCGGTCATGTTGGTGATCAGGCCGACGCGCTTACCGTGCAACAGGCGCGCGCCGTCGTCGAGCAGCACGTCGAGCCCTGTCTTCAAACGATCGCTGCCGTCGGTGCCGGCCGCGACATCGCCTGCCTGCGCGGACAAGGGTAACAGCAGGCAGGCCATGCACAGCGTCAGCGCCCAGCGCCGGATCCGTGCCCGCGGCCATGCCGATCCGCGTGCAGAGGCCGATGTCCCGTGCAGGCCAGGGAATGACCGCTGATGTCCCGGCACCGTGTCCGCCTTGCCATGCTGCATTGCACTCTCCCGCCCTGGTGCCGACGCATTGCCGCAACGATGGTCATCCGCGCGATCTGCGGGTTTGATCTCGATGGCGGCTGCCTGTATATCAAGTGTATCCGCATCCCCGGGGGAGTCGATGCCGACCCAATCCGTATCCGTCGCCGGCCGCGCGTCGCGCCGATGCACGCCGTCGCCGCTCTCTGCGCATTCATTGCGATCGCTGTTCGCGTCGATGGCGACGGGCCTGGTCCTGATCGCCTGCAACACCGTGCAGGCCGTGCCCGTCACGGACATGCAGACCAAGGACACGCAGGCGCGCAAGGCGGCGGATGCGCAGACACCGCTGTCGCTGATTCCCGCACCGGCATCGCTGCAGTACGGGCAGGGCCACGTCAGCATCGACGCCACCACACCGTTGCGCGCGCATGGCGAGGGCGCCGCCGTCGCCGCGGCCCAGTTCGCCGATCTGCTCGCGCGGACGCGCGGCCTGCACCTGCAATTGGAGACGGCGGCAGATGACGCTGTGCCCGGCCCATCCGCATTCCGCCCATCCGCGCCGGGCATCGACCTGACGCTCGATCCCGCGCTGTCCGGCGATGCGGCCGAAAGCTACCGCCTGCGCATCGGACCCGAGGGCGTCGACCTGCGCGCCGGCGATGCCGCCGGCCTGTTCTACGGCGCGGTCACGCTGTGGCAGTTGTTGACCGCCGACGATGCAGCGACATCGCCCGCGCGACTGCCCGTCCTGCGCATCGACGACGCACCCCGTTTCCGCTGGCGCGGCTACATGCTCGACTCCGCGCGCCACTTCCACAGCGTCGACGAGATCAAGGGCATCATCGATGCGCTGTCGCTGCACAAGCTCAATGTCTTCCATTGGCACCTGACCGACGACCAGGGCTGGCGCGTCGAGATCAAGCGCTATCCCAAGCTGACCGAGGTCGGCGGTTGCCGCATTCCAGTCGGCGATGCCGGCATCGACGCCGCGACCGGCACACCGCGCCGCTACTGCGGCTGGTACACCCAGGCGCAGATCCGCGACGTGGTCGCCTATGCCGCGCAACGCCACATCACCGTCGTGCCCGAGATCGACGTGCCCGGCCATGCCACCGCCGCGATCGCCGCCTATCCCGAACTCGGCGTCACCGGCGCGCAATTGCCGGTCTCCAGCGAGCGCGGCATCCACAGCAACCTGTTCAATGTCGAGGAAGACACGCTGGTGTTCCTCGAGCATGTCTTCGACGAAGTCGTCGACCTGTTTCCCGGGCGCTACATCCATGTCGGCGGCGACGAAGCCGTCAAGGACCAATGGAAGGCCTCGCCCCGCGTGCAGCAACGCATGCGCGAGCTCGGACTGGCCGACGAAGCCGCCCTGCAGAGCTGGTTCATCCGCCGGCTCGACCGCTTCCTGACCGGCAAGGGCCGCCAGCTGATCGGCTGGGACGAGATCCTCGAAGGCGGCCTGCCGCCGGCCGCGACGGTGATGTCGTGGCGGGGTACCGAAGGCGGCATCGAAGCCGCGCGCCAGGGCCACGACGTGGTGATGTCGCCGACCACCGACCTCTATCTCGACTACCTGCAGACCTCGTCGCCGAACGAACCGGCCGGTCGCCCGAAGACCAACACCCTGCAGACGTTCTACGCGTTCGAGCCGGTGCCGGCCGCGCTGGAGCCCGGACAGCGCGGGCACATCCTCGGCCTGCAGGCCAACATGTGGACCGGCGACACGCGCACGTTCGCAGGCGTCGAGCACAACACCTTCCCGCGCCTGGCCGCGGTGGCCGAAACCGGCTGGACGCCCGCGGCGAACAAGCACTTCGACGATTTCATCGCACGCCTGCCGGCGCAACTGCAGCGCTATCGCGCGCTCGGCATCGGCTACGCGCAGACGCCCTTCGAAGTCATGCTCGAAGAAGTCCCGCCCGATCAGGTCATGCCTGACTCGACCAGCCGCAATACCGCGCCGACACCCGGCGCGCGCGTCGCGCTGTCGAACGCGCTCGGCTATCCCGTGCACTACACGCTCGATGGCAGTGATCCCGCGCCCGACGCGTCGCAGTACCGCCAGCCCCTGGACATCGCGCTGCCTGCGACGCTGCGAGCACGGGCGTTCTCGCATGGGCGTCCGCTGGCAGCGATCGACACCTTCCGCATCGATGCCGCCAGCCTGCTGACGCGCAGCGACGAGCAGCTGGCGCTGTGCCCGGGCAACACCGGCCCGGTGCTGCGCATGGAGGACGACGGACCCGACAACGGCCCGCGTGCGCTGTTCAATGTGCCGATCTTCGCCCTGTGCTGGACCTGGCCGTCGGCGCCGCTGCAGGGCATCGACGCGATCCGCGTGCGCGCAGGGCGCCTGCCGTATATGTTCCAGCTCGGCGCCGAGGACAGCCAGCGCCGCTACCTGCCGGCGACCACCGCGCATGGCGAACTCGACATCCGCAGCGGCGGCTGCGAGGGCCCGGTGCTCGCCAGCGCACCGCTGCCGGCAGCGCCCGATGCCGATGGCTTCATCACCGTGCAGGCGCAGGTCGCGCCGGGCACGCCGCATGCGCCGCAGGACCTGTGCATCCGCTTCAGCGGCGATACCCGGCCGACGATGTGGGTGCTCGACCGCATCACCCTGCTGCCTGCGGCGCCGCGATGAGCGGCCCGCTCGCATCGTCGCGGCGCACTCTCATCTGCGTGGTCTTCTCAATCAGCGCACCTGGGCCTGTGTCTACTCGCGCCCCTGTTCCTGCTCGCGCGCCTGTCCTTGTCTGCGCTTCCGCTTCCGTTGTCTGATCCACAAGGAATGAACCTCGATGTCGAACAAGCCGATCTTCCGATCCCCGATGGCGCAGATGGCGGGCGCACTGATGGCGGGCGCGCTGGCGATGCATAGTGCAGGCGCCGCGACGCGTGGCCCGGTGACCCGGCTGCTCGGGATCGAACCGTCCGCGCAGTCGATCGACTACCTGGAGCATAAGCAGCAGTTCCAGCTGCATACGCTGCTGACCGAGCAGCGCCATCCGCGCACGATGGACCTGAGCCGGCGCATCTCGGCTGATACCACGGCCGGGCTGGAAGCGCTGTTCTCGGTCGATCGCGATGTCGCCGCCACGATGGACGCCGTGGCCGGCGATCCCGCGCGCCTGCGCCAGCTGGAGGACGCATCGCTGGCGATCCAGGACGCGCTGCGCGCCGGACATCGCATCTATTTCTACGGCACCGGCTCGACCGGCCGCCTGGCCGAGACCCTGGAGAGCGGGCTGTGGCGACCGTTCTGGCAACGCGCCGAACGCAGCCCGTCGTGGCCGCGCATCGCCGCCGCATTGCCGGGCATCGGCGAGCGCGTGCGCGGCGAGATCACCGGCGGCGACCGCGCCCTGATCAGCTCGCTCGAAGGCTTCGAGGACCTGCAGCTGATCGGACGCCTGCAACTGCAGGACAACGGCATCGATACCGGCGACGTGGTATTCGCAGTCACCGAAGGTGGCGAGACCTCGGCGGTGATCGGCACCGCGCTGGCGGCCGCCGCACTCAATCCTGGCAAGCCGCAGCAGACCTGGTTCGTCTACAACAATCCCGATGCGGTGCTGCTGCCGTTCCATCGCAGCCGCAGCGCGATCGAACATGCCGACATCACCGCGGTCAACCTGGCCACCGGCCCTCAGTCGATCACCGGATCGACGCGGATGCAGGCGACCACGACCAGCCTGTACGCGCTGGGCGTGGTGCTGGAGGACGCGATCCACAAGCTGCTGCGGCCGGTGCTGGATGCCGATGCGCTGCAAGCGCTGGGCTTCTCCGCCGATGCGACGATCGCTTCGCGGCTGCGCGACTTCGCGCAGATCCAGACCACCGTCGCCGCCAGCGCGCCGGCCCTGGCGGCATGGACGGATCGCGAAGCAGCTGCCTATGCGGCCGGTCGCCATGCCACCTACCTGACGCAGCGCGCGTTGATGCCAGTGTTCGTCGACGTCACCGAACGCGCGCCGACCTTCCGGCTCGCGCCGCTGGATACCGTGGATGCCGCCGAACGCCGGTCATGGATCCAGGTCTGGACGCCGACCGCCAACGCCGCCGACGCCTGGCAGGCCTTGCTGCACCGGCCGTTCCATGGACTCGACCCGGCACGTTACGAAGCGCCCTTCCGCGAACAGATCGAGGATCCCTACCTGCGCACGTCGGCCCTGAACAGCCTCGCGCTGGCCGGCGACCGCCAGCAGACGCTGTACGACCTGTCGTTCTCGACGCGCAACCGCGAACAGCGCGGCCCCGCGACCGGCGACCATGGCGCGCTGATCCTGCTCGGTGACGAAATGCCCGCGGCCGCCGTCGGCGACTGGCTGTCGGCCTTCGACACCGCCCAGGCCCCGGTCAGCATCATCCAGGTCTCGGCCGATGCCACACCGGCCGGCGCGCAGCCGCTGCAGTCGCTGGCACCCCAGGCGCAGCGCATCTCGGTGGTCGTGCCGCAACGCGACGCGCTCGAACTCAACCAGATCATCGCGCTGAAGATGCTGCTCAACGCGCACTCCACCGGCATCATGGCCAAGCTCGGGCGCGTGGTCGGCAACACGATGACCGCCGTGCAGCCGGGCAACCTGAAGCTGATCGGGCGCGCGACCTACCTGATCCAGTCGCACGTCAACGCCGTGCTCGCCAGCGAGGTCTGGCGCAGCCGCCACGGCGACACGCCGCCACTGGACTACGCCGAGGCCAATGCCGTGCTGTTCGACGTCATCGATAGCCGCCGCAACGATCCCACGCTGACCAGCAGCCCGGAAGTCGAACTGGTGATCGTGCGGATCCTGGAAAGCCTGCGCGAGCAGCGCGCCCTGTCATGGGACGAGGCCGCCGCACTGCTGCGCGGACAGCGCCTGGATGCCTACCTCGCGACCTACGACAAGCCCCTGTAAGAGCGGCTAGGGCCGCGACCCGCAATCCCGGCACGTAATCTCAATGCACACCGATTCGCGACCATGGTCGCTCCTACGGGCGACGCCCATCCAGCCGCAGCAGCAGGTCGCGCCATGGCGCCAGCCGCGTGGTCACGCCGACCAGCACGCCGAGCGTATTGGCCAGGCCGTCCATGACGTCCTGCATGCGGTTGTCGGTCAGGTTGCCCTGCGCGACCTCGATGCCCACGCCCAGCAGCACCAGACCCAGGCCGGCCACCAGCAGGCCGGTCCAGCTGCGGAACAATTGCACCGCACACGAGGCCAGCACGAAGTAGGCCAGGAAGTGGCCGATCTTGTCGCTGTCCTGGATGTCGGGCATCGGCGGCGGCGGCATCAGCGAGACCACGATGACCGCCACGATCGCCAGCGCCCACATCAGGCACCAGAAGCGCGGATGCCGCAGCGGCTTCAGCACCTGCTCGAAGCGCGAGCCGCCCATCGTCGCGCCGCTCACAGCCGGAAGCTCAGGTCGCCGACCAGGAATGCGGCGCCGAACTCGACGTCGCGCGCGAAGCCCATCGCCTGGAAACGCTCGCCCATCGCACCGGGCAGGGTCAGGGTCTTGGCCTCCTGACGCAGGCGATAGCGCTGCGCCTCGTCAGCCGCGCGCGCCTCCTGCGCAGCCAGCCGTTGTTCGAGCGCGTTGCCGATCAGGAAACTGGTCTGCGAGCAGTAACCGGAAAAATCGAAACCGGCCTGCGTGCCCGCCTCGGCCAGCGCAGTGAAGTCCACCGACGCCGTGAGGTCCTGCAGGCCCACGCGCGCGAGCACGTCGTTGACCACCTGGTGGCGATGGAACGCGCGCAGCGTGCCGTCGTCGCGCTGCCGGTGATAGAACTCGCGGCGCGGGTAGCCATAATCGATGAACAGCAGCGCGCCCCTGCGCATCGGCCCGATCACCGCCTGCACCCAGTACGGCAGCTGCGGCAGGACCTCGGAGCGGTAGCCCGGCGGCAGCGGTGCGTCGAGCCCGCGCTCCAGGTGGCGCACGGCGGCCACCAGCAATGCATCGGCCTCGCGATCGACGCGGCGGAACGCGCCATCGGCATCGACCGCGACGTGCTCCTCGAACACCTCGTCCTCGCCGATGACGAAACGCGGCGTCGGCAATGCATCGATGACCTCGTTGGCGAACACCACGCCGTCCCAGGGTTCGGCGAGCGGACCGTCAAGCCAGACCACGCGCTCGAACACCGGCGGCGTGAGCCGCAGGCGCAGATGCTCGCGCTGGCGTTCGCGCAGATCGGCGCTGGGCTCGAGGATGCAGTAGCGCGCGGGCATCGCATCGATCGCCATCAATTGCTTGATCGCATATTCGGCAAAGCGGCCGGTGCCGCCGCCGATCTCGACGAACTGCGCCTCCTCGCCCAGCTGGCGCAGCACGGTCGCGACCGCTTCGGCCACGCATTCGGCGAACAGCGACCCCAGCTCCGGCGCCGTGACGAAATCGCCGGCCGCGCCGAACTTGGCCGCGCCGGCGCTGTAATAGCCCAGGCCAGGCGCATACAGGGCCAGCTCCATGAACCGCGAGAACGGCACGCTGCCGCCGGCGGCAAGGATCTGTTCGCGGATCAGGGCTTCCAGGTGCGCACTGTGCGCGCGGGCATCGTCGGAAAGTTCGGGCAGAGACATGTGGCGGCAACTATGGCGACAATGCACAGGATAACGAGATTCGCAGGCAGACCCGCATGAACGCTCCCCGCCCCGTCGCCCTGGTCACCGGTGCCGCCCGCCGCCTCGGCGCCGCGATCGCCCGCCGGCTGCATGCCGAGGGCTACGACCTGGTCCTGCACTACCGCAGCTCACGGGCCGACATCGACGCGCTGGCCGCCGGGCTTGAGGCCACGCGCGCGGGCAGCACGCTGGTGCTGCAGGCGGACCTGGCCGCCTTCGACCGCCTGCCCGAACTGGTGGCCCACACCATCGGCCGCTTCGGACGACTGGACGCGCTGGTCAACAATGCCTCGTCCTTCCATCCCACCCCGATCGGCCAGGCCACGCCGGCGCAATGGGACGACCTGTTCGCCAGCAATGCGCACGCACCGTTCTTCCTGTCCCAGGCGGCCGCGCCGCACCTCAAGGCCAGCCGGGGCAGCATCGTCAACCTGGTCGACATCCACGGCGAGCGTCCACTCAAGGACCACGCCGTCTACAGCATGGCCAAGGCCGCGCTGATCATGGCCACGCGTGCGCTGGCGCTGGAGCTGGCGCCGGACGTCCGCGTCAACGCGGTCGCGCCGGGCGCGATCCTGTGGCCGGAATCGGTCGCGACCGAAGTGCCCAGCGCTGAACAGGTCGCCCATCAGCAGCAGCTGATCGCACGCACGCCGCTGGCGCGCACCGGCTCACCCGACGACATCGCCGACGCCGTCCTGTGGCTGTTGCGCAGCGCCCGCTACAGCACCGGCCAGGTACTGCGCGTCGATGGCGGCCGCCTGCTGGAGTAACCGCGACCTGCGCACCCGACCCCAAGCATCAAGGCGTAGGGCGGGTCTCGACCCGCGATGACGCGAGCCACGACGGCGCGCGCCGTCATGACGCGAGCCACCACGACTCCACCGGACACAACCGGAGCATGCATGCGGGATATCACCCGCACGCCCTCTGGGTGTCACACCTTCACCGGGTCGAGACCCGGCCTACACCCAGACGTCGTTCGGGGCGGTGTAGGTGCCGCCGGCGTCGCCGGTGTTGACGACGCCGCGTGGTTCGACCAGCAGCACGCTGCATTCGTGCGCGGCGACCGGACGGTGTTCGACGCCCTTGGGTACCACGTACATTTCGCCGGCCGCGAGCGCCACCGCGCCATCGCGGAACTCGATGGTCATCGCGCCGTCGACGACCAGGAAGACTTCATCGGTGTCGGCATGCTGGTGCCAGACGAATTCGCCCAGGATCTTCACCAGCTTGAACTGGTAGTCGTTCATTTCGGCGATCACGCGCGGCGACCAGTGTTCCGAGAACCGGGCCAGCTTGTCGCTGAAGTTGATGGCGGTCTGTGTCATCTGCGTGGCGTGCCTTGGCTGGATCGCGATCTGCGAGGTTGGCGGGGTCGGACGGGCTTGACCCGTCCGCACCGGTCACTTTAGCGCCCTGCCCCCACATCGATCGACCGTGGCCTGCCCGGTCGCGTGGATCGGCATCCCGAGTCTGGACACCGCGCGAGACGACACGGTGCTCGCGGGACATCGGACCGGCCGGGCCGAGGCCCGGCCGATGTCATGCCTTGGGAACGAACGCGTGCTCGAGGTCGGTGCCGCGAAACGCCGCCGGGGTCTCGTGCGACATCGCGTAACGGTACAGCGCCGCCGAGTAGATGCCGCTCAACGCCGCCTGGTAGACCGCCATCAGCAGCAGGCCGAGCACGAACACCACACCGACGGCGATCGCCAGCGGGATCGAGACCTGCGCAGCCAGGAACGCCAGGCCCACGCCGACGACCGCGACCACCGCGGTGATCAGGCCGAACGCGGCGCCGATGCCGACGGTGCCGATCGCGTTCTCGCCCCAGGTCCGCTTCAGCAGGCGCACGCTTTCCTTCAGCGCATCGATCGGGCCGATGTCGCGGCTGACCAACACCGGCACCACCAGGAAGGTCGCCAGCGTCCACGCCACGCCCAGGCCGCTGCCGAGCAGGCGCACCAGGACGTTGTTGTCGCGATCCTTCAGCGACTGCAGGATCACGCCGACGGTTGCCGCGATCGCGGCATAGCCCAGGATCGCCGGCAGCCGCGACTTCGCGGCGTTGATGCCGTCCGACAGTGTCGGCCGGCCGCCCTCGAGACGGATCGTCGCGGCGCCGACCAGCGCGCAGTTGAAGAAGATGATGACGCTGTACTGGAAGAAGTAGAACAGGAAGCCGAACACCACCGCGCCGACACCGAAGCCTTCGGCGAAGATCCGCAGCGCGAACATCGGGATCAGGAACGTCGCCAGCACGACCAGGGTCGCGAGACTGGAGATCACCGGGAACAGCATCAGGTGCTTGTCCGACCGCAGCACGGCCGCGCTGGCCTTGACCAGTTCCCAACTGCGCGCGAATTTCTCGAACATGCCCCGTCTCCTCGTTGAATGGCGCCATGGTGCTGCCAATCCGGTCGCCCGGCAATTGACAGAAGTCACCTACACGACGTGGCGGCGGAGGAGGATGTGACGGGATCGCGCATGGACGCGTGACGCGCAGGCCGGGCTTCGAGCGGGCTTCGAGCCGGCGGGCGATGTGGTGGGCGGATCGTCGGTGATTCGAGATGGCTCGGGGTGCCGTGTGCCGGGTCGAGACCCGGCCTGCGACGCCACGCCTCGATCACGCCAGTACCACCTCGTCGAACACGTCGTCGTGCTGGGGATGCGCTTGCCAGAGCGCCGCCAGCGTCTGCCCGTGCAGGGGGTGCAGCAGCTCCGGCGCGATGTCGGCCAGCGGCTTGAGCACGAAAGCGTGCCTGAGCTCGCCGCGCGGTATCCGCAGGTTGCCCGGACCTTCTATGACCTGGTCGTCGTACAGCACGATGTCGATGTCGAGGGTGCGGTCGGCATAACGTGGTCCGCTGCGGTCGCGACCATGCTGGTCTTCGAGCGCGTGCAGCCAGTCGTTGAGCGCCTGCGGCGACAGCTCGGTGTCGATGACCGCCGCGGCGTTGAGGAAATCCGGACCGTCGTAGCCGACCGCGGCGAAGCGGTAGACCGGCGACATCCGCAGGTCGCCGAAGCGCGCGCGCAACGCGGCGATCGCCGCGCGCAGGTGCTGCTCGGGCGCGACATTGCTGCCAAGACTCAGGCTGGCACGTGGCATGGATTCAGGCCGTGGTTGGAGTGCGCGCGGGGCGCGGATCGTGCAGGGTCACGTCGACCGGGGCATCGCTGTTGGCCTGGAACACCCGCAGGTCGAATTCCGGCAGGATCGCCAGCAGATGGTCGAAGATGTCGGACTGGATGTCCTCGTAGAACGCCCAGCGCACATCGTTGCTGAAGCAATAGATCTCCAGCGGCAGGCCGGCATCGGTCGGCTGCAGCTGGCGCACCAGCAGGGTCATCTCCTGGTGGATGCCCGGGTGGCTGCGCAGGTAGTGGTTGACGTAGGCGCGGAACGTGCCCAGGTTGGTGACCCGGCGCGTATTGACCGCGTCGGCACCGGCCTCGGCCACGCGCGCGTTCCAGGCCAGCAGCTCGCGCTGCTTGGCATCGAGGTAGCCGTCGATCAGCTGGAAACGATGCAGCCGCTGCACGTCATCGCCCGCGAGGAAACGCACGCTGCGCTGGTCGATGTACAGCGCGCGCTTGATCCGGCGACCGCCGCCCTCGCTCATGCTGCGCCAGTTCTTGAACGAATCGCTGATCAGTTTCTTGGTCGGGATCGTGGTGACGGTGCGGTCCCAGTTCTGCACGGTCACGGTGTGCAGCGCGATGTCGATGACGTCGCCATCGGCATTCTGCCCGGGCATCTCGATCCAGTCGCCGATGCGCACGCGGCCATCGTTGCTGATCTGCACACTGGCCACCAGCGACAAGATGGTGTCCTGGAAGATCAGCATCAGCACCGCAGTCATCGCGCCCAGGCCGGTGACGATGTGCAGGAACTGCGCGCCGATCAAGGTGGCGACGATCGAGATCCCGACCAGCACGAACATGATGATCTTGGCGACCTGCAGGTAGCCCTTGATCGGCTTGTTGCGCGCATCGGGGCGGCGCTCATAGGCGCCATTGGCAAGATCGAGCAGGCGCGAGACCGACAACGCGATGGTCAGCACGACGAAGGCCTGGCATAGCGCGCGCACCACCGTGACCAGTTGCGGCGGCAGGTCCGGCACGACGCCGATGCCGGCCGAGATCACCAGTGCCGGCACCACGTTGGCCAGCCGCGGGATCACCCGCAACTGCACGACGTGATCGTGTTCGCGGCCGCCCAGCAGGGTCATCTGCAGCACGCGCCGCAGGCCGCGGAGCAGCACGCGCTTGGTGATCCAATTGGCCAGCCATGCGGCCAGCAACAAGGCGCTGAGCATCGTCAGCGTGTACGTCCATGGATAAGGCGCAAGCACCGCCTGCAGCCGTTCCAGTTGTTCCTGCATCAATCCGCTCCGGTTCCGGGGGCAAGCGGCAGGTCGCTGCGGCTGCGCTCGATGACCACTCCCACCGCACGTGCACCACGGACCGCGCCGGGCTTGCTGAGCTTCAATCTTAACCAGTCGACCTTGAATTCCCGCATCACCAGCACCGCGCAACGCTCGGCCAGCGTTTCCACGAGGCCGAAATCCGATGCGGACACGTAGGCGATCAACGCCTTGCTGACGGCCTTGTAGTTCAGCGTCAGCGCGATGTCGTCGCTGGCGGCGGGGATGCGGTTGTCGAACGCCATCTCCAGGTCGAACACCAGGGTCTGGCGGATGCGCCGCTCCCAGTCGTAGATGCCGATCAGCGCCTCGATCTCGAGGCCTTCGATGAAGACTTTATCCATGGGGGGCCGGGACTGCGGAATCGAGAGGGGGAATGGTAAGCGCAAAAGCAAGCCGCGCTTTTACGGTTCGCGATGCCCGGTGTTCGACGACCGGTCGGCGGATCTTCCCGAATCCCGGCCTGTCACCACCGGCGACAGGCTCGCCATGTCCCAGCGCGGCGTGACGTGTACCGAGGCATCGCCATGCTGCCCCGCCTGCAGGCGCAGCGCGCCGGCGAACGCGATCATCGCGCCGTTGTCGGTACACAGCTCCGGGCGCGGGAAGCAGACGCGGCCGCCGCGCTTGGCCGCCATCGCATGCAGGCGTTCGCGCAGCCGCCGGTTGGCGCCGACGCCACCGGCGACGATCAGCGTGTCGCAGCCCGCAGCATCGAGCGCGCGCTCGCACTTGATCGCCAGCGTGTCGACCACGGCGTCCTCGAAGCCGCGTGCGATGTCGGCGCGGGTCTGGTCGCTCTGGTCGCTATCGCGCCAGGCCAGCAGCACCTGGGTCTTGAGCCCGCTGAAACTGAAGTCCGTGCCCGGGCGGTCGGTCATCGGCCGCGAGAAGCGGAAGCGGCCGGGCGTCCCCTCGCCTGCCAGCCGGGCCAGTTGCGGTCCGCCGGGATACGGCAGGCCCATCAGCTTGGCGGTCTTGTCGAAGGCCTCGCCGGCGGCATCGTCGAGGGTCTCGCCGAGCAGCCGGTAGACGCCGATCGCGTCCACCGCGACCAGTTGGGTATGCCCGCCGGAGACCAGCAGCGCGACGAACGGCGGCTCCGGGGCGCCATGGACGGGGTCGGGGTCCTCCATCAGCGGGGCCAGTAAGTGGCCTTCCATGTGGTGGACGCCGATCGCCGGCAGGTCCAGCGCCCAGGCCAGCGAACGCGCGACCCCGGCGCCGACCAGCAGCGCGCCGACCAGGCCCGGGCCCGCGGTATAGGCCACGCCATCGAGGTCGCCGACGGCGATGCCGGCCTCGTCCAGGGTCTGCCGGATCAACGGCAGCAGCTTGCGCACATGGTCGCGACTGGCCAGCTCGGGGACGACGCCGCCGTACTGGGCATGCAACTCGATCTGGCTGTAGACCGCATGCGCGCGCAGGCCGGCCGCCCCGGGCAGGGAGGTGTCATAGACCGCGACACCGGTCTCATCACAGCTGGTTTCGATACCAAGAACGCGCATGGGCAGGGATCAGGCAGGAATCAGGCAGAGAACATGGGACGGGAGCGTGGGTCGGACGGCAGCAAGGGGAACCCCGGACATGGGGCCGGACGGAGCAGGCTTCCAGCCCGCGGCCCGGACAAGTTGCGCGGACCGACATCGTGCCGTTATCATACGCGGCTCGCCGGGCGGAACCCGGTGCGATGCGAGTCCTTTCGCAAGCCTTGGCCCTAAACGGGACCGGGCCATCAAAGATTCCGGAGATTCCATGCCAAGCGTCAAAGTCCGCGAAAACGAGCCCTTCGAGTTTGCGCTGCGCCGTTTCAAGCGCACCTGCGAGAAGGCCGGTGTCCTCGCTGAAACCCGCAAGCGCGAGTTCTACGAGAAGCCGACCCAGGAGCGCAAGCGCAAGGCGGCGGCTGCCGTGAAGCGCCAGTCGCGCCGCAGCTCGCGCGACGTCACCAAGCGCCAGCGCCTGTACTGAGTTTCGCGGATCCTTCCGCACGATCGGGCCGGTCACGGCCGGATCTGGCAATGAAGAGTATCCGAAGCCGGCCACGCGCAAGCGTTGCCGGCTTTTTGTGCTTCCCGATTTGCGCACGGCCCCTCGCGCGCCCACTTCCTCATTCCGCTGGAGCAGCACATGTCCATGAAACAGCGACTCACCGATGACATGAAGGCCGCGATGAAGTCCGGCGACAAGCACCGCCTCGGCGTGATCCGCCTGGTCAATGCCGAGATCCAGCGCCGCGAAGTCGACGATCGCGTCGCGCTCGACGATGCCGCCGTGCTGGCCGTGCTGGAGAAGATGGTCAAGCAGCGCAAGGATTCGGTCAGCCAGTTCGAAGCCGCCAGCCGAGAGGACCTGGCCGCGATCGAGCGCGCCGAGATCGTCATCATCGAAGCCTATCTGCCGGCCAAGCTCGGCGAGGCCGAGATCGTCGCCGCCATCGATGCCGCGATCGCCCAGACCGGCGCGTCCGGCCCGACCGACATCGGCAAGCTGATGGGGGCGCTGAAGCCCGCGCTCGCCGGCAAGGCCGACATGGGCCTGGTCTCGCAGCTGGTGAAGCGCCAGCTCGCCGGCTGATCGCAGCGGCATACCCTGGCCGCGCCACCCGCGGCCAGACGATCCCCGCAGCCCCCGTCGCTTGCAGACGTCACGCTGACACCGGCGTGCCTACGATGGCGGCCATGTTCCGAGACGCACCGCATGGCCCCGATGCCAGACAGACCCGCGTCAGCGCCCGCTGATCCTGCCTCCGCGCCTGCCGCCAGCGGCCCCGAACACGGCTGGAAGGTCGACCGCTGGCGTCGCCGCGCCGACCAGGCAGGCGATCGCTTCCAGCGCAGCTTCGCCGGCACCGTGGCCGCGCGCTTCGTCGAAGTCGACCTGCTGACCCACGCCGCATCGCTGACGTTCTTCGCCCTGGTCTCGCTGGCACCGCTGCTGGTGCTGGTGCTGTGGCTGGCGGCTTCGCTATATCCAAGCGCGCAGGCCTCGTTGCTGGCGCAGATCGGCGACCTGGCTGGCGCCGAAGCGATGGCGGTCGCCGAGACCGTACTGCGCAACGCCAGCGCGCGCCCGGACATCGGCTCGTTCGCCGGCATCTGGAGCACGGTGCTGCTGTTCGTCGGCGCCACCACGGTATTCGCGCGACTGCAGGCGACGTTGAACCTGGTGTTCCATACCAATGCCCAGCAGCTCGGCGGCCTCCTGGTCTGGCTGCGCAAGCGCGTGTTCTCGTTCGGCGTGGTGTTCGCGCTGGGCTTCCTGATCATCGTGTCGACGCTGCTGTCGACGTTGATGTCGTTGCTGTTCGCAAACGCGCCGCTGCTGATGACCGTGGCCGGCGATGGCGTGTCGCTGCTGGTCTATGTATTGGCCTTCGCGCTGATGTACCACTACCTGCCCGACCGCCGGGTCAGCTGGCGGCAGGCCTGGATCGGTGGTGCGATCACCACGGCGCTGTTCGTACTCGGCCGCTGGCTGATCGGGCTGTACCTGACCGAGGCCGCGCCCGGCAGCGCCTACGGCTCGATGGGCACGCTGGTGATCATGCTGGTGTGGATGTACTACGCCGCGCTGGTGTTCTTCGTCGGCGCGCTGGTCACCGCCGTCGTCGACGAGCGGATCGAGGCGCGCAAGGCCGCGCACCGTGCGGCGCAGACATCGCCGCCACCTTCACCGCAGCGCCACCCGCCGTCCGGGGACGGCGGGACCGCGCCTCCGTCCCGCCCCTGACGCAACGCGCGGGCGTAACCCGGCGCGCGCGGCATACACTAGGGCGATGGCCCGGATCCCAGACGCTTTCATCGACGATCTCCTCGCGCGGACGGACATCGTCGAGATCATCCATGCGCGGGTGCCGCTGAAGCGGCAGGGCAAGGAATATTCGGCGCGCTGTCCGTTCCACGACGAGCGCTCGGCCTCGTTCACGGTGTCGCCGGTCAAGCAGTTCTACCACTGCTTCGGTTGCGGCGCGCATGGCACCGCGATTTCGTTCCTGATGAATTACGAGCGCCTGGAGTTCCTCGACGCGGTCGACGAGCTGGCCAAGCGCGTCGGCGTCGAGGTCCCGCGCGACACCCAGCAGCGCAACCTCCAGGGCAACGACAGCCAAGAGCTGTTCAACACGCTCGACGAGGCCACGCAGTTCTTCCGCCGGCAGCTGCGCGACAGCAGCAAGGCATTGGACTACCTCGACGGTCGCGGTGTCGACGACAGCGTGCGCAAGCAGTTCAGCATCGGCTATGCGCCGGATGGATTCAGCGGCCTGCGCGATGCGCTGGGCGGCGACGAGCGCAAGATGAAGCTGCTCGACCGCGTCGGCCTGCTGTCGAAGAACGACCGCGGCCATGTCTACGACAAGTTCCGCGACCGCGTGATGTTCCCGATCCACGACCGCCGTGGGCGCGTCATCGCGTTCGGCGGCCGCGTGCTCGATGCCGACGATTCGCCCAAGTACCTCAACTCGCCCGAGACCGCGCTGTTCCACAAGGGCCGCGAACTCTACGGCCTGTGGCAGGTGCGCCAGGCCAACCAGAAGATCGAACGGCTGATCGTGGTCGAGGGCTACATGGACGTGGTCGCGCTGTTCCAGTACGGCGTGCCGCAGGCGGTCGCGACGCTGGGCACCGCGACCACGCCCGACCATGCCGAGCTGCTGTTCCGCAACGCACCCGACGTGTTCTTCTGCTTCGACGGCGACCGTGCCGGCCGTGGTGCCGCGTGGAAGGCGATGGAGTCGGTATTGCCGCGCATGCGCGACGGGCGCCAGGCGTTCTTTCTGTTCCTGCCCGATGGCGAGGACCCCGACACCATCGTCCGCCAGGAAGGCGCGGCCGGCTTCGATGCCCGCCTGCGCGAGGCGACGCCGTTGTCGAGCTATTTCTTCGACAGCCTGTCGGACGGCATCAACCTGTCCACGCTCGACGGCAAGGCGCGCCTGGCCGAACGGGCCAAGCCGCTGCTGGCGCAGATTCCCGACGGCGCCTTCGGCGACCTGATGCAGCAGCGCCTGGCCGAACTGACCGGCATCGGTGCGCGCGGCAACGCGCCACCGCCGCCACCGCCACGTCGCGGCGCGCGGCAGGCGAACGTGCCTGCGCCCAAGCGCAGCGTCGTCCGTGGCGCGATCGGCCTGCTGCTGCAGCAACCGGCCCTGGCGCTGGAGCTGCAACCGCCGTTCCGTTTCATCGCGCTGCGCCAGCCCGGCATCGACCTGCTGACCGAACTGATCGCCCTGGTCAGCACGCGCCCCGACATCAGCACCGGGGCCTTGCTCGAGCATTTCGAAGGCCGCGAGGAACTGCCGGCGCTGCAGAAACTGGCCAGCCAGTCGCTGCCCGGGGAACCGGCGGCGTGGCGCGACGAGTTCACCGACGCGATCGCCCAGCTCGATCGCCAGACCGTCCAGCAGCGCATCGAGGAACTGCAGCAGAAATCGCGCGAAGCCGTGCTCGACGCTATCGACAAGGCCGAACTTCGCGACCTGCTGACAGCCAACGCACGCGTCTGGTGACAAGCGCGATCCCGGTCGCAGGCGACGCCTGCGAAGGCAGTCCCGCACGCAGTGACGAACCCGCCATGCAGGTAGCGGGCCCGATCAGGCCGCCACCCGGATATCGCGGCTGCCTGCGCTTCGGGTAACCTCGCCACTGGCGGCAGCGCCTTGCCCGCCCTGCCCCGGCCCCATCCCACTTCTGGAGAGTTACCGCATGCCGTCACGCTGGCTCGATTCGCCTGCCCGCTATGGTCTGACCACGCGCCTGCTGCACTGGTCGATGGCCTTGCTGTTCGCCTGGCAGTTCGCCGGCATGCTGGTGAAGATCATCGTCGGGCGCTCGGCGGTCACGGCCTTCATGGTCGGCAGCCACAAGCCGATCGGCACGCTGCTGATGCTGCTGATCGCCGCACGTGCGCTGTGGGCATTCACGCAGTGGCGCCAACGTCCCGCGCACCCGGCCAACTGGGTCGGCAAGGCCGCCACCGCCGGCCATGCCGCGCTGTACGCGCTGATGCTGTACGTGCCTGCCGTCGCGTTGCTGCGCCAGTACGGGGCCGGCAAGGGCTTCGCCCCGTTCGGCATTCCGTTGTTCCCCGCGCATGGCCAGGAGATCGCCTGGATGGCCGCACCGGCCGATGCTTCGCATGGCCTGTTGGCCTGGGTGCTGCTGGCGCTGGTCGTCGGCCACGTCGCGATGGTCGCCCTGCATCACCTGTGGTGGCGCGACCAGACCCTCGCCCGCATGACGGGCCCGACCGGCTGATGGTTCTCGCGCCGCGGGGTGCGAGGTGCGGCGCCTGAGGTGATGGCTCGCTGGCGAGACTCGCCCTAGGGCTAGCCTGCTCCTTGTGGGAGCGCCCATGGGCGTGATTGGCACGCCTGATTCGCGCCCATGGGCGATCCCACAGGCAGGCGCGTCAGCGGGCGTCTTTGATTGTCTGGCCGCCTTTCATGACGAAGGGAATGTTCTCGAGCAGACGGATGTCCTGCACGGGGTCGCCGTTGACGGCCACGAGGTCCGCCCAGCGGCCACGTTCGAGCACGCCGACATCGTCGCGCCCGAGGGCATTGGCCGCTTCCAGCGTCGCCGACTGGATCGCCTGCATGGGCGCCATGCCATAGCGCACCATCACCGCGAACTGGCGGCCATTCCAGCCGTGCGGGTAGACGCCGGTATCGGTGCCGTAGACCATCTTGACGCCGGCGGCGGTGGCGCGGCGGAAGTTCTCGCGCTGGACTTCGGCCAGTTCGCGGTCCTTGCGCAGGTTGTCTTCGAGCACGCCGTTCTTGCGGCCCTCGGCCTGCGTGTACTCGGTGTTGTAGATGTCCATCGTCAACCAGGCACCGTGCTGCTTGGCCAGGCGGATGCCTTCGTCATCGATCAGGCTGGCATGTTCGATGGTGTCGACGCCGGCGCGGATCGCGTCCTTGATGCCCGTGGTGCCGTGCGCGTGCGCGGCGACGCGGATGCCCCAGCGATGCGCCTCTTCGACCACGGCGGTCATTTCCTCCAGGCTCATCTGCTGCTGGCCGGGTTCGGTGTTGCGCGAGAACACGCCACCGGTCGCGCAGATCTTGATGACCTGCGCGCCGTACTTGCGCAGCTCGCGCACCGCATGCCGCGCCTGGTCGACCGAGTCGACGTTGTAGGCGCCGTCCTGCTTCATCGACGGCGGGAAATAGGTCGAATCGCAATGCCCGCCCGTGGCGCCGAACGCGTATGCCGCCGAGACGATGCGCGGGCCGACCAGCTTGCCTTCATCGATGGCCTGGCGCAGGCCGACATCGTTCCAGGCATCGGCGCCGAGGTTGCGCACGGTGGTGAAACCGGCGGCCAGCGTGTCCTGCGCATGCTTGACCGCCAGCACCGACCAGAAGCGGTCGTTGAACTGCAGGCCGGTATAGCCGCCATAGCTGGGATCGCCATCGAGATGCGTGTGCATGTCGATCAGGCCGGGCAGCAGGGTCATGCCCGGCAGCTCGACGCGGCGCGTATCGGCAGGCAGGTCGGCGGGCACCGACGTCCCCACCGACACGATGCGACCATCGCGCACCAGCAGCACGGGTTGGTCGAGCATGCGGCCATCGCGAACGTCGAGCAGCTTGCCGGCGGTGACCAGCACGGTCTCGATCCTGGTGGCCGCTGCCGGCGCCTCCTGCGCATGCGCCAGCGGACACAGCGCGACCGCTGCCAGCGCAAGCGGCGCCAGCCACCGCGCGCGCAGCCTGCGCAACGCCGTGCCATCCCTGTCGCGATTGCACCCAAAGGACGCCCGCTTCCGCGCTGCCTTGCCGCCCACCGTTTTCGCCATCGTCATCGCCACGCTCCCGTCCGCAGGCCAGGACCTGCCGCTATCCGGGCAGGCCACACATCGGGCCCAATCTACGCCTGCGCGGGCGCCTTCGACAGCGGCAGAACGACCGGAATGCACGCTGCGGCAGCGCAGCACGTCAACGACGGTGGCCTCCAAGATGGCAGTCGCGACAGCAGCCGCCTCAACGGCAGGTGTAGCCGCCATCGACCGGCAACGCGACGCCGGTGACATACGAGGATTCGTCCGATGCCAGCCACAGCGCCGCGTCCGCCATTTCCCGGGCCTGGCCGAAGCGCGCCATCGGGATCGCGGTCAGCAGTCTGCGCTCGTTCGCCGCGGTCTCTTCCGGATCACCGCTGCGGCCCACGAAGCCCTGCTTCATCGGCGTCTCGGTCAGGCCGGGGCAGATGACGTTGACGCGGATGCCGTCGACCGCATACCGCTGCGCCAGCGACTTGGTCAATCCGACCACGGCGAATTTCGCCGCCGAATAGATCGGGCTCATCATCGAACCGACCAGCCCGGACACCGAGGCGGTGAAGATCAGCGAGCCGCCGCCGCGCGCACGCATGTGCCGGGCGACCTCGCCGGCCGCGAGCACCGCCGAGGTCACGTTCAGGGCCATCGCGCGTTCGTACTCGGACAGGTCCATGCCTTCGACCGACGCCGGTCCCGGGATGCCCGCATGCGCCCACAGGATGTCGATGCCGCCCAGCGCATCCGCGGCACTGTGGATACTGGCGCGCGCCTGTTCGGGGTCGGACAGGTCGGCGGGGATCGTCACCAGTGCGCCGCCGCCGGCGTCACGCACCTCGTCGGCCAGTGCCGACAACGCGTCGGCATTGATGTCGATCGCCGCAACCCGCGCACCTTCGCGCGCGAAACGCAGCACGCCCTCGCGGCCCATGCCCGAAGCCGCCGCGGTGACCACGGCCAGTCTGTCTTTCAAACGCATCGTGATGACTCCCAACCAGGATGATGAAGTGCACTCATTGCGCGTAGGGATCGGGGAACCGGCCGGTGGTGCTGACCACGGTCGTGCGGGTTTCCAGATAGTTGTCGAGGCCTTCGAGGCCGTTCTCTCGGCCCCAGCCGCTGTTCTTGAAGCCGCCGTACGGCGTCGACCAGCGCAGGAAGCGATAGGTGTTGACCCAGACAATGCCGGCCTCGATGCGCGCGGCGACGCGATGCGCGCGGCTGCTGTCGCGCGTCCACAGGCCGGCCGCCAGTCCGTACTCGCTGTCGTTGGCCAACGCGACCGCTTCATCCTCGCCGTCGAACGGGATCAGGGCCGCCACCGGCCCGAAGATCTCCTCGCGCGCGATGCGCATGTCGTTGCGCACGTTGGCGAACACCGTCGGCTCGACGAAGTAGCCATCGGCGAACCCTCCCTCCTGCAGGCGATGGCCGCCAGCGACCAGTTCGGCGCCCTCGTCGCGGCCGATGTCGACATACGACAGCGTCTTGTCGAGCTGCGCCGCATGCGCCTGCGGCCCCATGTGCGTGCGCTCGTCGAGCGGCATGCCCACGCGCACGCGCGCGGCGCGTTCGACGAACGCGGCCACCACCTGGTCGTAGACCGGGCGCTCGACCAGCACGCGCGAACCCAACGCGCAGCTCTGTCCGCACAGTGCCCACGATGAACCGGTCGCGGCATTGAGCGCCTGCTCGAGATCGGCGTCGGCGAAGATGATGTGCGGCGCCTTGCCGCCGAGCTCGAAACTGAAGCGCTTCATCTGGCGCGTGCCGATGCGCAGGATCTCGCGCGCGGTCGCGCCTTCGCCGGTGAAGCTGATCTTGTCGACGCCCGGATGCGCGACCAGGTGCGCGCCGACGGTCGGCCCGTCGCCGGGCACCACGTTGATGACGCCGGGCGGAAAGCCCGCCGCTTCGACCAGGCGCGCGAATTCCAGCGAGGTCACCGGCGTCTGCTCGGCCGGCTTCAGCACGATGGTGCAGCCAGCCGCGAGCGCGGGCGCGAGCTTCCAGGTCGCGGCCATCAGCGGCACGTTCCACGGCGTGATCGCGCCGACCACGCCGACCGGCACGCGCGTGGTGAACGCATGCACGCTGTCGTCGAACGGAATCGTGCGGCCCGAGAGCTTGTCGGCCAGCGAGGCGTACCACTGGTACCACTGGTGGTGTGCGCCGACATCGAGCCGGGTCTCGCGCAACGCGCGGCCGTTGTCGCGGGTTTCCAGCACCGCGAGCTCCGCCGCGTGCTGCTGGTACAGATCGGCGAGCTTGCGGATCAGCGCCGCGCGCTCATGCCCCGGCAGCCGCCGCCACGGTCCCTCGAAGGCGCTGCGTGCGGCTGCGACCGCGCGGTCGACGTCCGCCTTGCCGCCAAAGGCCACCGAGGCCCACGCCCGGCCGGTCGCGGGATCGATGCTTTCGACCAGCGCCCCGTCGATCGGCTTGACCCATTCGCCGCCGATGAAGAGCCGCTCGTGCCGGAGCAGCGCGGCGCCGGGCTGGCCGTGGAGGGGGGATGTGGACATGGCGGCACCTTTAAATTCTTGTACGTGAATTCAAAATGCACATATATGATTAAATCAGCAAGTGCTGTCTGCATCCGTCATCGCCGCAGCGCACGGTCATTTCGTAAGTGACTGATTTACAATCGTTTGAATCGAACACACGGCACTCTCGGTTGCTGCAACGCAACATGAATCCCGCCGTCGCCACCTGGAGTACGCGATGGGCCCGTTGTCCGGCATCAAGATCGTCGACCTGAGCACCGTGCTGATGGGGCCGTTCGCGACTCAGACGCTCGGCGAGATGGGCGCCGACGTCATCAAGGTCGAAGCACCCGACGGTGACGTCATCCGCCAGGTCGGGCCGGCGCGGCATGCCGGCATGGGCGCGCTGTTCCTCAACGCCAACCGCAACAAGCGCAGCCTGTGCCTGGACCTGAAGCAGGCCGAGGCGCGCGAGGCGCTGCTGGCGCTGGTCCGCGATGCCGATGTCTTCGTGCACAACCTGCGGCCGCAGGCGATCGCGCGCCTGGGACTGGACTACGCCCGCCTGGCGCCGACCTGCCCGCGCCTGGTCTATGCGCACCTGACCGGCTTCGGCAGTGCCGGACCCTACGCCGACCGGCCGGCCTACGACGACCTGATCCAGGGCGCGTCGGGGCTGTCGGCATGGATGGCCTCGTCCGGCGACGGCACGCCGCGCTACGTGCCGACCGCGCTGGCCGATCGCGTGGTCGGCATGGCGGCGATGGGCGCGATCTGCGCGGCGCTGTTCGAGCGCGAGCGCAGCGGCCAGGGCCAAGCGCTGCAGGTGCCGATGTTCGAGACCATGGTCGGCTTCGTGTTGGCCGACCACCTGGCCGGGCAGAGTTTCGAACCTCCATTGCCGGGCGATGGCTATGGCCGCCTGCTGTCGCCGCACCGGCGGCCGTACCGCACGCGCGATGGCCACGTCTGCGCGCTGGTCTACACCGATCGCCACTGGGCCAGCTTCCTGTCGGCGATCGACATGGCCGACCTGCCCGCGCGCGATCCGCGCTTCACCGGTTTCGCCGCGCGCACCACGCATATCGACGCCGTCTACGCGTTCCTCGGCGAGCAGTTCCTGCTGCGCGACAGCGCCGACTGGCTGCAGCTGCTGGCCGACATCGACGTCCCGGCGATGCCGATGCACGACGTGCAGGGCCTGCTGCACGACCCGCACCTGGCGGCAACGGGTTTCTTCCAGCCGATGACGCATCCCAGCGAAGGCCGGCTGCGCACCACCGCGCACCCGGTGTCGTGGTCGCGCACGCCGCCGGCACCGGCACGGCCGGCGCCGCGCCAGGGCGAGCACGGCATCGAGATCCTGCGCGATGCCGGCCTCGACGACGACGCCATCGCGCGCCTGCTGGCCGCTGGCGTGCTGAAAATGCCGGCAGCCGCCGGAACGACCGGCTAAGAACCTGTTCACGCTCTTGCTGCGCTTGCCATCTGGCGCGCGTGCGGTGCTCGAAATGCTCATGTACCTGCACGTACACTGCGCTTTCTGCGCTCCACCACGTGCCACCTGGCCGCGCTCGCGACAGATCGTAAACAGGTTCTAAAGTTCGACTCCTCTCTCCGACGGACCGCGCATGCACGTCAAACAGGCCGCGAATGTGCTGGAACTGCTGGAGTTCTTCGCCCGCAGGCGCCAACCGGCGACGCTGGCCGAGATCTCCGACGCGCTGGGTTGGCCGCGTTCGAGCACGTTCAACCTGGTCACCACGCTGGCCGACCAGGGCTTCGTCTACGAGCCCTACCAGCGCCGCGGCTATTACCCCAGCCCGCGCTGGCTGGCGCTGGCGCAGGCGATCGACGCCGCCGAGCCGTTGCCCGAGGCAGTGCACCTGATCGCCGCCGAGGTCGCGCGCGCCAGCGGCGAAACCACCCTCGTCGGCGCGCCCGCCGGCGGCGCCGTCAGCTTCGTGCACGTCGTCGAGTCCGCGCAGCCGGTGCGCTACTTCGCGCAGGTCGGCGACCGCGTGCCGCTGCATGCCAGTTCGGTGGGGCGTGCGTTGCTGGCGCAGTCGTCGTTGACCGAGCGCAAGGCGATCTACCGCAAGCTGTCGTTCGAGGCCTTCTCGACGACGACGCCGATGTCGGTCGCGGCCATCGAGGCCGAACTGGCCGATGCCGCCGCGCGCGGCTACCACCAGAGCAATGCCGAATACCTGCCCGACCTCGCCGGCGTGGCCTGCCCGTTGCCGTCCGCACAGCGGCGCCTGGCGCTGGTGGTCGCGGGGCCGGTGTCGCGCTGCCTGCCGCGCCGCGCGGAGATCGCCGCGATCATCCAGGCCACGATCGCGGCGCATGCCGGAGCGCTTGCGGGCGCGCCGACGGACTGAGGATCGCCGGCGCCGGCGTCAGCCGCGCGACCCCAGGCGCGATGCGATCAGCGGATAGCCGCTGAAGGATTTCATTTCCTCCATCAGGAAGTTGGAGACGATCTTGTCGACCTGGAAGTCGCCATCCATCATGCCGAGCATGATCTGCTTCCATTCGTGCAGGTCGCTGACTACCACGCGCAGCATGTAGTCGAAGTTGCCGCTGACGCGCCACGATTCAACGACCTCCGGTATCTCCGCCAGCCAGGCGTCGAAGACCGCGAAGTCCTTCGAGGAGTGCCTCGAGAACGAGATCTGCGCCAGCACGATGGTCACCGAGCGGATGCGATCGACCGCGACATGCGCGCGATAGCCGGTGATCAGGTGGCGCGATTCGAGATCGCGCACGCGTCGCAGGCAGGCGCTGGGCGACAACGCCACGCGCTCGGCCAGCGCCTGGTTGGTGATCCGGGCGTCGTCCTGCAACGCCTGCAGGATCTTCAGGTCGATGCGGTCGACGACGTCTTTCTGGCTCATCTGGGGCTCCGGGCGCGCGGAAAAGATCGCGGCCGTGCAGTGTCGCCCGCGGCGCCGGGTGCCACAACCGCCACCCGATGGCACCAACACACTCGGCACGATGACAGGATCTGGCGTTTTTCGGCGCTGCCACGTCGCAGATCTGCGCATTTCGTGCAGCCATGCGCACGGGTTCTTTCGGCATCAACCAGGATTTTCTTTTGAATCAAAGACATGACGATCCGCCGCCATGGCTGGACAAGCCGGGACGACCGCTCTTACATGACACAGATCAAGACCGGAAAGCGCACTGCGTCCTGCGGCGCCTTCCGACTGCGCCGCCTTCCGACAAACAGGAGTGGAACATGCGTAACTGGGTGGCTATGAAGTCCCTGACCGGGCAGTGCAACGGCGCTATGCGCCATCACCATGGCCGTCGCCCTGATCAACGCGATGTCGTCCTTCGAGCCCGGGCCATGAGCCCGCAGGCCTGTCCATGCGCAGGCCTGCGACTGTGACATCGACCACCACAACGACGGACAACGCCGTCGGCAACGCGGGCGAGCAGGCATCGACCTTGCGCCCCAGCCTCGGCTGGGGCGCGCTGCTGGTGCTGGGCGTGGCCAACATCCTCGGTGCCGGCGTCTACGTGATGACCGGCACCGCCGCCGCGCTGTACGCGGGGCCCGCGGTCACGGTGTCGTTCGTGATCGCCGGCGTCGCCTGCCTGCTGGTCGGCCTGTGCTACGCCGAACTGGCGTCGAGCATCCCCGAGTCGGGCTCGGCCTACACCTACTGCAAGCGCACGCTCGGCACCGGGCCGGCGTGGGCGCTGGGCTGGCTGCTGTTCCTGGAGTACAGCGTCGCGGCCTCGCTGCTGGCGGTCGGCTTCTCGGGTTACCTCGGCAGTTTGCTCGGCGACTTCGGCATCGCATTGCCGGCCGCGTTGTCGACCCCGGCCATCCAGTTGTTGCCCAGCGACGGCGGCAGCGCGCTCGCGGTCAGCGGCAACGTCAACCTGGTCGCCGCGATCGCGGTGCTGTGCGCCGGTGGCGTGCTGGCACTGGGCACGTCGCGTTCGTCGCTGGCCAACACCATCCTGGTCGTGGTCAAGGTGCTGGTGCTGCTGGGCTTCATCGTCGTCGGTGCGATGGCGGTGGATCCCGCGAACTGGACGCCGTTCGTGCCGGCCAACGAGGGCGGCTTCACCTACGGCTGGGAAGGCGTGGCGCGCGCGGCATCGCTGCTGTTCTTCGCCTTCCTCGGCTTCGAGACCGTGTCGACCGCGGCCGCGGAAACGCGCAACCCGCAACGCGATGTCCCGATCGGCATCCTTGGTTCGCTGGCGATCTGCACCGGCCTGTACGTGCTGGCGGCCGTCGTGCTGACCGGCCTGGTGCCGTTCCGCGAACTCGGCGTGCCCGATCCGATCGCGCTGGCGGTCGACCGCATCGGCTGGCCGCAGTTCGCGGTGCTGATCAAAATCGGTGCGCTGGCCGGCCTGGCCTCGGTGCTGCTGGCCAATGCGTTCGGCCATTCGCGCGTCTGCTACGCGATGTCGCGCGACGGCCTGCTGCCCGACCTGTTCAACCGCCTGCACCCGACCCGCAACAGCCTGTGGATCGGCAACCTGCTGCTGGCGGCGATCGCCGCGATCAGCGCCGCGCTGTTGCCGATCTCGGTGATGGCCGACCTGATCTCGTTCGGCGTGGCCTTCATGTTCGCGATGGTCGCGGTCAGCCTGATCCATATCCGCAGCACGCAGCCGCACCTGCTCGGCCGCTTCCGCGTGCCGTTCGGCGGCGTGCGCATCGGCGGCATCTGGTTCGGCGTGGTCCCGGTGCTGGCGATCGTCATGAGTTTCGCGATGACGCTGCCGGTCGCGCTCGACATCATCGGTCAGGCCCGCAACGGCGACTGGTTGCCGGCGCTGCTGTTGCTGGTCTATGCCGCGCTCGGCCTGCTGCTCTACCTGCTGTATGGCCGCCCGCGCGCGCGCCTGCGCGGCCACTGATGCACGCCCGTTGATGCGGACCCTGTGACCCAGCCCCCGTCCCGTTCAACCCGACCCGTTGGCGCGCCTGCGCCGGAGTAGATCGCCCCATGTCCGTTGCCGCTTCCATGTCCCTGTCCGACGCCTTCGCGATCGGTCGCCTCGATGCCCACGACCAGGCCGCGCTGCTGCGCTCGGGCGAACTCGATGCCGCCGGCCTGCTCGATTCGGCGATCGTGCGCATCGAAGCCCTGGATCCGCAGTTGCAAGCGCTGAGCCATCGCGCGTTCGCGCAGGCGCGCGACGAAGCCGCGGCGGTCGCCGCCCGGTCTGGCGGCGGGCAGGCTCAGGGCAGGCACGATGAACGCCTGCGCGCCAACCTGGCCGGGGTGCCGTGGCTGGCCAAGGATTCGCTGGACTACCCGGGCATGCCCACGCTGTCGTGCTCGCGCAGCCGCAGCGGCGTGCTCGCCGCACACGGCCATGCCTATGTCGAGCGCCTGATCGGCGAAGGCCTGGTTGCGGCCGGCAAGTCGTCGATGCCCGAGTTCGGACTGCTCGGCTCCACCGAACCGCTGCAGGGTCCGGTGACGCGCAATCCCTGGTCGCTGGCGCATTCGCCGGGCGGTTCCAGTGGCGGCGCGGCGGCGGCCGTGGCGGCCGGCCTCGTGCCGCTGGCGCAGGGCAGCGATGGCGGCGGTTCGATCCGGCTGCCGGCCTCGTGCTGCGGACTGGTCGGCCTCAAGCCCGGACGCGACAGCACCGTGCGCGTGCGCAGCCGGCACCTGGTCGAAGACCTGCTGGTCGGCGACAGCCTGATGTCGCGCAGCGTGCGCGATACCGCCTGGGGATTCTCGGCGACGCACCTGCAGGCCGATCGCCCGATGGTGCGGACGGCATCGACACGACGCCTGCGCATCGCAGTGGTCGAGCACGGCCTGCGCGGCGGCGTGCCGCATCCGGATGTGGCGGCCGCGACGGCGCAGGTCGCCGACCTGTGCGCGTCGCTGGGCCATCACGTCGAGCGCGCCACCTGGCCGCTCGACGGCCATGCGTTCCTGGCTGCGTTCGAAGACCTGTGGTCGCACCTGTCGGCCGATGCCGTCGATGCCACGCGTGCGTTGCTGGGCACGCGTCGTCTCGAGGACGCCCTGGAACCGTGGACCCTGGACCTCGCGCGCCGTGCCGAGCGCCTGCCGAGCACCGCGCTCGAAGCGGCCTATCGCCAGATCGCCGCACTGCCGGGCCAGCTGTCGGCCTTCCACGCCGACTACGACGTGCTGCTGTCGGCCGTGGTCAGTGCGCCGCCACCGCTGCTGGGCACGTTCGCACCAACGGTGCCGGTCGACACGCTGATGGCGACGATGTTCGAATGGATCGACTACACGCCGCTGCAGAACATGGGCGGCACCCCGGCGATCTCGCTGCCGCTGTCGAGCAGCGCCGAGGGCCTGCCGATCGGCAGCATGTTCGCCGCCGATCGCGGCGGCGAGGAGATGCTGCTCGCACTGGCCTACGAACTCGAGGCCGCCCGCCCCTGGCACGACCGCTGGCCGACCCATTCGGTCGGTGCCCGTACAACGGCCTGAGCACGTTCCGTCCATGTCTCCCGACGGCCGCTGCTGATCGTCACTTCCCTGCCCTCATCGCCGAACCCGCCATGTCCTCGCCCACGTTGTTCCAGTCCCGCCATCCCTCCGACCTGATCGACCTGGTCGCCCAGCATCCGCTTGCGTGGATCGTCTCCGGTCCTGCCGGCGGTCTGTCGGCAACGCCGTTGCCGGTGCAGCTCGAATGCGACGCCGAGGGACAACCGCTGCGCCTGCTCGGGCATTTCGGCCGCAACAATCCGCAGTGGAAGACCTTCCTCCACGCGCCGCGTGCCACCGTGCTGCTGATCGGTCCCAACGGCTATGTGTCGCCGTCGTGGTTCGCCGACCGCACGCGTGCGGCGACCTGGAACTACACCACCGCCGTGTTCGAGGTCGAGATCGAACTGCGCGATACCCCGGAGGACGCCGAGCGCCTGCTGACCGGCCTGATTGCAGACCTCGAACGCGATCGTCCCGGTGCGTGGAGCGCGGACGACATGCGCGCGCGTTTCGACGGATTGGCCAAGGGCATCGTCGGCTTCCATGCGCGCATCCTGTCGACGCAGGCGACCTTCAAGCTCGGCCAGGACGAACGCGACGACGTCTTCGACGACATCCTGCGCGGGCTGTGGAACACGCGCCAGGAAACGCTGGCGCACTGGATGCGGCGACTGGGCGGCGAACGCGGCAACGACGCGATCCCGTCGATCACCCCACGGGCGACGCCGATCGATGTCGAGGTCGCCGTGTTCATCGACGGCGCGATTGCCGAGTCGCGCCGGCTCAGCGCCGAATGGACCGCCAGCGGACGCAAGCTGGACTGGCCGGCGATCCGCCAGATCGCCGAGCAGGTCCGCCTGCCGTGGCGTCTGGGTGGCCCGGTAATGGCGCGCACCGAAGAGATCTCCGCACCGACCCGGCATGGCCCGGTGCGCCTGCGCATCCACGATCCCGCACCCGGGCAGCGCAAGCCCACGCTGGGCTACATCCACGGCGGCGGCTGGGCGATGTTCAGCCTCGACACCCACGACCGCATCATGCGCGAACTCGCCGATCGCGCCGGCGTGACCGTCATCGGCATCGACTACGCGCTCGCGCCGGAAGCGCGATACCCGGTCGCGCTCGAACAGATCGTCGACATCGTGCACTGGCTGCATGCGCACGGCGATGCGCATGGCATCGACGCCCACGGCCTCGTGCTCGGCGGTGATTCGGCCGGCGGCAACCTGTCCACCTGCACCGCGTTGAAGCTGCGCGACAGCGGCCACGGCGACCTGATGGGCGGCGTGCTCAGCTACTACGGTGGCTTCTCGCCGGACTGCTCGCCGCAATCGCGCCGACGCTACGGCACCGACGCCGACATGCTGACTGCGGCGGAGGTCGACATGTTCTGGCAGACCTATGTGTCCACGCCCGACGACCGCAACGATCCCTATGCCGCGCCATTGCTGGCGGAGCTGGAAGGACTACCGCCGTTCTTCATCGGTGTCGGCGAGTGCGACGTGCTGACCGAGCAGAGCCTGACGATGGCCGGTCGCCTGCTGGCCGCGGCGGTACCGGTCGAGGTCAAGGTCTATGCCGGTGCGCCACACAGCTTCATCGAGGCGATGTCGGTGTCGTCGGTGGCCAACCGCGCACTCGACGACGGCGCGGCCTTCCTGCGCCGCATCGCTGCAAGGACGCATGCCGCCAGCGATCGCGCCGGCACCGCCAACCTGAGGGCAGCAGGATGAATCCGTCCATGCATCACGACACGCACGCACCGGGACATCCTGGTATCGCTTCGATCACGCTGCGCCTGAGTCCGCAGGCAGGCCTGCGCAACGGCCAGGCAGAATGGCCGGCCCAGGTCCGCGTACAGGACCATCAACACGATGCCCGCGCGCTGATCTCGCATGCCGGCGACGAGCGGGCACGCTTGCTGGTGCTGCACAGCGGCAGCGCCTCGCTCGAGGCCTGCGGCACGCATCTGGAACTATCTTCGCGACGCGCGGCCTGGGTGCCCGCACATTGCGACTACCGCATGCATTTCCGCAGCGACAGTCGCCTGCAGGTGCTGCAGGTCGCCGCACCTGCGGCCACGTTGCCGGCGCAACTGCGCAGCGTGGAAACCACCTCCCTGCTGCTGGCACTGCTGCAGGAGGTCCGCAGCGTCGGACATCGCCTCGACGACCCGGCGCGGCATGCCTCGATCGTCGACCTGCTGCTGTGCGAGATCCCGCGCATGCGCTGCTTCGACAGCGATACCCGGCTGCCGCAGGACCCGCGCCTGCGCCGGGTCTGCGAGGCGATCCTGGCCGATCCCGGCGACGAGCGGCACATCGACGACTGGGCCGCCGCGATCGGGATGGGCCGCCGCACCTTCACCCGCCTGTGCCGCGAACAGCTCGGCATGGGCCTGGTCGCATGGCGCCAGCAGGTGCGCATCAAGGCGGCGGCATCGCGCCTGGCGACCGGCGCACCGATCGCCCGCGTCGCCAACGAGATGGGCTACAGCAATCCCAGCAGCTTCAGCAGCACGTTCCGCCGTGTGCTCGGCGTCCAGCCCAGCCAGTACATGCATCAGCGCTGAGACAGCCCCACTGCCGCAGGATCAGCGTTGCGGCACATTGCCCCAGCGGTCGTCGGCGGCCCAGATCGCGAACGCGAGGAAGCGCGCATCCTGTTCGCGTGCGGCGGTCGTGCCGGAGTCCCCCATATGGCCGCCGGTCATCGCGATCCTGGCCATGATCGGATGGCCTGCGGTCGTCAAGGCACGTGCCTTGATCGCGAACTTCAACGGCTCCCAGAACGCGACGCGCTCGTCGGCGACGCTGCCGGTCGCCAGCAGGGCGGGGTAGGTCGCGCTGCGCAGTTGGTCGTAGGGCGAGTACGTCGCGATGTAGGCGTGATCCTCGGGCACACGCGGATCGCCCCAGAACGGGAACGAGGTCGTGCCCAGCGGATGGATCTGGTATTCCTCCAGCGTGGTCAGCACATCGACGAACGGTACCTGCGCGATGACGCCGGCCCACAGATCCGGACGCATTGTGTAGACCGCACCCATCAACAGGCCGCCGGCCGACAGCCCATGCGCAACGATGCGGCCCTTGCGCGTGTAACGCTGCGCGACCAGGTGTTCGGCACAGGCGATGAAGTCGGTGAACGTGATTTTCTTGCCGTGCTTGAGCACCGAGCGCCACCAGCGCGTGCCCTTCTCGGCGCCGCCGCGCACATGCGCGATCGCGTGGATCCAGCCTTGGTCGACCAGCGCGATCGCGGCTGGCGAGAACGTCGTCTCGACGGTCGCGCCATACGAGCCATAGGCGTACAGGAACAGCGGCGCGCTGCCATCAAGCGCGGCGCCCTTGCGCATCAGCACGGTGACTGGGATCTGCTCGCCGTCTTCCGCGCGCGCCCACAGGCGACGCACCTCGTAGCGATCGGGATCATGGCCCGCAGCGACGGTGGTGGGCGCGGCCGGACGCACGGCGCCATCGGCCAGCGTCAGCAACTGCGTCGCCGGAGGCGTGCGCGGCGTCTGCAGCGTGAATGCCAGCGTCGGCGAGATCCAACCCTGGTGCAGCGGCACGTTGAGCGCATATGCGGGTTCGTCGAATGCGATCTCCTGTTCGCGGCCATCGGCGAACATCAGCACCAGGCGTGGATTGGCATCGCGCCATTCCTCGCGTACCAGGTGCCCGGCGAACGGATGCACCGCGGTGATGAAACGGCCGGGCACGTGTGCCAGCAGCGGCTGCCAGTGCGCCTGGCCGAGGGACTCCTCGCTGGCCGACATCAGTTTGTAGTCGATCGCGCCATCGGCATCGGTCAGGATCACCAGGCGTCCGTTCCAGTCGTCCACGTCGTAGGTGTGGCCGACACGACGCGGCTCGACGACGATCGGCGTCGATGTTGGCGCGGCCATCGGCACCAGCCGCACTTCGGCCATTTCGCCATTCATGATCCGCAGCACCACGTAGCGCCCGGACGCGGTCGTGCGCAGCGACAGGAAGAACGCCGGGTCGGTTTCCTCGTAGACCAGCGTATCGCTGCCGGCGGCGACGTCACGACGGAACACCGTCGACGGTCGCCCGGTGTCGTTGCGGCCCACCCAGAACAGGTAGCGCCCGTCCGGCGACAGCGTGAACGGACCATGCGAATGCTCGATGTCGTCGACAACGATGCGCCCGCTGTCGATCTCGCGTGCCCGGATCGAGAAGATGCCCGAGCCGGTGGTATCGGCCGCCCAGGCGTACAGGCGACCGTCGGCGCTGTGCTGCGAGCCGAACCAGTGCAGCGCGTAATAGGCATGCCCCGCGCTCTCCGCGCCGACATCCAGCAGCACCTGTTCGGCACCGCCCGCGACCGGCCGCCGCGCATGCACCGGGTGATCGCTGCCCGGCTGCTCGCGCGTGTAATAGACGTAGTCGCCATCGCGGACCTCGATCGGCGCCTGCTTGCCGCCGCCGATGCGCGCCATGTCCTGGACCAGCTGTTCGCGCAGCGGCTGCGCCGGTGCCAGCATCGCGTCGACATAGCCGTTCTCGGCATCGACCGCGGCGCGGATGTCGGCATCCAGCGACGACGGATCGCGCAGCACCGCATGCCAGTCCTTCGGGCGCAGCCAGATGTAATCGTCGATGCGCGCATGGCCGAAGCGGCCGACCTGCATCGGGATGCGCGCCGGCTGCGGCGGCACCGGCCACGGTGTCGGCTTGACCGGCGACAGGGCCCAGGCCGGCGACAGCGTCGCGGCGCCTGCAAGCAGTCCGGTCCAGGCGATGAACTGGCGGCGATCGACCATCGGTACGTCCTCGGAAGGGGGACGACCGGGAGCGGGACGTCCAGCCCCCACCGTACCCACTGCCTCCGGCGCGCGCATTCGCTCGCGGGCCAGAACAGGAGGAATTCAGGTCAAGCGGCGCATCGAAGGCCTCGACCGGCCCCGGCCGCGGCCCCGGCCCCGGCACCAGGTGCGCTATGCGGGCCCATCTGCAGCTTCCGCCGGCAAATATTCGCGGCCGCCGCGCTCGACCCGGGCCGCCCTTATCCCAAGCGCTGCCACTGCAGCGTCGGCAGCGCCGGCGCCAACCACGGCAGCAGCCAGTGGTCCAGCAGCAGGAAGGCGAACAGCGCCATCAGGTAGACCACCGAGTAATTGAACACGCGCATCGCGAAGAATTCGTCCGGCGGGTCCAGCAGGCGCCACGCGTACCACAGGAACATCGAGCCCAGCACCAGCGCGCCGCCGAGGTAGAACACCCCGCTCATGCCGACCAGGTACGGCAGCAGCGTCACCACCACCAGCAGCACGGTGTACAGCAGGATCTGCCAGCGTGTGTATTCGACACCATGCGTCACCGGCAGCATCGGCACCAGCGCGCGCGCGTAGTCGTCGCGGCGGAAGATCGCCAGCGCCCAGAAATGCGGCGGCGTCCAGATGAAGATGATCAGCACCAGCAGGCAGGCATGCGCCCAGTCCCAGCGACCGTCCATGCCGGTCACCGCGGCCCAGCCCAACAACGGCGGCGCCGCGCCGGCGATGCCACCGATGACGATATTCTGCGGCGTCGCCCGCTTGAGGTAGCCGGTGTAGACGATCGCGTAACCGATCAGCGTCGCGAACGTCAGCGCCGCGGTCAATGTGTTGACCAGCAACACCAGCAACGCCATCGACAACGCGCCCAGCGCGATCGCGAACGCCAGCACCTGCGCCGACCGCAACGCGCCGGTCGCCAACGGCCGGTTGGCGGTGCGCGCCATGACCTTGTCGATGCGCTGGTCGATCAGGTGGTTGATCGCGGCCGCCGATGCCGCCGCCAGCCAGATGCCGAGCAGGCCGAACACCGACTCGCGCAGCGGCGGCAATCCCGGCACGGCCAGGAACATGCCGACCAGGGCGGTGAACACGATCAGGGCGACCACGCGTGGCTTGGTCAGCTCCCAGTACTGGCGCATCTGGACGGCCATAGTTCAGTCCGGCTCGCCCAGGCGCGCCAGCAGCGACACCAGCACGAACAGCAGCAACGCAGCGCCGCCGTTGTGCAGCACCGCGGTCCACAGCGGCAGCGCCAGCTTGACGTTGAGGATGCCCAGCGCGACCTGCGCCAGCGTCAGCAGGCCCAGCGCGACCGCCCAGCCACGCAGGCCCGGCGTGCGCGCCAGGCGCCACGACAGCACCATCAGATAGACGAAGACCACGATCGCCATGACCCGGTGCGCGAGCTGGATCGCGATCCGCGATGCGCCATCAAGCACGCCGCCCTCGTAATCCGCGCCGACGCCGCGCCACAGCACGAAGCCTTCGCTAAAGTCGGTCGGCGGCAGCCACTGGCCGACGCACTTGGGGAAATCCATCCAGTGCGGGGTCGCGGTGACCCAGCCACCGGCGCCGCAGGACAGCGCCGCATAGTTGGCGCTGACCCAGCCGCCCAGCGCGATCTGCACGCCCAGCACGGCCAGGCCGGCGATGACCCAGACGCGCAGCGCGCGCGCATTGATCAGGCGGATCGGCAGGTGCGTCGCCCGCCAGGCCATCCACAGCAGCAGCGAGAACGTCAGCATGCCGCCCAGCAGGTGGCCCATGACGATGATCGGCTTCAGCAGCAGCGTCACCGTCCACTTGCCGAGCAGCGCCTGGAAGATCACCACCGCCAGCGTCAGCACCGCCGTGCGCGCGAGGTCCAGGTTGGACCATCGCAACGCCGCGAACAGCAGCACCGCCTCGCCCAGGCCGGCGACCAGCAGGGCTTGCGTCGTCATCCCGCGCATGTACAGCGGGATCGCCAGCGCGACCAGGGTCGAGGCCACCAGCACCTGCGCGATGCCGAGCCTGCGCTTGCGCGCGGCCAGCAGCGCCAGCGCCAGCACCAGCACGCCCAGCGACGCAGCGAGGTGGCGGTGGACCTGCTCGCGCCAGGCCTTGTGCGTCTCGAACGGGCGGATCGCACTGGCGGCATGGTCGTCGACTTCATGCGCCGCCTGCGGCCAGGTCGCGCGGCCGTAACAGGTGGGCCAGTCGGGACAGCTCAGGCCGGCGTCGGACAGGCGCACGAAGGCACCGAACACGATGACGCACAACGTCAGCGCGGTCGCGAACCATGCCAGCCGGTGGAAATGGCGATAGACCGACGGCCGCCCGACGGCACCACGGCGGCTGGTGTGTGCGGTAGCGGTCCGGGAGGCCGGATGCGGATCGGGCGTGCTCATCAGCGCAACTTCAGCAGCTTGGACATGTCCGAGCGCAGGTGGCCCGGATCGAAGCCGGGAGCGTAGCGCATCATGACGAATCCGTTGGGATCGACGATGTAGACCGGCACGCCGGCCGGATCCTGCACGCGCGGCAGCGCGTCGCGCACCGCCGGCTCGTCGCGCAGCACGCGCAGCGCGGAATTGCGCATCGCGTCCCTGGGTGGCTCGCCGATCCACAGGATGTGCACGTGGTCGGCATGCCGACCGAACAGTTGCCAGACCTTGTCCAGGTCCTGCGACAGCGTCACGCAGCGCTGCCCACAATCGGCCGGCGGCGCCAGCGCGATGCGCCAGGTGCGCTCGACCGGTGCCCAGTCGTAGGGCGTGCCATCGGCCAGGTGCGGCACGACTTCGCGCAGGTCGCCCGGCGGATCCAGCAGTTCGCCGTAGTTGCGCATGCCATGCGGCTGCCAGCCCGACATCCGCAGCGCCACCGCGACCAGCGCGCTGCCGAGGAAGATCACGAAGATCAGCACCAGCAGGCCGCGGTTGCGGTTGCGCTGCTGGGGATTGACCGGCGGTGGCGGCGTGGGAGCCGCGGGGGGCGTTGCAGGAGACGCGTTCATCGACGGGATTTCCGGAAGGTCAGGATCAGCGCGGTGACCAGCACCGCGATCGCCAGCCCGAACCATTGCACGGCATAGCCAAGGTGCTTTTCGGGCGGCAGCGTATTGGGAAGGATATCGAGGTCGCGCGCATAGCCGATCAGGTGCTCGGGATCGAGCTTGAGCACACGCGTGGCCAGCGCCGGCTGGCGCAGCAGCGCCGGCAGGTTGGCGGCGTCGAGGCCGATGGTCAGCACGCCGCCCTTGGGCTCGGGGGCGGCGACGGCGGTGACGATGCCGCCGGACGGCCGCGGCATCAGCAGGCCTTCAAGCAGTTGCTCGCCGGCGGGCAGCGCGATCGCGGGCATCGTGCGGTCGGCCGGCAACGGCAACCAGCCCAGCTCGACCAGCACCGGCAGGCCCTCACCGTCAGGCTGGAACAGGCGGTAGGCGCGGACACCCGGCCGGCCCTCGCGCTGCTGGTTGTCGAGCAGCACGGCGGGCGCATCGACGAAGTGCCCTTCGCCGCGTACCCAGTCGTAACCGCGCGCATGCGCGGGGTCGAGTGCGGCGTCCAGCGGCGCCGCCGCACGCTGCGCCAGCGTGGACTCGACCGCATCGAGCATCGCCTGCTTCTCGTGCATCCGCCCGAGCTGCCACTTGCCCAGCGAGGCGAACGCGACCATCGCCAGCAATGCCAGCGTCCAGCCGAAAGCGAGCGGGATCCTGCGGGTCACGCGTTCACGCCGCCGGGCTGCGATAATGGCCCATCGCGCACGCCGCACCGGAGACCGCCATGAGCGACTCGCTGAAAACCCTGCTGATCATCGCTTTCCTGGCAGTCATCCTGTGGAACCTCGGCGCGGGCCTGTACTACATGCTGGTCGACAAGGGTGCGACCAAGCGTACCGTCAATGCCCTGACCAAGCGCATCGCGCTGTCGGTCGCGCTGATCCTGATCGTGATGCTGTCGATCTGGATGGGGTGGATCAAGCCGCACGGCATCGGCGGCTGATGGACGGCGGCAGTACCGCCGTCAAACAGATATCTGGGACATAGGACAGGGGCTCGTGAGCGCCCCGGCAGGCTGCGAGCCTGCCTGTGCGCTGCCTGATGCTGCCCGGCGGCGCTGGATGCCCGGCTTCGATCAGACGACGTAGACGAACATGAACAGGATCAGCCAGACCACGTCGACGAAGTGCCAGTACCAGGCCACCGCTTCGAACGCGAAGTGGTTCTCGCGGTTGAAGTGACCCTTGAGGCACCGGAACCAGATCACCGCCAGCATGATCGTACCCAGCGTCACGTGCGCGCCGTGGAAACCGGTCAGCATGTAGAACGTCGAGCCGTAGATGCCCGAACCCATCGTCAGGTTCAGTTCGCTGTAGGCGTGGATGTATTCCTCGGCCTGGAAGAACAGGAAGATGCAGCCCAGCAGCACGGTCGCACCCAGGAACGCCAGCAGCTGCTTGCGGTGACCGGCCTTCAGCGCGTGGTGCGCGATGGTGATGGTGATGCCCGACGCCAGCAGGATCAGGGTGTTCAGCAGCGGCAGGCCCCACGCCGGGATGGTCTCGAAGAAACCGCCGACCTGGCCCGGACCGGTGCTCGGCCAGCCGGCGCTGTAGCCTTCCCACAGGACGCTGTTGCCGGCACCCTTCGCGCCTTCGCCACCGAGCCACGGCACCGACAGCTTGCGGGCGTAGAACAGCGCGCCGAAGAAGGCGCTGAAGAACATCACTTCGGAAAAGATGAACCACACCATGCCCATGCGGAACGAGGTGTCGACCGACTTGTTGTAGTAGCCCGACACCGATTCCAGGATCACGTCGGCGAACCACTTGAACAGGATCGCGATCAGGCCGGCGATGCCGACGAAGAACACCGAGCGGCCCCAGCTGATCTCGTTGAACCAGCTCGCCAGGCCCAGCATCGTGATAAACAGGAAGACCGAGGCGAACAGCGGCCATTTGCTGTGGTGCGGCACGAAGTAGATGTTGGCGTCGTGCGTGTGCTCGTTGTGTGCCTGGGCCATGATGCTTGCTTCCGTCTGGAGATCGCGTGCGCTGTTGCGTGGAGTCGGGTGTGCGGGAATTGCGTGGAACGGATCGGCTTGCGTGCTGCGGGTGTTGCTTGGCGCGTATTGCGTGACGCGTGTTGCTACGGCGCGCCTGCGACGTTGGCGACACCGGGGCTGACGCCGGCCGGTGCCTGCCGCGCCAGTTGTTCGGTGGCACGGTCGTTCTTGAAGAAGGTATACGACAGCGTCACCGTGTGCACATCGGCCGGCAGCGCCGGATCGATGATGAAACGCACCGGCATGTCGCGGGTTTCCCCGGCCAGCAGCGTCTGCGCGGTGAAGCAGAAGCATTCGGTCTTCTGGAAGAACGCCGACGCGCGTGCCGGCGCCACCGAAGGCGTCGCCGTGCCGACGATGCCGATCACGCTGTCGTTGTGCGCGAAGTACGTGGTCTCGTACTGCTCGCCGACCCGCACCTGCATGCGCGTCTGGTTGGGGCGGAACGACCACGGCAGCTTGGAATTGACGCTGGCGTCGAACTCGACCGTGACCATGCGGTCCTGCACCTGCACGGCCGCCACCGTCGCCGCATCGGCGGCGGTGTTATCCATGCGGATGCCGAAGACCTTCTCGCAGGCGATCCGGTACAGCGGCACCAGCGAGAACGTCACCAGGAACGCGGCGAGCGACACGCCGACCAGTTTCAGGACGCCCTTGTGCTGCCCGGCGCTCATCGCCCGATGACCCCGGACAGGATGAAGGCCACGTAGATCCCGACCGAGATCGCACCCACGACGACGGCCGTGCGGACGGCGCGCTTGCGGCGCAGCGCGATCTCCTGCGGGCTGTTCGGGTCGGGCGTGGTCATGGTGGGGGTCGAGGCGTCCTGGCGTCGCGGATCAGTGGGTGACGTCGTCGTGGGCCAGGTCGCCCGGCTTGATGACCGGCGGCGTGGTGAAGGTGTGGTGCGGCGCCGGCGACGGCACGGTCCACTCCAGGCCCTTGGCGGCTTCCCACGGACGCGCGGGGGCCGGAGCGCCCTTCTTCAGCGAGTGGTACAGGATCGCGAACATCATGAACGGCGTGACGAACATGCCGAACGCACCGATCGAGCTGATGAAGTTCCAGTCCGCGAACACCGGGTTGTAGTCCGGGATGCGGCGCGGCATGCCGGCCAGGCCGAGGAAGTGCTGCGGGAAGAACAGCAGGTTGATGAAGACCACGCTCCACCAGAAATGCACGCCGGCCCAGAACTGGCTGTACATTTTGCCGCTCCACTTGGGCCACCAGTAGTACACCGCGGCGATGATGCCGAACAGCGCGCCCGGCACCAGCACGTAGTGGAAGTGGGCGACCACGAAGTAGGTGTCGTGGTACTGGAAGTCGGCGGGCACGATCGCCAGCATCAAGCCGGAGAAACCGCCGATGGTGAACAGGATCACGAACGCGATCGACCACAGCATCGGCGCTTCGAACGTCAACGAGCCCTTCCACATCGTGGACACCCAGTTGAACACCTTCACGCCGGTCGGGATCGAGATCAGCATCGTCGCGAACATGAAGTAGATCTCGCCACCCAGCGGCATGCCCACGGTGAACATGTGGTGCGCCCAGACGATGAACGACAGGAACGCGATCGCCGCGGTGGCGTAGACCATCGCCTGGTAGCCGAACAACGGCTTGCGGCTGAAGGTCGGCAGGATCTCGCTGACCACGCCGAACGCCGGCAGGATCATGATGTAGACCTCGGGGTGACCGAAGAACCAGAAGATGTGCTGGTACATCACCGGGTCGCCGCCGCCGGCGGCATTGAAGAACGAGGTCATGAAGAACTTGTCGGTCAGCAGCATCGTGACCGCGCCGGCCAGCACCGGCATCACTGCGATCAGCAGGAACGCAGTGATCAGCCAGGTCCAGCAGAAGATCGGCATCTTCAGCAGGTCGATGCCGGGCGCGCGCATGTTCAGCACGGTGGCGATGATGTTGATCGCGCCCATGATCGAGCTGATGCCCATCATGTGGATGGCGAAGATCGCCAGCGCCACGCTGTTGCCACCCTGCAGCGACAGCGGCGGGTACAGCGTCCAGCCGCCGGCCGGTGCGCCGCCGGGGATGAACAGCGTCATCAGCAGCAGCGTGAACGCGAACGGCATGATCCAGAACGACCAGTTGTTCATGCGCGGCAGCGCCATGTCCGGCGCGCCGACCTGCAGCGGGATCATCCAGTTGGCGAGGCCGACGAACGCCGGCATCACGCCACCGAAGATCATCACCAGTGCATGCACGGTGGTCATCTGGTTGAAGAAGTACGGGCTGACGTGCTGCAGGCCCGGCACCATCAGCTCGGTGCGGATGATCACGCTCATGCCCGCGCCGATGATGAACATCACGAACGCGAACAGCAGGTACAGCGTGCCGATGTCCTTGTGGTTCGTGGAGAAGAACCAGCGCTCGATGAAGCCCTGCTTGTGATGGCCGTGATCGTCGTGGTGATCGGCGGTAGCGGCGGCGGAATGCGTCGACATGGATTGATTACCTCGGGAAACGATCAACCAGCCACGTCAGCGGCAGGAGCGGATTGGGTCTTCGCAGCGGTGGCTGCGGCGTCGGCGGCCGGGGCTGCTTCCGGAGTGGTGCTGTCCGGGACGGCAGGCGCTGCGGGAGCAGCCGGCGCTGCCGGGGCCGGGGCGCGGCTGGACTTCTCGGCCGCCAGCCACTGGTCGAACTCGGCGCGCGGCACGGCCTTGACCACGATCGGCATGAAGCCATGGTCCTTGCCGCAGAGCTCGGCGCACTGGCCACGGTAGATGCCCGGCTCGAGGATCTCGGTCCAGGCCTCGTTGACGATGCCCGGGATCGCATCCTGCTTCCAGCCCAGCGCCGGCACCCACCAGGAGTGGATGACGTCGTCGGCGGTGATCACGAAGCGGATCTTGGTGTCGGTCGGCAGCACCAGCACGTTGTCGACGTCGAGCAGGTAGTGCGGGTGCGCATCCAGCTCGGCGCGCGTGGTAGCGCGGTTCTGGCGCAGGCGGTCGCTCTCGCGGTCCAGGCGGCTGGTCAGCGCGACGTCTTCGCCCAGGTACTCGTACTTCCACATCCACTGCACGCCCGTGACCTTGACGGTCATCTCGGAGTTGCGGGTGTCGTACATGGCGATCAGCTTCTGCGTCGCGGGCACCATCATGATCACCACCAGGATGATCGGGATGACCGTCCAGATGATCTCGGCCGTGGTGTTGTGGCTGAACTGCGCAGCGACCGCACCCTTGGACTTGCGGAACTTGAACATCGCATAGGCCATCGCGCCGAACACGATGACGCCGATGACCACGCAGATCCACATGACCATCATGTGCGCGTCATAGGCATGCTGCGAGGAAGCGGTGACACCGCGCCCCATGTTCAGCTGCCAGGGCTTGGGATCGGCCGATTGGGCCAGGACGGGCTGTGCCACACCCGCCAGCGACAGCAAAGCTGCCAAGTACCACCGCGAAAAACGCGCCTGCATCATGCCTAGACCCCAATGTCATCGGTCGCGGCCGCAAGGCCGCCAGCAAACTGGATTATGGAAAACACTCAAGAAAGAACGGGCCGCGAGCCCGTCATGCGGGGCGCGAAAACCGCTAAATGGTAGCCGGGGGCAGCATCCACCGGCAAGTTGAGGCTGTCCCGCAATGATCGAGGTCAATGCGCAGGCGGGCTGGCGGCACCCTGCATGGCCCCGGCGACGGCGCAGGATCGGCCCGAATGCGCGATTCGGCGCGGCAACGGGCCGGTCCTGGGCCAGTCGCCGCGCGCAGGACCCAGGCGCGCGATCGAGGCCTTCAGACAGCAACCAAGACCTCGGCAGCGAGGAAGGCGCGCTGCTGTCGCCCGGGCCTGCCGGAAGCGCGCGCTGTTGGTCGTCGAGCCGATCGCCGACCTCGCCCCACCGGCACGTCCGCAGCCCGCCTGCGGCTGCTCGAGGACACCCAGGTCGCAGGTCCCGGCCTGCCGGTGGGGCGCGCAGGCCAGCGACGACGGCAGCTCCCGGGGCAATGGCCGCCGCCCGGTCGGGAACGGCGCCGCTTCCGGCGTCGCCATCGCTTGGTTCGCGACCGATCGATGCTGGCGATGGCCGCGCACCGGTCACGCCATGGCGCGCATTCGACCATCGCCGCAAATCGCATCCGCGCCGAGCCCGGTACCATCGGCGCCCCCCCCCTATCTGCCGAGCCACCATGGCCTTCGACGCCTTTGCCCTGATCCTGGCGATGCTCGCGCTCGGCCTGCTGTTCGCGCGGCTGCGCGCCTTCCCGGCCAATGCTGCCGAGGTGCTCAACCGCGTCGTGCTCTACGTCTGCCTGCCGGCGGCCATGCTGATCCATGTGCCACGGTTGCGTTTCGACGTGTCGCTGCTGGGCCTGGCCGCCACGCCGTGGCTGCTGGCGCTGGCGACGATCGCGTCGGTGGCGCTGCTGTCGCGCTGGCTGCGCTTCCGCCGCGACGAGACCGCGGTGCTGCTGCTGTGCGTCGCGCTGTGCAACAGCAGCTTCATCGGCTATCCGATGGTCGGCGCCCTGCTGGGCCAGCACGCGGTGCAGTACGCCGTGGTCTACGACCAGTTCGGCACCGCGATCCTGCTGTCGACGTTCGGCCTGTACGTGATCGCGCGCTACAGCGGCGACAGCACGCCGCGCGCCAGCGAGGTGCTGCGCCGGATCCTGCGCTTCCCGCCGCTGTGGGCCCTGGTGTTCGCCTTGACGCTGATGCCCGAGCAACCACCGCGCTGGGTCGGTTCCGCGCTGCAGAACCTGGCCGGCGCGATGCTGCCTTTGGTGATGCTGGCGGTCGGGCTGTCGATCCAGCTGAAGATGCCGCGCGACGAGATCCGCCCGCTGCTGGCCGGCCTGACGCTGAAACTGCTGGTGATGCCGCTGCTGGCCTGGCCGCTGTCGCTGCTGTTCGGCATGCAGGGCCCGATGCTGCAGGCCAATGTGCTGGAGTCGGCGATGCCCGGCATGATCACCGCCGCGGCGCTGGCGATCTCGCACAACCTCGCCCCGCGACTGGCCGCCGCGCTGGTCGGCTACGGCATCCTGTGTGCGCTGGTGACGCTGCCGGCCTGGGCCTGGCTGCTGACCCGCTGGTCCTGAGTCCGCGCGGCCGCCTGCACGCGACATGCCTGTACTTGGCAAGCCTGCACGCGACACCGCAACGCGTCAGCGCGACGCGACCTCGCCCAGCAGGTCGGCATGGTGGCGCGCGGCCACGTCCGGGTGCGAACGCAGGCGGCCCTTCAAGGTGTTCTGGCCGACATCGCGGAACAAGGGATTGTCGGGATCGCGCGTGTAGCCGGTGGCCTCGTCCGCGAGCGCGGGCGGCAGTTCCAGCGCGGGGATCGTCGCGTCCAGGCGCGCGCCGAGGAAGCAGGCTGCGGACAGGCGCTCCCTGCCGGCCGGTGGACTGACCACGCGATGCACCGCCGCCTTCAGATAGCCGTCCGACGCCAGCTCGAGCTGTTCGCCGATGTTGACCACGTAATGGCCCGCGTGCGGCGTCGCGTCGATCCAGCCGCCATCGGCGGTTTCGACCTGCAGGCCGCCGACGCCATCCTGCAGGATCAGCGACAGCAATTCACCGTCCTTGTGTGCACCGACGCCCTGGCCGCTGCCCGGCGCAGCATGAGCGGGATAGCGGATCAGTTTCATCGTCAGCTGTGGCGCGCCGCGATACAGCGGCAACAACACATCGCGCGGTTGCCCCAGCGCTTCCATGCAGGCCTGCAGCACCTGCAGCAGCACGCCGGTCATCGCCTGCTGCCAGTCCAGCACGGTCTGGCGGAACCCCGGCAAGGACGCCGGCCATTGGTTGGGGCCCTGCAGCCGCGTCCATGCCGGCACGCCCTGCGCCTGCTCGACCGCAACGGCATCGTCGCGGCCGAAGTCGATCTGCTCGCGCCAGTCCGCCTGTCCGCGCGTGCGCTCGGCACCGGCGCGGGTATAGCCACGGAAATGCGGCGAACGGATCATCGCCAGCGCGTCCTTGTCGGCATCGGGCAACGCGAACAGCGTCCGGGCCTGTGCCAGCAGCGCGGCATCCAGCGTCGCCGGCACGCCATGACCACCGACCTGGAAGAAGCCGATCCGGCGCGCCGTCTCGCGCAGTTCGCGCAACGCGGCATCGCGCCCCGGGGCGGCGGGCGCCAGCCGCGACAGGTCGATCAAGGGCAGTTGTTGCGGCATTGCACGCCATCCCGGGAACAGCCGGCAGTGTAGGGCCCGCAACGCAGCGCGGCATTGCACTGGCGGGGCGACTGCGTTGCCTGCCATGGGACGACGGCGCAGCGCGGGCCGCAGACAGCGGAAAGCCCCGACAGGCGGGGCTTTCCGGATGACGCGTGCCGATCTGGTTGCCTGATCAAGCGAGTCAGATCAAACGAACCCGATCAAACGTGCCCGATCAGAACCGGTACTGCGCCGAGACGCCGAACAGGTTGGCATTCCCGTCGAACGGACCGGCCACGGTGTTGCCGCCGCTGCTGTAGTTGATCTTCGGGTCATCCGGCACGATGCGGGTGTAGGCGAAGTTGACGTCGAGCGCGTCGCTGACCTGCCAGGTCGCACCGACCGAGTACCAGGTGCGGTCGTCATCGGGCAGGCGCGGCGTGCGGTGGGTCAGGCTGGTCGGGGTTTCGTCATACGCGACGCCGCCACGCAGGGTCCAGGTATCGTTGAGCTTGAACTCGGCGCCGACGGACGTGAACGTCGAGTTCTTCCACTGGAACGGCTCGACCGAATCGGGATCCGGACGCTCGAAATCGATGCGCACTTCGCGCAGCGACTCCCAGCCGGTCTCGGCCCAGCTGGCCGACAGGGCCAGGCGGTCGTTGACCTGCCAGGTCGCGCCCACCGACAGGATCGACGGCGTGGTCAGCTTGGCCGAGGCATTGCCGTCCTGGAACAACGGCGACGTGGTCGGGCTGGCGCCCAGCACGGCCGCGACATTGCCCGGCACGGTCCAGTCGACGGTGCCGCTCAGCTCGTAATCGATCTCGGAGCGGTAGCTGACGCCGATCGCGACGTTCTCGGTCGGACGGAAGTGCGCACCGACCAGCCAGCCGAAGCCGTTGTCGTCGCCCTGCACTTCGGCAAAACCGTCGGCGGCCTGCGGCAGCGCGAACGGCAGCGGGCGGGTGGCGGGGTTGGAGAACAGCAGCGTTCCGAAGTCGACCGACTTGGACAGCGTCACGTCGGCGCGCGAGGCGATCACGCCGATGCCGACCGAGAACTTGTCGGTCACGTCGATCGCGCCCGACAGCGTCAGGTCGACGATGCGCACGTCGGAGGTATGGGCCAGGTAACGGCCGACCCAGTTGTCGTCGTATTCGGTCTTCAGGCCGAACGGCGCACTGACCATCGCGCCCAGCGCCACGCCGTTGTCGAGCTTGCGGATGTAGGACATCGCCGGGACCGGGGTCACGCCACCGGCGTTGCCGCCGTTGCTGCCGGTCAGGGGACGGCCCAGCGCGTCGGTGCCGCTGCCCTGGAACTCATAGTTCAGGTCGATCGCGGTGACGTCGATCTGGAAGGTGTTGCCTTCGAACTGCGTCATCACGGCCGGGTTGTTGACGACCACCGACGAGTCGCCGGTCTTGGCCGCGGTGCCGGCAAAGGCGCTGCCGAGCGACTTGACGCTGTTTTCCTTGAGCTGGAAACCGGCGGCGTGCGCGGCCGGGGCGAACGCGAGCGCGCCGGCGATGCCGAGCGCCAGCGTGGAGAGCTGGATGAGACGGGGGGTATTGGACATGCGGGTCACTGCTCCGGGGTCTTGATGCCTTCAGGATGCGTCTGGCAGCGTGGCGACTTGGGCCACGCCGTCCGCCGGAATGCCCTCCCGACCTGCGACGCGGGCGCACTATACCGTACCGTGCAGTGTGGAACGCGTGTGCCTGGCACGCCCTCGCGTATTCAGCAAATGCGCTGTGATCGCGGTCGCGCTTGCGTGCCGGGCGTCCGATGCGTGCCATGCATGCCATGCCCCTCCCGGCGATTCGCCCAGGCCGACGATGCAGCCGATCGTGCAACGCGATGCGCCCCCCCCTGCTGTCATCCCATCTGAACAGGCAGGGCCGAACAGGTAAGGTGTGTGTCCTGCCACCGGATCCGCCATGTTCATTTCGATCCCCACCCGCAACCAGAGCACGCTGCGCTGGGCCACGCCGATGCTGTTCGCGCTGCTGTGGCTGGCGTTCCTGTGGGCCAGCACGCGTCCGGATGCCTCGCAGCAGGCGCTGCTGATCGAATGGGGCGCACTGACCGGCGGCTCGCTGACCAGCGCCGGCCTGCGCGACTGGCTCGATCCTGAGCGCTGGGTCAGCCTGTTCAGTGCCCTGTTCCTGCATGCCGACTGGGCGCACCTGCTGGGCAACCTGGTCTTCCTGCTGATCTTCGGGCTGCCGGCCGAGCGCATCATGGGCGCGTGGCGCTTCCTGCTGCTGTTCCTGCTCGGCGGCGCGTTCGCGAACCTGTTCGCGGTGTTCGCGATCGGCACCCCTGACCGGCTGATCATCGGCGCCAGCGGCGCGGTCTCGGCGGTCATCGGCGCCTACCTGGCGCTGTTTCCGCAGGCCAAGCTCGGCGTCGTGGTGCCGCTGGGGCTGTTCCTGGAATTCGTGCGCGCGCCGGCCTCGCTGCTGATCGGGGTCTGGGCGGTGCTGCAGGTGGTGTTCGCCTATATCGGCCCGGCCTTCGGTGCCGTGGCCTGGGCGGCGCATGTCGCCGGTTTCCTGTTCGGCGTGGTCTTCGCGCTGCTGTCGCGCCATGCGATCACGCGCCGGCTGCGCAAGCTCAAGGGGTATTGAGCGCGGGTATCGGCGTTGTTGAAGCGCGGCGCGTGTTCCGTGACCCACCGCGGCCTCCCTGTCCACGCCATCCCCTTTGCCCGCCCTTGGGCCTACAATCGGGCGTAATGAAAAGCACGCTCTACAAAGTCAGTTTCCTCAACCACGGCAAGGTCTACGAGCTGTACGCCAAGCGCGTCGACAGCGGCCGGCTGTGGGGATTCATCGAAGTCGCCGACCTGGTCTTCGATGTGCACGACGGGCTGGTCATCGATCCCACCGAGGAACGCCTGCGCGACGAGTTCGGCAACACCCGCGCCCTGCACCTGCCGATGCAGGCGATCCTGCGCATCGACGAAGTCGAGAAGAAGGGGCAGTCGGCGATCCGCGATGCCGAATCGGGCGAAAAGGTAGTCACGCCGTTCCCGCTGCCGGCCAAGCCGCGCTGAGCACAGGGAACCTGGACCGGTGAAGGCGTTGTTACTGGTTGGACTCGGTGGCGCCTTCGGTTCGATCTGCCGCTATCTGCTGTCGGCCTGGCTGATGACGAGCGGGCTGGTCACGACGGCGGCGCCGGGCAGGTTTCCGCTCGGCACCTTCGCGGTCAACCTGATCGGCTGTCTGCTGGTCGGCGTGTTCGCCGGCCTGGCGCAACGCCATGCCTGGTTCGATGCCGACCTGCGGTTGCTGCTGGTGGTCGGCATGCTCGGCGGCTTCACCACGTTTTCCGCGTTCGGCCTGGACACCGTGCAACTGCTGCGACGCGGCGACTGGCTGATCGCCAGTGGCTATGTCGGCGGCAGCGTGCTGCTGGGCATCGCCGCGGTGATGCTGGGCTGGAAGCTGGTCGCGCCGCACGCCTGAGCCGTAGGAGCGGCTGGCACCGACGGCTTTGTGGGAGCGCACCCGGGCGCGAACGGGCTTGCATGGGAACGCCTCATCGCGCCTGTCGGCGCTCCCATCACAGCGATCCGCGCTACTGCTGCGCCGGCACCGCGCCGGTATCGCCGCGCGCCACCTCGGCGGCCGGGCGCTTGAGCTCGGCCAGCGCGGCGTTGATCGGGCCATCGCCATCGAGCACGTCGCCGGCACCACTGCCGTCTTCAAGATCGCCACGCAGGTGGCCGGGCAATGTCGCCTCGGTGATGCGCGGACCCGGCGCGACGGTCTCGCCGGGCTTCGCGGCGACATCGGGCTTCAGCACGACGTCGGGATCGATGCCGCGCGCCTGGATCGAGGTGCCCTTGGGCGTGAAGTAACGCGCGGTGGTCAGCTTGACCGAGTCGCCATTGCCCAGCGGCAGCACGGTCTGCACCGATCCCTTGCCGAATGTGCGGCTGCCGACGATACGGGCGCGACCATTGTCGCCCAGTGCGCCGGCCAGCACTTCCGAGGCGCTCGCCGAACCGGCGTCGACGATCAGCACCACCGGCGCGCCATGCATCAGGTCGCCGGGCGCGGCGGAGAACTCGGTGTCGTTGATGCTCATGCGGCCACGCGTACTGACGATCTTGCCCTTGTCGAGCAGGTCGTCGGCGATCTGCACCGCCGCGGTCAGCAGGCCGCCGGGATTGCTGCGCAGGTCGATCACCAGGCCGCGCAGGGCCTTGCCGGTCGGGCCCTGCAGTTCCAGCAGCTTGCTGCGGAAATCCTCGGCGGTATCGAGCTGGAACGCGCTGACACGCAGGTAGCCATAGCCCGGTTCGAGCATGCGCGCACGCACGCTGGCGACGCGGATGGTGTCGCGAGTGACGTCGATCTCCAGCGGCGCGGCTTCGCCTTCGCGCACGATGCTCAGGCGCGCGCTGGTGCCGGGCGGTCCGCGCAGCGGTCCCTGCCCCTGGCTGTCGGCGGCGGTCAGCGGCTTGCCGTCGACCGCGACGATGGTGTCGCCAGCGCGGATACCGGCCTTCGCGGCCGGCGTCTCGTCGATCGGCGAAATGACCTTGATGCGGCCATCGGGCAACTGCAGCACTTCGACGCCGATGCCGACGTAAGCGCCGCTGGTGTTCTCGGCGAACGCATCGGCGACATCCTTCTCGAGGTAGGCGCTGTGCGGATCGAGGTCGAGCAGCAGGCCGCGGATCGCCGACGACATCAGCTTCCGGTCCTCGACCGGATCGACATAGCCCTCGCGGATCGCGTTGAACACGCCGACGTAGCGCTTGATCTCATCGAGCGGCACCCGCGTCGATGCGCTCTCGGATGCGTCGGGGTCGTCGCTGGCCGCCACTGCGTGCGCATCCTCGTCAGTCTCGGCAGGTGCCTCCTGGGCGGCAGGCGCGGCATCGTCATTGGCAGCAGGCGCTGCGGGCGTGGCCGGTGGCGTCGCCTCGGGCGCAGGTGCAGGTGCAGGTGCGGGCGTCGTCGGTTGCGGCGGCGTCGCTTCGGCCGGGGCGCTGGCCGGCGCGACCTGCTGGGCGAACACCGGTGCCGCAGCGCCTGCCAACAGCAGGCTCGACGACAGCAGTCCACATGAAAGCAGCCCGCCTGAAAGCAGTTTGGACAGCGCCAGCGACAACGGACGAACTTGCATGCAACGCACTCCGGGTGGGACGGGACGGGCGGGACCAGACACGATCAGACCATACCCGATGGCATGGGTTCACCCGATTATGGGGGCGCAACGGGGATTTTCGTTAAGGCCGCGCGGAAGCATTCAGCACGTTGGCGCGGCCGGGCTCAGCGCTTCTGCAACCAGGTCGCCGGATTGACCGGCTGGCCGTTGCGGCGCAGTTCGAAGTACAGGCCCGGCCGTCCCTGCCCACCGGAGTTGCCGACGCTGGCCACGGGGTCGCCACGCTTGACGTTATCGCCGGCATCCTTGAGCAGGGCATCGTTGTGCGCGTACAGGCTCATGTAGCCATTGCCGTGGTCGACGATCAGCAACATGCCGTAGCCGGTCATCCAGTCGGAGAACACCACGGTGCCATCGGCGACGGCATTGACGCGCGTCCCCGCTGCCGCGCCGATCAGGACGCCGGAACTGCTGCGGCCGTCGGGCAGGCGTTGACCGAAACTCGACAGCAGGCTGCCGGCCAGCGGCCAGCCCAGGCCACCGACCTGGACCGGAGGCGTACTGGCCACTGCGACCGGTGGCCGGCGTGGCGGTGCGGCGGTGCCGGGCGCGCGCGCTGTGGACGCGCGGTTGGCGGCGGCCTGGCGTTCGCGCTCGGCGGCCGCGCGACGTTCGGCGGCGGCGCGGGCGGCGGTCGCGCGCAACTGCGCCAGCAGGCGTTCCAGCGATCGCGCATCCTGGCCCAGCGCCTTCTCGCGCGAGGCGCGGTTCTCGTAGCGCTTGTCCAGATCGGCGACCATGTCGGCGCGGCTGCGGCGATCGCGCTCCAGCGTCTCGATCCTGCCGTGCTGCTCGCGGCGCGCGGACTCCAGCGCGGTCTGGCGTTCGGCGACTTCGCGTTCGAGGACTTCCAGCCCGGCCAGTTCGTCACGCAGCGCCGCAATGCGCTGCGCGCGATGGCGCTGCAGATACTGGTGATAGGTCAGCGCACGCGCGCTGTCGGCAATGCGGTCCTGCGCCAGCATCCGCTTCAGCGGCGCGCTCTCGCCTTCGGTATAGGCCGCGCGCAGCAGTCCGGCCAGCTCCTCGCGCTGCGCCGCCAGCGTCTTCTGCAAGGCATCGCGGCGTGGCTGCAGTTCGGACAGGGCCGCCTGTTCTCGCGCAAGCCTGGCTTCGGTCTCGCGCAGCGCGCGTGCCGAGGCCGCGACCCGCTCATCGGACTGGCGCAACTGGCGCGCGGCGTCGCCACGCTGCGATTCCAGCCGGCGGCGTTCGCCGGCGACATCCTTGAGTTCCTTGCGCACGCGTTCGAGCCGGCGCTCGGTCTCGCGGCTGTTCTGCGCCAGCGCATCGCCGGCCACGACGACGCCGAGCAGCAGCATCGCGGCCGCCACGACCGCCATGCGCCGGATCGACGGGCGCATCGGCATCAAGCGTTCGTCAGCAGGCTGGCGCCGGTCATCTCCGCCGGCTGCGGCACGCCGAGCAGGTCGAGGATCGTCGGCGACAGGTCGCGCAGCGCGCCGCCGCTGCGCAGCGTGGCATGGCGGCTGCCGACATAGACCAGGTCGACCGGACCGACGGTATGCGAGGTATGCGGCTGCCCGGTCTCCGGGTCGCGCATCATCTCGACGTTGCCGTGGTCGGCGGTCACCAGCAGTTCGCCGCCCTTGGCACGCGTCGCCGCGATGATCTCGCCGACCGCGCGGTCGACGGTCTCGACCGCGGTGATCGCCGCTTCCAGCACGCCGGTATGCCCGACCATGTCGGGGTTGGCGAAATTGCAGATGACCACGTCGAAGCGCTCGGACTCGATCGCCGCGACCAGTTTCTCGCACACTTCCGGCGCGCTCATTTCCGGTTGCAGGTCATAGGTGGCGACCTTGGGGCTCGGCACCAGGATGCGCTCCTCGCCCGGATACTCGGCCTCGCGCCCACCGCTGAAGAAGAACGTCACGTGCGCGTACTTCTCGGTCTCGGCGATCCGCAGCTGGGTCAGACCGTGCGCGCCCAGCACCTCGCCCAGCGTATTGGGCAGGTTGTCGGGCGCGAACGCCAACGGCGCCGGCAGCGAGGCGTCGTATTCGGTCAGGCAGACGAAGCGCGACAGCACCGGGCGACGCACGCCGGACGCGGTGCCGGATGTCGCGATCGCATGGAAGCCATCGAAGTCCGGCGCCACGAATGCCGCGGCCAGCTGGCGCGCGCGGTCGGCCCGGAAGTTCATGAACACCACGGCATCGCCATCGCGCATCGGCTGCGCGCCGGCCAGCGCGGTCGGCAACACGAACTCGTCGTTCTCGCCGCGCGCATAGGCATCATGCAGGACCGACAGCGCATCGGTCGCCGCGCCGGCCTCGTCTGCGATGCGGGCATCGACGATCGCGGCCCAGGCCTTGTACTCGCGCTCCCAGCGCTTGTCGCGATCCATGGCGTAGTAGCGCCCGCCGACACTGGCGATGTGCGCATTGCCCAACGCATCGCAATGCTGCTGCAGCGCACGCAAGCTGGGTTCGGCCGAACGCGGTGGCATGTCGCGGCCATCCAGGAACGCGTGCACGGCCACGCGCACGACGCCACGGCGCTTGGCAAGGTCGAGCATCGCCAGCACATGCGATTCATGGCTGTGCACGCCGCCGGGCGACAGCAGCCCCAGCACGTGCAGGGTGCCGCCATTGGCCAGCACGGCATCGCAGGCCGCATTGAGCTCGGCGTTGTCGAAGAAGCTCGCATCCTCGATGGCCGCGTCGATGCGGGTCAGGTCCTGGTAGACGATGCGGCCGGCGCCGATGTTCATGTGCCCGACTTCGGAATTGCCCATCTGCCCGTCCGGCAGGCCGACGAAGCGGCCCTCGGTATGGATCAGCGTGGTCGGGTGCTCGGCCAGCAGCCGGCGCCAGTTGGGGATGTCGGCCAGCGCCAGCGCGTTGTCGCGCGGATCGTCGCGATGCCCCCAGCCGTCGAGGATCAGCAGGACGACGGGCCTCACGGCGCGGCCAGCGCGCGCGGTCGCGGGCGTGGTGGAACTCAGGGGAGACACTGCAGACACGACGTTCGGCCCGGTGACCAATGACAGGTGCGATTGTATCGAAGCCGGGGCACACTGGTTCCCGTCCGCACAGGTCGTGCGGCCGATCCCGCGCCGGCGTTCATCCCTGCACGCCTGGCCAGGCACCCGAGGTCCCCCATGATCCACATGTCGACACGCCCATCGCGCCATTCCCGTCCCGCCCCTGTGTTCGGGCTGTTGCTGTCTGCCGCGCTGGCCGGCGTCCTCGTCGCGTCGCCCGTACTGGCCAACGACGTCAGCAAGGTCAACGGCAGCATCACCGCCGAAACCGGGCAGACCTATGGCGACCTGGACACGGTCAACGGCAGCATCCGCCTGCAGGACCAGGCGCGCGCGGGCAATGTCGAGACCGTCAACGGCAGCATCCGCGCCGGCGACGGCATCCAGAGCCGTAACCTGGGCACCGTCAACGGCAGCATCAGGATCGGCACCGACGCACGCGTGCAGGGCAATGTCGAGACCGTCAACGGCAGCGTCTTCATCGACAACAAGGGCACCGTCGACGGCAACGTCAAGACCGTCAGCGGTTCGATCGGCCTGGTCGGCGTGACGCTGTCGGGTAGCATCGAGACCGTCAATGGCGACATCACCGCCGGCGTCGGCACGCATGTCGGCGGCGACATCCGGATCAGCAAGCCGGCCACCAACTGGTTCCCGGTCGTGGTCGGCAAGCGCCTGCCGCGGGTCATCATCGGCCCCGGCAGCAGCGTCGACGGCGCGCTGGTGTTCGAGCGCGAAGTCCTGCTGTACGTGCACGACAGCGCGCGCATCGGCAAGGTCACCGGCGCCACGCCGACGCCGTACTCGGGGACGCGCGCGCCGTCGAACTGAGTCCCGGCGGCCCGCCCGACCCTTCGGGCCTATCGAAGTCCTTGCCGGAGGCGCTGGCGCGAGAACGGCGGGAACGAGCGCGAACCCAGAGCCAACCGGGCAGCGCGAACTGGACAGGACGAACCGGCTAGAACGAACCGGGTAAGGCGAACCGGTTAGAATCCGGACTTTCCCTGATCCGGAGTCGACGGATGCGTTCACGACAGTCCCTGAGCAGCACCCTCCTGACCGGCACGCTTGGCGTTGCCGCCACCCTGGCGCTGGCGGCCTGCGGCGACAAGGCACCCGCACCGGCCGACCCCGCGGCGGCGCCTGCGCCCACCGCGACCGCGACGCATACGTTCTCGCCACAGATCAACGAAGCCGATTTCATGGAACTCGTGCGCACGCTGGCCTCGGACGAATTCGAAGGCCGCGCACCGGGCGCACCGGGCGGCGAGAAGACCGTCGAGTACATCAAGGCACAATACGAACGCTTGGGTCTGCAGCCCGGCGGCGAGAACGGCACGTTCTTCCAGACCGTCCCGATGACCGAGACCATCGCCGACGAGTCGACGGTGCTGAACCTCGACAGCAACGGCACCGCGCGCACGCTGAAGTTCGGCGACGACTTCGTGCTGGGCACGCGCACCGGCAAGCCCGAGATCAAGGTCGCCGACAGCGAACTGGTCTTCGTCGGCTACGGCGTCAACGCGCCCGAGCAGAACTGGAACGACTACGCCGGCATCGACGTCAAGGGCAAGACCGTGGTGATCCTGGTCAACGACCCGGGCTTCCATGCCGACGACGCCTCGCTGTTCGAAGGCAAGCGGATGACCTACTACGGCCGCTGGACCTACAAGTTCGAGGAAGCCGCGCGCCAGGGTGCCGCCGCCGCGCTGATCGTCCACGACACCCCCGGCGCCTCGTACGGCTGGGACGTGGTCAAGAACTCCTGGACCGGTGCGCAGTTCGACCTGCGCGCCAAGGACGATCCGGAACCGCGCCTGCCGGCGCAGGGCTGGATCACCGGCGAGCAGGCCAAGCAGCTGTTCTCCGAATCCGGACTGCAGCTCGATGCGATGTATGCCGCCGCCAACAAGCGTGGCTTCAAGGCGGTGCCGCTGAAGGCGAAGGTGTCGTTCGACCTGCGCAGCACAACGACCGAAAAGTCGTCGCGCAACGTCATCGGCGTGCTGCCCGGCAGCGAGCGTCCCGACGAGGCCGTGCTGTACATGGGCCACTGGGACCACCTGGGCAAGCATGAAGGCGACGGCACCGCGGACACCATCTACAACGGTGCCGTCGACAATGCCACCGGCATCGCCGGCATCATCGAAATCGCCGGGCAGTTCGTGCATGCCGATCCCAAGCCCAAGCGTTCGCTGGTGTTCCTGGCGGTCACGCTGGAGGAATCTGGCCTGCTGGGCTCCAAGTACTACGTCGCCAACCCGACCTTCCCGCTCGACAAGATCGCCGGCGTCATCAATATCGACGCCATGAGCGTGGCCGGCAAGGCGCGCGACTTCGTGGTGACCGGCAAGGGCAGCTCGGAACTGGAAGACATCCTGAAGATCTTTGCCGACCAGCAGGGCCGCACCCTGGTGGAAGAAGGCAATCCGGCCGGCGGTTACTACTTCCGTTCCGATCACTTCAACTTCGCCAAGGCCGGCGTGCCGGCGCTGTACGCCGATGGCGGCGGCGACCTGGTCGATGGCGGCATCGAAGGCGGCAAGGCGGCCAGCGACGAGTACGCCAAGCGCTACCACCAGCCCAGCGACGAGATCCACGACGGCTGGAAGGTCGACGGCACCCTCCAGGACCTGGAAGCGCTGTATGGCGTCGGCCGCACCCTGGCCGACGGCAACCAGTGGCCGAACTGGTACGAGGGCAATGCGTTCAAGGCCGCGCGCGATGCGTCGCGGGCCAGCGCGAAGTAAGCCTCGCCAACATCGGACGACGGAAGCGGCGCCCATGTGGCGCCGTTTTCGTCTCCGCCTCTTTCGTCTCCGCCGTTTTCCTGTCTTTCCTCTTTGCGCCCGCCATGGCCGTGGCGACAGGTTGTATTACCCTGTACGCCACTCCGGGGAGGACTGACATGACCATCGCCACTGCTTACTGGTGCATCCTGATCGCCGCGCTGCTTCCGTACGTCTGGGTCTACGTGGCCAAGACCGCTGCGCCGAAGTACAACAACATGAATCCGCGTGCATGGGTCGCCAAGCAGACCGACAACTACAAGCTGCAGCGCGCCTACAACGCCCACCTCAATGCACTGGAAGCGTTCGCCCCGTTCGTCGCCGGCGTGCTGATGGCGCAGTTCGCCGGTGTCGCCGACGGCACGATCGCCGGCCTGGCAATCGCCTTCGTCGCACTGCGCGTGCTGCACGGCGTGTTCTACCTGGCCAATGCTGCGCTGCTGCGCAGCCTGGTCTGGCTGGGCAGCTTCGGCTGCGCAATCGCACTGATCGCGCTGGCGGCACTGGCTGCGGCCTGACCACCTGTCCACACGCTTGCCGCGCCTGATCGCCTGAAGGCGGGCCACGCATGGACCTGGCGCTGTTCGATTTCGACGGCACGATCACCACGCGCGAGACGTTTCCCGATTTCGTCCGTGCCACCGCGCCACCCGCGCGGGTCGCCCGCGGCCGCTGGCAACTGGCACCGTGGATCGCCGGCTATCGACTGGGCATGGTGTCCGGCACCACGGTCCGCGCGAAGATCGTCGACGTCGCCTTCCGTGGCCTCGCCACGGCGGCGCTGCGCGAAGCCGGCGAAGACTTCGCGCGCAACGTGTTGCCGACGCTGCTGCGGCCGGACGCGTTGGCGCGCATTGTCTGGCACCGTCAACGCGGCGACCGCATCGTCGTGGTTTCGGGCGGCTTCGATCTCTACCTGGCGCCCTGGTGCGCGACGCATGCGCTCGACCTGATCTGCTCGTCGCTCCAAAGCGTCGACGGCGTGCTCACCGGCCGCTACCAGGGCGCGCAATGCGTCAACGAGGAAAAGGCGCGCCAGGTGCAGGGCCGCTACCCGCGCGCGCAGTACCGCGAGGTCCACGTCTATGGCGATACCCGCGAAGACCGCGCGTTGCTCGCGCTGGCCGACCATGTCGCCTATCGACGGATGCCGGTCGCGACGCCCTGAGGCCAGGACCGCATGGCGGTGCAGTCGCCCCACACATCGCGTGCCTCAATCGCGTGCCGATCCCGGTTCGACCGGACGCCGATCGCCGGCGAGGTCATGGACGTCACGGACCTCACCCACGCCAGCGCCAGCCGCAGCGGTCTTGACGCCACGGACTTCAGCGCCGGCAGGGCGCGCTCCCATTGTGTCCACGTCGCCGTCCTGCCGGCCCTGCTGCCTGCGTTCCCACGCCGACAGCACGAACAGCACGAACAACGCCAGCAAGGTCGCCGCGACGGCGACCAGGTAGTAATGCAGGCCGGCGGCGACGCCGATCGTCGCCACGACCAGCAGCGAGGCCGCCGTGGTGATGCCGGCGACGGTCTGCCCGCCCTGTCGTCCCTGGCTGAAGATCGTGCCGGCGCCGATGAAGGCCACGCCGGCAATGACCGACTCGACCAGGCGCAGCGGATCCACCTGCAGGATGCCCGGCCCATGACCGCCCGCCAGCACGCGGTCGACCGACAGCTGGCCGATGCCGATCAGCAGCGCGGCGGCCCCGGCGACCAGCATGTGGGTGCGGAACCCGGCCGGACGATGCTTGAGCTCACGCTCGTAACCGACCACGCCGCCGAGCAGCATGGCCAGCGCCATGCCCCCGATCACTTCCGCCTGCGCCAGCCAATGTCCGTCCATGCCGGCATGGTGTCGACGCCGATGTCATCGCCCGGTGATTGGCGTCGTGCCCGCCCGCGGGCGTCCCGCGCCCGGCCTCCGAAGCCTTATGCCGCGACCAGCCGCACCCGCGCGAAGTTGCGCTTGCCGACCTGCAGCACGCCCTCATAGCCGGGCGCGAAGACCAGGCCGGCATCCTCGACCACGCCGCCGTCCACCTTGACCGCACGTTCCTTGAGCTTGCGGCTGGCTTCGGAATTGCTGGGGGTAATGCCGGCTGCTGTCAGCAGCGCGCCGATGCGGATGCCATCGGCCGGTATGACCACGTCCTGCAGCGGCAGCAACGAGGTATCGCCTTCGCCGCTGATCGCCACCTGCCAACCCGCGATCGCGGTATCGGCCGCGGCGGCATCGTGGAAGCGCGTGGTCAGCTCGCGCGCCAGGCGCAGCTTGACGTCGCGCGGGTTCAGCGCGCCCGACGCGACATCGGCCTTCAGCCGCGCCGCTTCGTCGATGCCGATCTCGGCGCTCAGCAGCTCGATCCAGTCCCACATCAGGTCGTCGCCGATCTTCATCGTCTTGTTGACGAAGTCGATCGCAGGATCGGTCACGCCGATGTAGTTGCCCAGCGACTTGGACATCTTGTTGACACCGTCCAGCCCGACCAGCAGCGGCATCGTCAACACGATCTGCGCGGCCTGGCCATGGTGCTCCTGCAGCGCGCGGCCCATCAGCAGGTTGAACTTCTGGTCGGTGCCGCCCAGCTCGACGTCGGCCTTCAACGCGACCGAATCGTAGCCCTGCACCAGCGGATACAGGAACTCGTGGATCGCGATCGGCTGCTGGCCGGCGTAGCGCTTGGAGAAATCGTCGCGCTCGAGCATGCGCGCCACGGTGTGCGTGGACGCCAGCCGGATCATGTCGGCCGCACCCATCGATCCGAACCACTCGGAATTGAACCGGACTTCGGTCCGCGCCGGATCGAGCACCTTGAACACTTGCTCCTTGTAGGTCTCGGCGTTGGCCAGCACGTCCTCGCGCGACAGCGCCTTGCGGGTCGCGTTCTTGCCCGACGGGTCGCCGATCATCCCGGTGAAGTCGCCGATCAGGAAGATCACCTGGTGCCCCAGGTCCTGGAACTGGCGCATCTTGTTCAGCAGCACGGTGTGGCCCAGGTGCAGGTCCGGGGCGGTCGGATCGAAGCCGGCCTTGATCCGCAACGGGCGGCCGAGCGCGAGGCGGGCCTGCAGCTCCTCGATCTTCAGGACTTCCTCGGCGCCGCGCGCGATCAGGTCCAGGGCGGGGTTGTTCATGAGCGTGGTCTATTCAGGTGTTGGACCCTGGCGGTCAACTGGAATGTGACGGCGGTCAAGGTTCGGGCGGGAGGGATGTTAATGATGCGTAATCCTGAATTTCCAATGAGGACAAGGATTTGACGCACCCACTTCACGTCTTTATGTTACCCCGCTGACGCGCCCGTCACGCCAATCCACCGGACCGCAACGATGCCGCAATCCGATTTGCCCAGAGACGACGACCCGCACCATCAGCGCGTCCGTCTCGACAACCTGCGCGCGGCCGCCGAGAACAAGGCGAAAGAGTCCGCTTCCCTGGATGCACCGGCGGCCCATGGCTTCCCGGTCCGCGGCCGCTGGACGCGCCGCCACTGGGCGCATGCGAGCCTGTTCGCGACGCTGGGCGCCCTGGTCATCGGCCTGATCCCGGGCTTCTCGAACGCGCTGCGCGGTGCCGAGCACGCGCCGCTGACGACGACCTCACTGCCGCTGCCGCCGCTGACCCTGGTACGCGCCAAGCAACCCGAATTCAACTGGCACCTGGTGACCGTCGAGCCGGGCCAGACCCTGGGCTCGATCTTCTCCGACCTGGGCATTCCGTCGTCGACGCTGCAGCGCATCCTCGACCAGCCCGGCGCACGCGACACCCTCGCACGACTGCGCCCCGGCACCGAGATCGGCTTCGACCTCGCCCCCGATGGCAGCCTGCGCGCCTTCCGCTTCGACCGCGGCGAGAGCGAGCGGGTCAAGCTGAGCGTCGGCAAGGACCGCATCACCGAGAAGGTCGTCCAGCGCGAGCTGGAGACCCGCACCGTGGTCATCAGCGGCAACGTCGGCAAGTCGCTGTTCCACAGCGCGCGCAAGCTCGGCCTCAGCGCCGGCAACATCAACACGCTGACCGACGACATCTTCAAGTACGACATCGATTTCTCGAAGGACGTCACCCAGAACGACCGCTTCAGCGTCGTCGTCGAGCAGACCTGGCGCGAAGGCGAGCTGATCAAGAGCGGCCCGGTCAAGGCCGCGGTGTTCACCGCCAAGGGCAAGCCGTTCACCGCAATCCACTTCGAGCGCAACGGCAAGCCCGAGTACTTCACCGCCGACGGCCGCCCGCTGAAGAAGAGCTTCATCCGCAGCCCGATCCAGTACGCGCGCCTGAGCTCTAACTTCGGCGCACGCCGCCACCCGGTCCTGGGCACGATGCGCATGCACAAGGGCGTCGACTACGCCGCGCGTTCGGGCACCCCGATCATGGCCGCCGGCGATGCCCGCGTGCAGTCGGTCGGCTGGCAGGGCGGCTACGGCCGCGCGGTCGTGCTCGACCACGGCCGCGGCCACACCACGCTGTACGCGCACATGTCGCGCTTTGGCAACATCAAGTCGGGCCAGCGCGTGGCCCAGGGCACGGTGATCGGTTACGTCGGCACCAGCGGCCTGTCGACCGGCCCGCATCTGCATTACGAATTCCGCGTCAACGGCGTGCACCGCAACCCGCTGCAGCACACGATGCCGCCGCCGGAGCCGCTCAGCGGCCCCGCGCTGGCCGCCTTCCGCGCGCAGACCGCGCCGGCGCTGGAGCGCATCCGCGAGGTCGAGGACATCATCTACGCCGACGTGCCGGCCGCCCCGGAACCGGGCAAGGCCGTCGCCGCGAACACCCCGCGCGCAGGCCGCAAGGGTTGATTCCCTGCGGATCCGGCCCACGGACAGCCCTGATCCAAGGCTGACGGCGCCGATCACGCCTTGATCCTGCGGTCCTGTGATGCGGTGATCCCGCGGCCTCCGTTCCGGCATCGCATGCCCCGGGCGCTGGCACCGCAGCGGAGGCAGCGCGCGGATGCGCCCGGTCCCTGCTCCCGTCTCACGCCCCACCTCCCGGAACGCCCCGCATGAACCCGCAGTTTCCGTCGCGTGACGCCGCGCAGCAGGGACCGTCCGAGCGCGGACTGTTCCTCGGCCTGATCTCTGGCACCAGCGCCGACGGCATCGACGCCGCCCTGGTCCGTTTCGACGACCGCGGGGACACTACGCTGGTGTTCGGCCGCACCTATCCCTGGGACCCCGCGCTGCGCACGCAACTGGTGGCGCTGGGCCAGCAGAACGCCCCGCTGTCGCTGGACGCCTTCGCCGAACTCGACGTGCGCGTCGCACGCGCCTTCGCCGATGCCGCCAATCGCGCGATGGCCGACAGCGACACCCTGCCGGCGGACGTCAGCGCGATCGGCTCGCATGGCCAGACGCTTCGCCATCGTCCCTGGGGCCCGTATCCGTTCACGCTGCAACTGGGCGACCCCGGCACCATCGCCGAACGCACCGGCGTGCGCGTGGTCGCCGACTTCCGTCGCCGCGACATCGCGGCCGGCGGCCATGGCGCCCCGCTGCTGCCCGGCCTGCACGCGGCCCTGCTGCAATCGCGTGAGGAATCGCGCGCAGTGCTCAACCTCGGCGGCATCGCCAACCTGACGCTGTTGCCCGCCGACGCGGCGCGTCCGGTGCGCGGCTTCGATACCGGCCCGGCCAATGCGCTGATGGACGCCTGGACGCTGCGCCACACCGGCGAGAGCTACGACCGCGGCGGCGCCTTCGCCGGCAGTGGCCGCGTCGACAGCGGCCTGCTCGAACGGCTGCTCGACGACCCCTGGTTCACCCAGCCGCCCCCCAAGTCGACCGGCCGCGACCAGTTCCACCTGGGCTGGGTCGAAGCCCGGCTGCAGGGCGAGACCGTGCCCGAGGACGTGCAGGCGACGCTGGCCGCGCTGACCGCGCACACCGTCGCCAACGCACTGAACGCACAGCAGCCCGACACCCGCCGCGTCATCGCCTGCGGCGGCGGCGTCCACAACCCGGTGCTGATGGCCGCGCTGGCCGCGGTGCTGCCCGGCTGCATCGTCGAATCCAGTGCCGCGCACGGCCTCGACCCCGACCACGTCGAGGCGATGGGCTTTGCGTGGCTGGCCCGGCAGACCGTGCTCGGCCGTCCGGGCAACCTGCCCAGCGTCACCGGCGCCAGCGGCCCGCGCGTGCTGGGCGGCATTTATCCCGTTTGACGGCCGCTCGTCTGAGAACTATGTCTTTCGGAGGTCCGCCGGCTCGCAGATGCCGGATCTGCAGTGGCTTGTCGGGCAGCAACTGCTCTCCCCTCGGTCAGGGCATCCTGCCCTGACTCGGGCGCACGCCATCCATGGCGTGCTCGGACGCAGCCGCCGCCCGACAAGCCGCCGCCCTGCTCGTCACGATCGCGGCATCGGCCCACTCATGGCAGGCCCTAGACCCGCCCGATCAACGCATAGCCATCGTCGTCGGGCACCTGCTCCAGCGCGGCGATCGCCGCCTGCAGCACATCGGTTTCCAGGTGATCGAAGCGGACCGAGGCATCGCCTTCGTTGGCGCGCAGGCCCTGCTCGAGCAGGTAGCCCAGCGTGCGCGCCATCGTCCAGCCGCGCAGGTCCGCGATCCGCCGGATGCGGTCGGCCAGGGCCTGGTCGATGTCCTTGAGCACGATGTCGGTCATTGGCCTCGCCCTGCAGTCAGCACTCCCCTGCGATCACGCAGATCCGCGCGGCTGGCGGACAGCAGGGAGCCGCGAGCGACCTGCGCAACACACTCCACGCGCGCGGGCCCGGTGGGGCGATACGTGCCGTGGGTGCTCGGGTAGCATACGCCGATGACAACCCCACACTCGGCCGTGCGCGGCGATCGGATCGCCTGGATCAGGCCCTACCTCGAACGCGCGCCACTGGCGGCGTTCCTGCTTGGCGTGTCCTCGGGTTTCCCGTACGCAATGATCGGCGCCACGCTGACCACGCGGCTGGCCCAGGACGGCATCAGCAAGCGCAGCGTCACCGCCTTCTCGCTGGCGTTCCTGGTCTACAGCTTCAAGTTCCTGTGGGCGCCTCTGGTGGACCGTTTCCACCTGCCGCTGATCGGCCGCTTCGGCCAGCGCCGCTCCTGGCTGTGGCTGTCCGCCGTGGCGGTCGCGGCCGCGATCGTCCACCTGGGCATGCTCGACCCCACCGCCAACCTGGCCAGGGTCGCGGTCGCCGCGGTCGCGGTCGGCGTGGCCGGTGCGACCTTCGACATCGTCATCGACGCCTACCGCATCGAACTGCTCAAGCCCTACCAGCTCGGCGTCGGCTCGGGCATGTCGCAGTACGGCTGGCGGATCGGCTCGGTCGGCGCCGGCGCGCTGGCCCTGGTGGTCGCCTCGTCGCTGGGCTGGAGCGCGGCATATCTGGCCTGCGCCACGTTCGTGCTGCCGGCGGTGTTCGTGGGCCTGTGGCTGGGCGAACCCGAGCGCCATCGCGAGCCCAGCGCGCGCAAGGGACTGGCCGCGGCCTGGGCGGCGATCGCAGGTCCGCTCGGCGAGTTCTTCCGCCGCAAGGGCGCGTTCCTGGTGCTGTTGTTCATCCTGCTGCACAAGATCGGCGACACCCTGGCCAACCTGACATTGCGCCTGCTGCTGAACGACCTGGGTTTCAGCAATGCCGAGATCGCGACCTACGACGTCGGCGTCGGCTTCATCGCGATGTTGCTGGGCATCTTCGTCGGCGGCATCCTGTACGCGCGCATCGGGCTGAAGCGCTCGGTGTTGCTGAGCCTGGTGCTGATGGCGGTATCGAACCTGTCGTTCGCACTGCTCGCGCACATCGGCCACAGCAATCCGATGCTGGCATTCACGCTGACGTTCGAGAACTTCGCCAGCGGCATCGGCGGCGTGGTCGTGGTCGCCTACCTGTCTGCATTGTGCAACCTTTCGTTCACCGCGACCCAGTTCGCGCTGCTGTCGGCGGCGGCGTCGATCGTCGGCCGCTTCATCACCGGCACCACCGCCGGCGGCCTGATCGAGCAGATGGGTTACGTCAACTTCTACCTGTTGACCACCGTGGCCGCCCTGCCCGGCGTGGCGCTGTTCGCCTGGATGATGAAGACCGGCCTGGTCGATGCGTCGATCGCCGAGCAGGACGTGCGCAAGGCGGTCGATGGCTGACGTGGCCGCTGCCGGCGTGCTGACGGTCATCGCGCAGGACTTCATCCGACCCGACCGCGTCGGCATCGTGTTGCCGCTGTACCGCGAACTGGTGGCGCTGACCCTGCAGGAGCCGCGCTGCCTGGGCTACACGCTGCACGTCGACCAGGCCGACCCGGGGCATTTCGTCTTCATCGAAACCTGGCCGGACCGCGCGGCGCTCGACGCGCATTGCGCGAGCGCGCATTTCCAGCGGCTGGTGCCGCAGATCGACGCGCACCAGCGCGCGCCGGGCACCTTCCTGTTCCTGGATCAGCGATGCCTCGATCCGTTCGATACCGGCGCGGCATTGCGGTGACAGCGGCATCGCCGCGACAGCGCGCGACAAAGACCACCTGAGTCGATGCCGGCGCCGACGTCGGCTCAGTCGTAGTCGACGATGAACGGTGCGTGGTCGGAGTAACGCGGCTCGCGCAGGATCGAACAGTCGCGCGCACGCGCGCCCAGTGCCGGCGTCACCAGCTGGTAATCGATGCGCCAACCGACGTCGTTGGCGCGCGCGGCACCGCGGTTGCTCCACCAGGTGTACTCGGTGGCGTCGGGCTTGACCACGCGGAACGCATCGCGCCAACCATTGCCGGGCGCCGCGACCAGGCCATCGCCGCAGGCATCGGCGATCATGCCGTTGAGCCATGCGCGCTCCGGCGGCAGGCAACCGGAGTTCTTCTGGTTGGATGTCCAGTTCTTGATGTCGTTGCGCGCGCGCACGATGTTCCAGTCGCCGCACAACACGTAGTCGCGGCCGCTGGCCAGCCACTGGTCGAGGATGGGCTTGAGCCATTCCATCATCTCGAACTTGAAGCCCTGGCGCAGGTCGCCGGAACTGCCGGACGGGATGTAGAACGACACCACGCTGAGATTGCCGAAGCGCGCCTCGATGTAGCGCCCCTCGTCGTCGAACGCCGGCAGGCCGAGCTCGGTACGCACGTCATCGGGCTTGCGCTTGCTGTAGATCGCAACGCCGCTGTAGCCCTTCTTGGTGCTCGCGTCCTTGAAGAACGCGTGATAGCCCTCGGGACGGAACACCGGGTCGCTCAACTGGCCTTCCTGCGCCTTGGTCTCCTGCACGCACAGCACGTCGGCGTCCTGGGTACGGAACCAGTCGAAGAAGCCCTTGTTGGCGGCGGAACGGATGCCATTGGCATTGAAGCTGATGATTCTCACGGGTCGAAACCACTTCGATGAATGAATGGGGGGCTGGACGGCACATCCGGCGGCCCGCTGGATCGCATCCAGGCACGCGCACCGCATGTCCGGGCCCGGGCAGCCTACCCCATCGCGCCGCTCCGATCAGCGCGGGTGTGGCCGGCGCGTGGCCAGCATCAGGGATCGCCGCGGACCGTCATCGCGACCAGCGCAGCCGCGCCCGGTTTTCTATCATGGCGGCATGAAGCCCGCCGTCGCGCCCGCTGCCATCGTGGTCGAACCGGTCAACGACGCGACCGCCTCCGCCGTGCGCCGGCTGCAGGTCCGGCCGGGGCAACAGGCCTTCGTCGGCGCCGCCTGCGCCACGCTGGACGAGACCCTGCACGACCCCGGCAGCGACGCCATGGTGATCGCATGCCGACAGGACACGGTCAGCGAGCGCGACCGCATCGGCAGGTCGAAGGTCGTCGGCTTCTACCGCCTGGATTTCGCACCGATCGTCATCGACGGGCAGTCGCTGGGGCGGGACGCGGTCTCGCTGCGTTCGCTGATGATCGACCGGCACTGGCAGGGCCGCGGCGTCGCCACGCATGCGCTGGCCGCCTGCTGCGCGGACCTGCGCACGCGGCATCCGGGTCGACGCCTGCTCGCGCTGGCCGTGCACACGGCCAACCTGCCGGCGCTGCAGCTGTACCGGCGCGCTGGTTTCGTCGATACCGGCAGCGTGCTGGCCGACACCTCGACCGGCCTGCAGCGCATCCTGCTGCGCCGGCTCGATGCGCAGCTACCGGCAACTGCCCGGCACGTCGCGGGCATGGGACAATGGCCGCCATGACCGACCATCGCTCCCGTTTCCTGCAGCTGGCGCTGCGCGTGCAGGCCCTGCGCTTCGGCGAATTCACGCTGAAGTCCGGCCGCAGCAGCCCGTATTTCTTCAACGCCGGACGCTTCGACAGCGGCGCCGCGATCGACACCCTGTCGGGCTGCTATGCCGACGCGCTCGATGCCGCCGACCTGTCATTCGACCTGGTCTTCGGGCCGGCCTACAAGGGCATCCCGCTGGCCACCGCCCTGGCCTGCACCTACGCCCGACGCGGGCGCGACCTGCCGGTGGCCTTCAACCGCAAGGAAGCCAAGACCCACGGCGAAGGCGGCAGCCTGATCGGCGCACCGCTGGCCGGCCGCCGGGTGCTGATCGTCGACGACGTGATCACCGCCGGCACCGCGATCCGCGAGGCGCTGGCCATCATCCGCGAGGGTGGCGGCACGCCGGCCGGCATCGTCATCGCGCTGGACCGCCAGGAGATCGTTGCCGAGGGCGATACCCGCTCGGCTGCAGAGACCGTGGCCGCTGAACACGCGCTGCCGGTGATCGCGGTCGCGACGCTGTCCGACCTGCTGGACTTCGCCGGCGGCGATGCGACGCTGCACGCAGAACGCGAACGCCTGCTGGCCTACCGCGCGCGCTACGGCAGCGCGGCTGCTACCATCCCGGGCACTGAATCGCAGCACTAATCGACGTACTTGAATCGGACGCAAGGGGGCGCGGGTTCAATGAACAAGAGCATGGCCATTCCAGGAGTGCGACCGTCGCCGGCTTCACTGCGGTGGGCGTCACTCCCGCTGGCGTCGTTGCCGTTGCCGTCCTTGTTGCTGGCCTCGCTGCTGCTGGCCGCCAGCGCCGCGTCCGCGCAATCGCGGCCGACCAGCGCCGGTGAAAAACGCGTCTACTGCTGGGAAGAAAACGGCCGCAAGGTCTGCGGCGATGCGCTGCCGGCATCCGCCGTCGATGCACCGCGCACCGAGATCAGCGCCCGCAGCGGCCTGCGCGTCGGCGAAGTCGCCCGCGCACTGACCGCCGACGAACAGAAGCTCGCCAATTCGGCCGCCGAGCAGGCGCAACGCGATGCCAGCGCACAGGCGGCGCTGCGCCGTCGCGAGCTGGCCATGGTCGACTCGTATGCCACCGAGAACGACCTGCGCAAGGCCTATGGCGAGCGCATCATCCTGGTCGACGAGGCGCTGAAGACCTCGCGCATGGGCGTCACCAACCTGCGCCAGAGCGTGCTGTCGCTGCTGCGCCAGGCGTCCGACCTGGAACTGCAGTCCAAGCCGGTCAACAAGCCGCTGTCCGACAGCATCCGCAGCCAGCACCAGGACCTGCTGCGCCAGCAGGTGATCCTGGAGCAACAGCTGGCCGAACGTGCCTCGCTCGGCGATGACCTCGAGCAGGCGCTGGTGCGTTACCGCGAACTCAAGTCCACCGGCGCCGGCCAGGGTTGAGCGCGCCGGGCGCGCACGGCCGCGACGGCTGCGCGGCGCACGGACCGGCCAGGCATCGAGTTTCACTGGGAGAATGACGATGCTGGGACATTGCCTGTGCGGTGCGATCCAGGTCAGCACCGCCGACCATCGCGACGTGACGATCTGCCATTGCGGCATGTGCCGCCGCTGGGGCGGCGGGCCAGCCCCGACCCTGCATTGCGGCAGCGACGTCGAGATCCGCCACGACGGCGCGCTGACGGTGTTCGCCTCGTCGGAGTGGGCCGAGCGCGGCTTCTGCAGCCGCTGCGGCGGCCACGTGTATTACCGCCTGCTGCCCACCGGCGACTACATGCTGCCGGTCGGACTGTTCGGCGACGCCGTCGCGTTCAGGCTGGACAGCCAGATCTATGTCGACCACAAGCCCGGCTGGTACGACTTCGCCAACCCGACCACGATGCTGACCGAGGCCGAGATCCTCGCGATGTACGCGCCATGACCTGCACAGTTCGCGCGGCACGGCGGTCGCGGTCGCGGCCGCCATCGCCGACGTGAAGCGTCCGCCCGATCTCGATGGCGTGCGCGCAAGCCGCGTGCAGCTGCCGCAGGGACCCTGGACGCGCGTGCTGGACGCCTTGTGCGCGCTGTTCCCGACGATCGCACCGACGCAATGGCAGGCACGGTTCGATGTCGGCAGGATCCTCGACGAGGCCGGCCAGCCATTGCCTGCCGGCGCACGTTGCGGTGCCGGCATGCAGGTGTATTACTACCGCGACGTGCCCGAGGAGCCCCGTCTTGCCGCCGAGGCCACGATCCTGCATCGTGACGACCACCTGCTGGTCGTCGACAAGCCCCATTTCCTCGCAGTCACGCCGGCCGGGCGCTTCGTGCGCGACACCCTGCTCGCACGCCTGAGCCGCGAGACCGGACTGGACACGCTGGCGCCATTGCACCGGATCGACCGCGCGACCGCGGGCCTGGTGATGTTCTCGGTGGACCCGGCGACGCGCGATGCCTACCAGGCCCTGTTCCGGCAGCGCGCGATCGACAAACGCTACGAGGCCATCGCCCCGGCGCTGCCCGATGTCGCGTTCCCTGTCGTGCGCCGCAGCCGCATCGAACGTGGCGAGCCGTTCTTCCGGATGCGCGAAGCCGCGGGCGAGGCCAACAGCGAGACCCGGATCGAGGTCATCGCGCGCGGGCAGACGCACTGGCACTACGCGCTGCATCCGCTGAGCGGTCGCAAGCACCAGTTGCGCGTGCACATGGCCGCGCTCGGCGCCGCGATCCTGCACGACCCGCTGTATCCGCAACTGGACCAGGCTGCGATCGCGCACGACCACGCGCCGCTGCAGTTGCTGGCCAGGGCGCTGTCGTTCATCGATCCGCTGGAGGCGCGTCCGCGCCATTTCGAAAGCCGGTTGCACCTGGCGCTGCACTGAATACTGCTGCACTGCTGCCGCTGCACTTGAGTCGGGCACTGGATTTGGCGTTGGCAGGGGTGCCACCCGCTTGCCCTGCCCCGCGGGGCTATCGGGATGCCAGCCAGTGGCGGACACCATCGGACGCCACCTGCGCGCTGGCATAGCAGGCCGTCAGCAGGTAACCGCCGGTCGGCGCCTCCCAGTCGAGCATTTCGCCGGCGACGAACACGCCCGGCAATGCACGCAGCATCAGGCCGTCATCCAGATCTTCCAGCCGCACGCCGCCCGCACTGCTGATCGCTTCGGCAAGCGGACGCGGCCGCAGCAGGCGCAACGGCAGGCGCTTGATCGCCGCCGCCAGCGCCTGTGGATCGGCCATCGCCTCACGCGGCACGCATTCGTGCAGCAGGCCGGCCTTGACGCCGTGGATGCCGGCTTCGCGTCGCAGGTGTTCGCTGAGGCTGCGCCGTCCGCGCGGCTTCGACAATGTGCGTTGCAGGTCGGCCAGCGTGCGCCCGGGCGCGAGATCGAACGCGATGTCGGCATGGCCGTCGCGCTGGATGCGCTCGCGCAGCATCGCCGACAAGGCATAGACCACGCTGCCTTCGAGGCCGGTCGCGGTCGCCACGCATTCACCCTGCAGCGATTGCGCAGCGCCATGCGCATCCTGCCAGTGCACGACCACCGGCTTGACCGGCGCGCCGGCATGGCGCTCGGCGAAATGCGCGCTCCAGTCCACGTCGAAGCCGCAGTTGGCCGGCTGCAACGGCGCGACCGCAAGGCCGCGTGCCGCGAGCACCGGCACCCAGGCGCCGTCGGAGCCGAGCTCGGGCCAACTGCCGCCGCCGAGCGCGAGCACGACCGCATCGGCGCGCACCAGGTGCTCGCCGTCTGCCGCGTCGAAACGCAAGGCACCGTCGTCCGACCAGCCGGTCCAGCGATGCTGCACGTGCAGGTCCACGCCCTGCGCGCGCAGGCGGCGCACCCAGCCGCGCAGCAACGGCGCGGCCTTGCGGTCCTCGGGAAACACCCGCCCCGAGGTCCCGACATAGGTCTCGATACCGAAGCCTCGTGCCCACGCGCGCAATGCGTCGGCGTCGAACTGCCGCAACCAGCGCGCGACCTCGTCCGCGCGCACGCCATAGCGGCTGGCGAACAGGTCGAACGGATCGGAATGGGTCAGGTTCAGGCCACCCTTGCCAGCGATCAGGAACTTGCGCCCGACCGAACCCTTGGCATCGTAGAGATCGACCTTGAAGCCGTCCGCGCGCAGGCGCTCGGCGGCGAACAGGCCGGCAGGACCGCCACCGATGATGGCGACGCATGCAGGGGGATCGGTGACATGGGACATGCGGCCATTATCGCCGCGCGGGTACCACGGCGTCGTGCGCGTTGTTCTGCGTGCGTGCGGCGACAGGCGCGTCGGCAGATCCCGTGCGTGCCACCGGCGCATCGCGCGAGCCCTTGCAGACCCATTGCAAGGACCGCCGGCCGGCCCGAGAGGTGTCGGAGCACGGGTGTCGGAGCACGGGTGACGGACCACGGGTGACGGACGCGCGGCGCGGCCACGCCCATCACCCGAGCCGCCCGCGGTCGATCACGCGCCCCGCAGGATCTCCTGGTCGGCCTCGGCGAAGGCCGCCTTGAAGCGGGCGTTCTCGTCGTCGTTACCGATGGTGACGCGGAAGCTGTTGGGATACGCGGTCGGCGACCGGCCGACATGGACGCCACGCTGCTTCAGCGCATCGATGTAGGCGACCGCCGGACGCTTGACGTCGATCAGGAAGAAGCTCGACTCCGAGGGCGTCGTGGCGTAACCGCGCGCCTTCAGCCAGTCGACCAGGTGCGTCCTGCGCGTGGCGGTCTGGGTCCTGCGGGTCTCGACCAGGCTGGGGTCGTTGAGGCTTGCCAGTCCGGCCACGACCGCGGTCACCGGCAACTGGCTGAAGCCGAAGCGCTTGAAGCGCTCGAGCAGGTCCGGGCGTGCGACCGCATAGCCGAGCCGGAGGCCGGCAAGACCGTAGATCTTCGAGAACGTGCGCAGTACGACGACATCCTTGCCCTTGGCGACCAGCTCGACCGCCGAACGCACATGCCCGGCGAACTCGATGTAGGCCTCGTCGACGACCACGACCGCACCGGCCGGCTTGTTGTCGACGATCGCCGCGATGTCGGCCGTCGAGGTCAGCGTGCCGGTCGGGTTGTTGGGATTGCAGACATAGATCAGCCCGGCCTTGCCCGACTGCGCCGCGCGGATGAAGGCCTGCGCGTCGTGACTGTAATCGCTGCGCAGTGGAATCCGGCTGACGCTCGCGCCATTGCGCTCGGCCAGCCGCGCCGCCGCATCGAAGGTCGGGTCGGCCGTGACCACGCCGGCGGTCGCGCTGGCAAACGCCAGCGCCGAGAAGTTCAACGGCCAGAACGAACCGGCGTATGGCGCAACGTGGTCGACGCCGATACCGAGCTTGGCGGCGAAGACCTGGTTGAGGTCGCGGGTCAGGCTGTCGAGATAGCGCCCGCCCCTTGGCGCGATCTCGGCGATCGCGCGCAGTGCGGCCGGCGATGGGCCGTCCGGGTATTCGTTGAGGTTGAGGAACACCTCGCGCGCGGCGGCAGCGGTCGGCACTGCGGCATGTGCCTGGGCGAGCAGGCTGCCCGACAGCAGGCTGCCGCCTCCCAGCCCGGCCGCGGCAGCGGCGGCGGAACCGCCCAGGAACAAGCGGCGCGACATCGTATGGGTCATCACAAACTCCGGTGGGATCGGTGGGGTGGGCGGGGTGGAAGGGTCGGGGAACAAAGCGTGGGATCAGGCGTCAGGGACGGCCATGGCGGCGCGCATCAGAATCGTGTCGTCCAGGTCACGCCCCAGGTGCGCGGGTCGCCGAGCCGGGTCGGATAGAAGCCGTTGCTGTAGAGCTGGGCCTGCACCTTGTAGTCCTTGTCGGTGACGTTGTTGACGTAAGCCGACAGCGTCGTCCTGCTGCCGGGGAACTCGTACGAGGCACGTACGGTGCCCAGCCAGTAGCCTTCCTGCAGCGCGTAGGGATCGGTGTTGTCGGTGATGTTGAAGTTGTGGCGCCCGGTGTAGGCCCAGTCGGTCGACAGCCGGATGCCGGTGTCGCCGATCGTGTAGTCGAGGCCGAGCAGCCCGGTGACATTGGGCACGCGTGCGAAGTTGTAGCCGGCGTAGCTGGTCGTACCGGTCACCAGTTCGGTGTACTTGGTGCGCAACGAACTGACATTGCCGCGCAACAGCAGGTTGCGCGTCAGCCTGGCGCGCGCCTCAAGCTCGACGCCCTTGACCTCGCCCTCGCCGGCATTGGCCAGGATCGAGCGGAACGTGCCGTCGATGATGCGGTTCACGGTCAGCTGGATGTCGCGGTAGTCGTAGTAGTACGCGGCCGCGTTGAGCGTCAGCCGGCCGTCCAGCCAGGTGCTCTTGTAGCCGGTCTCGTAGGCGATCAGCTTTTCGGGTTCGACCACCACCGGCTGCGAGTTCAGGCTGGCGCCGCCGGCATAGTTGCCCGAGCGATAGCCGCTGGACAGACGCACGTAGGCCAGCTGGTTGTCGTCGATCTGGAACTGCGGCGTAAAGTCGTAGCCCAGGTTGTTCCAGGTATTGACCTCGTGCTGGCTGGCCACGACTTCCAGCGGAAAGCCGGCGTGCTCGATCCGCCACCAGTTGCTCGACGTGATCGGAGACGTGCCGTTGACGGTGCGCAGCGACGACTGCGTCTCCAGGTCGATGCCGACCTTCTCCGAGGTGTAGCGCAGGCCCGCGGTCAGCGCCAGGCGCTCGGTCAGGTTGTAGGTCAGGCTGCCGAACAGCGCACGGCTCTCGGTCTTCTGCCGGTAGCCGCTGTAGATCAGCGCGCGGTTGGCGGTGCTGACCGGCAACAGTGTCGCCGACGCCGTGGTGTTGTCGTTGACGTCGTTGAAGTAGTACGCACCGGCAATCCAGTTCAACCTGTCCTCGCGCGGCGATAGCAGGCGCAGCTCCTGGCTGTACTGGCGGGTCTCGTTGTTGCCGTACGCATACGACCGCAGCGTGGGGGTCGTACTCGATCCGCTGGCAGGCGTCTCGCGCGAGCCGGCGTCGTAGGCGCTGATCGAGGTCAGCGTGTAGTCGCCCAGGCTCCAGTCGACTTTCGCGTTGATACCGTGAGTGTCGACCTCGGTCGGCACCAGTTCGCCGGCATAGTCGACGATCGAACGGTCGCCGCTGATGACGTAGGGCGAAGTGTAGCCATCGCTGGTCGGAATGCCGGTGCGCGTCACCGGGTAGGTCGGCGTGGAATCGCCCGAGAACTTGCGTGCGTGCAGGGTGATGCGCGCGGTGACGTCCTGGTTGAAGTTGGCCAGCAGCTGGTAGCGGAACGCGAGGTCCTCGATGGCGCCGACCTCTTCGCCATTGATGCGATTGGTCGCCAGTCCGTCGCGCTCGTCGTAGTGCACCGAGAAGCGCTGCGCCAGCACGCCTTCGCGGATCGGTCCGCCGTAGGCGGCTTCGAACAGGCGCTGGCCGTAGTTGCCGACGCCGAGCTTGGCGTAGCCGTCCGGGCGGAAGCCCGGCGACTTGGATACGAAATTGTAGGCGCCGCCAGTGGTGTTCTTGCCCCACAGGGTGCCCTGAGGTCCACGCAGCACTTCGACGCGATCGAGGTCGAACAGCGGGCCGCCGAGCAGCAGGCTGTTGAGGTAATAGACCTCGTCGACGTAGATGCCGATCGGCTGCACCGCGTTGTTGGTGGCTTCATTGGAGCCCACGCCGCGCAGGAAGAAGCGCGGGCGTGCGCGCGACTCGGCGTTCCACGAGGTGGCGCCGGGAATCTCCTTGGCGATGTCCTTGGTCGAGCGCAGTTCGGCGTCGATGATGTCGGCTCCGCGGACCGCGGTTACCGCGGAGGCCACGTCCTGCAGGTCTTCCTCGCGCTTCTGCGCGGTGACCTTGATGCTGTCGAGCGTGGTCGGTGCATCGGCGGGCGCGTCTGCAGCGGCAAGGGGGCTGCTGTCGGGCGAGGCGTCGACACTGTCGTCGGTTGCGCTGGCGACGCCGGCGACCGAAAGCAGGGCATACGACACCGCTAGCGCCAGCCTGGAGCTGGCACGAATCTTCTTGATGGGGGTCATGGGGGCTACAGGGGCAAAATGGGGAAAACGATCAGCCCGCCGTGCCACCCCGGTGCAGGCATGCGCCCGATACCGTGAAGCCGATTTCGACAAAACTGAATCCGGCTGCGATTGTTTTCAGATTGCCGTCCGCAAGGAAATGACCTTTTGGACATTGCTGATGATGCGCTGTCGCCGGGCAGGGCCGGTCGTGACGAGCAGGGGCGGGCCGGATGCGTGCGAGCTGCAGTCTTCCGGTGCGGCATGCTCGGGTGCAACGTGTTCCCGTGCGACGTCTTCTAGCGCCACGCATCCGCGCGCGCAGCATGCCAGTACGCCTGGGCCCATGCCCGGCCTCGCCAGGCGACGCAGGATGGCGCGGATGCCGCGCCACCTGTTGCGGTCAGAACGTCAGCGGCAGCTCCGGATCGACTGCCAGCAACTGCGCGCGGAAGGCTTCGCGGATGCGGTCGAGCGCTTCCTGGGTGTCGGCATCGAAGCGCAGCACCAGCACCGGCGTGGTGTTGGAGGCACGCACCAGACCCCAGCCGTCGTTCCAGTCCACGCGCAGGCCGTCGATCGTCGACAGGCGTGCGCCCTCGAACGTGGCCTGCTCGCGGAAGCGTTCGACGAACGTGTGCGGATCGCCGTTGGGTGCATCGACCTTGATCTCGGCCGTCGACACGCCGGCCGGCAGTGCGTTCAGCACTTCGCTGGGCGACTGCGCGTCCATCGCCAGGATCTCCAGCAGGCGCGCGGCGGCATAGATGCCGTCGTCGAACCCGTACCAGCGTTCTGCGAAGAAGAAGTGGCCGCTCATCTCGCCGGCCAGTTCGGCTTCCACTTCGCGCATCTTGGCCTTGATCAGCGAATGCCCGGTCTTCCACATCAGCGGGCTGCCGCCATGGCGCAGGATGTGCCCCGGCAGGCGACCGGTGCATTTGACGTCGTACAGGATCACCGCGCCCGGATTGCGGTCCAGCACGTCGGCAGCGAACAGCATCAGCAGGCGGTCGGGGAAGATGTTCTGGCCATCGCGCGTGACCACGCCGAGGCGATCGCCATCGCCGTCGAAGGCGATGCCGAGGTCGGCATCCAGGCGCGCGACCGAATCGATCAGGTCGACCAGGTTGTGCGGCTCGCTGGGATCGGGGTGATGGTTCGGGAACGTGCCGTCGATCTCGCAGTACAGCGGGATGACTTCGGCACCGATGGCTTCCAGCACGCGCGGGCCGAGTTCGCCGGCGACGCCGTTGCCGGCATCGACGACGACCTTCAGCGGTCGTGCCATCTGCACGTCGCCGGCGATGCGCTCCACATAGTCGTCGGCGATGTCGCGCTGGCTGAGCCCGCCCTGGGTCTCGGCCACGTGCAGGCGGTCGTCGAGGATGCGCCGGTAGAGATCGGTGATCGCGTCGCCCGACAGTGTGGTGCCGCCGATGACGATCTTGAAGCCGTTGTAGTCGGGCGGGTTGTGGCTGCCGGTCACCGACACGCAGCAACCGGTACGCAGGTGGTACGCGCCGTAATAGGTCAGCGGCGTCGGCGCCATGCCGATGTCGATGACGTTGCGGCCGGCCAGGCGCAGGCCTTCGATCAGGCCGCCGACCAGCGTCGGGCCGGACAGGCGACCGTCACGGCCGATGACGATGTCAGGCAGGTTCTGCTCGTGCATCAGCGAGCCGATGGCATGGCCGATCTGCCGCGCGACGCCGACATCGAGGCTGGCGCCGACGACGCCACGGATGTCGTAGGCGCGGAAGATCCCGGCATCGACCGCGATCGGCAGGGGCCGCGCGGGATCGGCCACCTTGACCGCCACCTGCTCGCGTTTCAGTTCGTCCGTCACATTCGCTCCATTGGATTCTTCTGCGGCCGTGGCCTTCAGGGCCTCGGCCAGGGTCAGCGCGTCATCGGCGGCGGTCGTCTGCGTGACGACGCCGAAGCGGGCCGGCAGACGCCAGGCCAGATAGGCCAGCACCAGACCGACCAGCGCCGCGATGAACAGCGCCGCATAGCCCAGCCCGAATGGGGCCGCGCCGACATGCGGCAAGGCCGCCGCGACCCGCAGGCCGCTCCTGGGCACCGGCATCGCCATGCGCTCGGCGGCCTCGGACTGTGCGGCATCGCCGCGTTCGAGCAACGTGAAGCTGCCCTGGCGCAGCGCGAGGTAGGTCGCCGGGTCCATCGCGGCGTCCTCCAGGCCGGCGGTCGCGCGCGACAGCGGCAGGCGCACGAAGGCGACGCCGACCAGCTGCTCGCCCACCCTCGCCGGGGCCGCCAGCGCCACGCGCGCGGCCTTGTCCTCGCGGATGATCCAGACCACCGGCTTGTCTTCGGCCAGCGCGGCCTCGAGCACGGCCGGGCGGCCGAAGCCGCTGTCGGGCAGACCACGGTAGGCACTGTCCAGCGTCGCCGGGAACACGATCGACTGCTCCAGCAGCGGCCAGTCCTTGCCCAGGGCCTGCGCGGCGGCATCGAGGTCGCGTGCCTGCAGCGCCGCCTGCACCGGCGCCAGCTGCAGTTGCGCCTCCATCCGCTTGATCTCGCCCGACAGGCTCAGCGCGATCGCCTCCACGGCGCCATCGCGTGCCAGCTGCAGGCTGGACCGGCGGCTCTCGCTCTGCATCTGTTGCCAGCCATTCCAGGCCATCCACAGCGACAGCAACACCAGCAGCCCCGCCACCACCGGCAGGTACGGGCGTACGCGGCCCAGCAGCAGGCGCGCCTTCGGATCGTGATCGCTCATCGCTTGCCTCTCCATGTCAGCGCCATCGGACGCATGTCAGCGCGCACCGGTATGGCCGAAGCCACCGGCCCCGCGCGCGCTGTCGCCGAAGGCATCCACCACCTGCAACCTCGCCCGCACGATCGGCAGCAGCACCAGCTGCGCGATGCGATCCCCCGGTGCCATCGTGAACGCTTCGCGGCCACGATTCCAGACGCTGATCATCAGCGGGCCCTGGTAGTCGGCATCGATCAAGCCGGTGCCATTGCCGAGCACGATGCCGTGCTTGTGGCCCAGGCCCGAGCGCGGCAGCACGACCGCACACAGGCCGGGATCGGCGATGTGGATGGCCAGGCCCGACGGCACCAGCGCGGTGTCGCCCGGCTGCAGCGTCAGTTCCGCGTCCAGCGCCGCGCGCAGGTCGAGGCCGGCGCTGGCCTCGGTCGCGTAGTCCGGCAGCGGCCACTCGCCATTGAAGCGTGGGTCCAGGATCTTCACTTCCAGCGCCTGGAACGACGATGCAGTGGCGGGGGAACGATCGGTCATGCGGGTATCCGTTCGGAAATGAGGGCCAGCAGGTCGCAGGCGACGCCGGTCTTGGGGGCGGGCCCGAGCTGGCGCATGCCATCGGCCCAGTACACCACCAGCGTGTTGTCGTCGCTTTCGAAGCCGCCCTCGCTGGTGCCGACGCGATTGGCGGCGATCAGGTCGAGCCGCTTGCGGGCGAGCTTGTCGCGCGCGTAGTGCTCGACGTCGTGGGTCTCGGCGGCAAAGCCGACCACCAGCTGCGGGCGCAGCGGATGCACCGCGACCTCGGCCAGGATGTCGGGGGTGCGCACCAGCTCCAACGTCAGCGTCGCGCCGGTCTTCTTGATCTTGTTCTCGGCGACGGCGTGCGGCGTGTAGTCGGCGACCGCAGCGGCGCCGATGTACAGGTCGGCGGGCAGTTCGCCCAGCACCGCATCGCGCATCTGCGCCGCCGAACGCACGTCGATGCGGCGCACGCCGTCGGGCGTGGGCAGGTGCACGGGCCCGGCGACCAGCACCACCTCGGCGCCGCAGGCCACGGCCGCCGCCGCGACTGCGAAGCCCATCTTGCCGCTGCTGCGGTTGCCGATGAAGCGGACCGGGTCGATGTCTTCGTAGGTCGGGCCGGCGCTGACCACGATCCGCTTGCCAATGAATGCATCGCTCATGCGCCAGTCGCCTGCGAAGAAGGAGGGGAATCGGAAGCCTGCCCGAAGGCCTGCGCCAGCGCCGCGACGATCGCCAGCGGCTCCGACAGGCGGCCGGGGCCGGACTCGCCCTCGGCCAGCGGCCCGTCCTCGGGCCCGATGATCTGGGCACCGCGTTCGCGCAGCAGCGCGATGTTGGCCTGGGTCGCCGGATGCAGCCACATGCGGTGGTTCATTGCCGGGCACACGGTCAGCGGCGCGGTCGTCGCCAGGCACAGCGTGCTGACCAGGTCGTCGGCGAAGCCATGCGCCAACTTGGCCAGCGTGTTGGCGGTGGCCGGCGCGACGATGATCCGGTCGGCCCAGCGCGCGAGTTCGATATGCCCCATCGCGGCTTCGGCGGTCGCGTCCCACAGCGAGGTGCGGACCGGGGCGCCCGACAGCGCCTGGAACGTCGTGGTACCCACGAACCGCTGCGCGTTATCGGTCATCGCCACCTGCACCGTGCCGCCGGCTTCGCGCAGGCGGCGCACCAGGTCGGCGGCCTTGTAGACCGCGATCCCGCCGGACACGCACAACAGCAGGTGCCGTCCAGCCAGGGAGCGGGGAGCGTCTGCGGCCATCGTCGGACAATTCCTACATAAATCCGGTGCGACAGCTTACCCGATCGTCCGCCCTCGACCGGCTGCGCGCTCACCCCGATCCCGCTGCAATGCGTCATGCGCCATGCATCAACGCCCCGGGATCGCCCACGGGACGCCCCACCGCCCCTCGTCCACAGGAGTTCCCATGAATATTCGCCAATGGCCAACCCATGAACGTCCGCGCGAAAAGCTGCTGACCCACGGACCCGCGGCGCTGTCGGACTCCGAACTGCTGGCGATTTTTCTGGGTTCGGGACTGCGCGGCAGAGATGCGGTGACAACTTCACGTCATTTGCTGGTGACACACGGCCCATTGCGCACGCTGCTGGAACGCAGCCCCTCCGACCTGGCGTCCTTGCCCGGCCTCGGTCCGGCACGCGCCTGTGCCCTGGCGGCGGCGCTCGAACTGGGGCACCGCCAGCTCGCCGCAGAGATCGCGCGCGGCGAGCTGCTGAGCGACCCGGCCGCCGCCGGCCGCTACTTCTCGCAACGGCTGCGCCCGCGACAGCACGAGGTCTTCGCGGCACTGTTCCTCGATACCCGGCATCGCACGCTGGCATTCGAGGAACTCTTCCGCGGCACCATTGACGGCGCCGACGTCCATCCACGCGAAGTCGTCAGACGGGCGCTGGCGCACAACGCGGCGGCAGTGATCGTGGGCCACAACCACCCCAGCGGCAACAGCGTGCCCAGTGCCGCAGATCGCGCCGTGACCGCGCAGCTGAAGCAATCGTTGGCATTGATCGATGTACGCTTGCTCGACCACTTCGTCGTCGGCGATGGCCCTGCGGTCTCACTGGCGGCCCATGGCTGGATCTGAAGCCAGGGGCGCCCGTCTGATCCTACCTGTCGGCTGACGCTGGCCATTGCCGCGAGACGAGACGAGCCTGCGCCAACGGTCGGGCGCCAGCATGAAGCCCGCCCGGCGCCGGCCAAGGCCGTAGCCGGGCCCCTGACCGCAGTCGCGTACAATGACCGACCCCCGAGCCCACCTGCAGAACCCGTGAAATCATTGCTCCGCGGCCAGATCAGACACCACGTCGAACAGGCCATCGCCGCCCTGCGTCACCAAGGCACCCTGCCTGCCGACCTCGCCCTGCCCGATTTCGTCGTCGAGCGGCCGAAGGATCGCAGCCACGGCGATTTCTCGACCAACGCCGCGATGCTGCTGGCCAAGCCGGCGCGCTCCAACCCGCGCGCGCTGGCGCAGGCGCTGATCGACGCGCTGCCCGCCAATGACGACATCGGCGCGATCGAGATCGCCGGCCCTGGCTTCCTGAATTTCCGCTTGACCGCCCAGGCCTGGCAGCGCCAGCTGCGCGCCGTGCATGCGCAGGGCGACCAGTACGGCCGCAACGACAGCGGCCAGGGCCGCACCGCCGGCGTCGAGTACGTCTCGGCCAATCCGACCGGCCCGCTGCATGTCGGCCATGGCCGCGCCGGCGTCATCGGCGACTGCATCGCGCGCGTGCTCGATGCCAACGGCTGGCAGGTCAAGCGCGAGTACTACTACAACGATGCCGGCGTGCAGATCGAGAACCTCGCGCGCTCGGTGCAGGCGCGCGCGCGCGGGCTCAAGCCCGACGACGCCGGCTGGCCCGAAGACGGCTATCGCGGCGACTACATCGCCGATGTCGCCCAGGCCTATCTGCGCGGCGACAGCGTCGAGATCGAAGGCCAGACCGTCAGCGGCTCTCCCGACCCGGACGACTTGGACGCGATCCGCCGTTTCGGCGTGGCCTACCTGCGCCGCGAGCAGAACGGCGACCTGGCCGCGTTCGGGGTCGCCTTCGACGTCTACTACCTCGAATCCTCGCTGTATGCCGACGGCAAGGTCGAGGAGACCGTGCGCGAACTCGTCGCCCACGGCCATACCTACGAGGAAGGTGGCGCGCTGTGGCTGCGCAGCACCGATTTCGGTGACGACAAGGACCGCGTGATGCGCAAGTCCGACGGCACCTATACCTACTTCCTGCCCGACGTCGCCTACCACCTCAGCAAATGGCAGCGCGGCTACCAGCGCGCGATCACCGAACTCGGCGCCGACCACCATGGGTCGCTGGCACGCGTGAAGGCCGGCCTGCAGGCGCTGGACGCCGGCATCCCGGCCGACTATCCCGAGTACGTACTGCACCAGATGGTCACGGTGATGCGCGGCGGCGAGGAAGTGAAGCTGTCCAAGCGCGCCGGCAGTTACCTGACCCTGCGCGACCTGATCGAGGAAGCCGGTGCCGACGCCGTGCGCTGGTTCCTGATCGCGCGCAAGCCCGATTCGCAGCTGGTGTTCGACATCGACCTGGCGCGCAGCCAGTCGCTCGACAACCCGGTCTACTACGTGCAGCTCTCGCATGCGCGCATCTGCGGCCTGCTGCGGCAGATGGACGAACGCGGGCTGGTGTTCGACCGCGAACAGGGGCTGTCGCAGCCGCTGGATCTCGCCGACGCCTCGCTGCGCGACCTGCTGATCGACCTGTCGCGCTGGCCGGACATCGTCGCCACCGCCGGCAGCGAACTCGAACCGCACCTGGTCGCGACCTACCTGCTGGAGTTGGCACAAGGCTTCCAGTCGTATTACAACGATCATCAGTTCCTGGTCGATGACGCGGCCGTGCGCGACGCGCGGCTGGCACTGGCGCTGGCCGTCCGCCAGATCCTGGCCAATGGCCTGGCCCTGCTTGGCATCGACGCCCCGGAGAAAATGTAATGGCAGCAAGACGCGGTAAATCACAGGCCCGGCGCAGCGGCGGCAACGCCAGCGGACTGCCGGGCTGGGCGTGGCTGATCATCGGCGTGCTGCTGGCCCTGGTGGCGGTGATGCTGGCGCCGAAGTTCCTGAAGTCCGAAGGCGAAGACGGCTTCTTCCGGCCGCGCGCCAATCCGGATGCGCAGCCGACGATCAGCGCCCTCGACGAGGATGACGCGACCCCGGCCGCGGCGACGCCGGCACGCCCCAGTACGCCGGCCACGACCGACGCACCGCTGGCCGAGCCGGAATACGATTTCTATACCGTGCTGCCCGAGCAGGAAGTCGCGATGACCGACGCCGAGCTCGCCGCCAGCGCACGTGCCGAAGCCGATCGCCAGCGTCGCAACGAGCAGGCGCAGCAGGCCCGCAACCCGGACGCCGCCGACCCCGCCGTCACCAGCCCGACAGCGCCTGCTCCGTCCACCGCGACTGCCACGACCACGCGCCCGGCGACGATCAGCCCCGCGGCACAGCCGACTCCGGCCGCAGCCACGCGTCCTCCGGTCCAGGCCGCTGCCGGCGACAACACGCGCTACATCCTACAGGCCGGTTCTTTCAGCGCCTCCGGCGATGCCGAAGCGCTGAAGGCACGGATCGCACTGCTGGGCCTGGCTGCCCGCGTCGAATCCGGCGACGCCAACGGCAAGACCGTCTACCGCGTGCGCATGGGGCCCTATGGCACCGCCACCGATCTGGCCGAAGCCAAGCAGAAGCTCGGCAACGGCGGCCTGCCCGCGCTGGCGATCAAGGCGCAGTAACAGCGGGCTCAGTCACGGCGGGCGCAATCACCGCCACGGCGCCCCCACGATCCAGCGACAACGGCTGACGCCTGTCAGCCCGCGCATGACGACGCGGCCTGCTCCGCCTCCGGGCCCAGGCATCCACCGCGTCATCCACCGGGCGATACCCTACGGGGCGGTGACGCCGAATGGGGCGCGCATCGCAGCCCGCGAGACGCGCCGGCGGCATACTGGCCGTCGTCCCGCCTGGTGCTCTACGCAACGCACATGCCCATCGAAGCCGCCCTGATCAAACCGATTGTCGATGCGCTGATGGCGCTGTTCCGGCAGGGCAGCGACCTCAAGCTCAAGCACAACGCCGAGACCGCGCTGCGCGAGGCGATCCGCGAGCTGCTGCTGGCCAACCCCGACGAGAACCGCGCGGCCGCGCGCATCGCGATCGCCAAGGCCGCAGGCATCCTGTCGGAAGACATCGTGCTGGCCGAGGACATGTTGAACAAGCATCGCGCCACGCGGGCCAAGACCACCGGCAAATCGTCGACCGGACGCAAGCGCAAGCCGGCGGCGACATCGACATCGGCGCCTGGCAGCGAGCCGGACGCCAAGCCCGCCCGCAGGACCGCGAAGGCCGCCCCCAGGAAAAGCTGACACCCGCCTGTCCTGGCCCCCCGGCCGCGCGACCACGCCTGCCGCCCGTTTCCCGTCCTTCGTTCCCCAGGACCGGCGGCTTGCGACGACCGGTCGTCGGCCACGGTCATTCCACCGATGGCAGAACATCCAGATTCCGTTAAGATCCGCCCGCGATCGTCGATCGCGGCTGCCATCCCGCAGCCCAGGCACAGCCGTCGCCATGCCAATCCTCCGTCCCTGTTCTGGAGCATTGAATGCGCGTTCGTCCGCTGGCCGTTGCCTTGTCCCTTGCCTTGTCGTTGCCCATCCCCGCCCTGCACGCGCAGAGCGGCCCCTCGGCCGCAGCCGACTCCCCTGCGAAGACCCTCGATGCGATCGTCGTCAAGGGCGAGAAATCCGACCGTTCGCTGCAGGACACGCTCAGCAGCGTCGCGGTGACGACCTCGGTGCGGATCGAGCAGGAAAACCTGCTGAGCCTGTTCGACATCCTCAACCGCACCGCCAACGTCAGCCAGATGTACGGCGATCGCGGCTTCACCATCCGCGGCATCGCCAACGAAGCGGGCGCGCCCAACCCGCTGGCCACCATCTATCTCGACGGCGCCGCGCTGCCCAGCCAGGTCAGCGACAGCGGACCCACCGACCTGTGGGACATCGCCCAGGTCGAAGTGCTGCGCGGGCCGCAATCGACGATCCAGGGCGAGAACGCGCTGGCCGGCGCGATCGTGCTGCGCACCGAGGATCCTTCGATGGACTGGTCCGGACGCGCGCGCGTGCTGGTGTCCGACCCGTCCGACCGCCGGGTCGGTTTCGCCGGCGGCGGCCCGCTCATCGACGACGAGCTGGCCTTCCGCGTGGCCGTCGAAGATCGCAAGTTCGACGGCTTCATCCGCAATCCCACCCGCGGCGACACCGAGGACGCACGCGAATCGACGATGGCCCGCGCGAAGCTCCTGTGGACGCCGAAGTCGCTTCCCGGTCTGACGGCACGACTGACCTACACCCGTGACGACCGCCAGGGCCCGTACATGTATGCCTATGCGCGTCGTGACGTGCCCAACCTCTACGACGATCGCATCAACACCTCCGACCATGCCACCGGTTCCGACGTCCTCTCGCAACTGGCGACGCTCGAGGTCGAGCACGCCAACGCGGGCCCGTGGTCGCTGTCGTCGGTCACGGCATGGAGCGACACGGACCAGGTCCGCACCTTCGACACCGACCTGACCGAGCGCCCCGAGGCCTACGGCGACACCGACGAGTGGTTCAAGACGCTGTCGCAGGAGTTCCGCGTGCACTATCGCGGCGATCGCCTGCGCGGCCTCGTGGGCCTGTATGCGTCGCAGCGCGACATGACCACCATCCAGATCAACCAGACCAACGTCAACACACCCGTCGACACGATCTCGTTGGTGCTGCAGGGCGCCGGGCTGGATACGGGGACGGCCGCCTACGTCGCCGGCCTGTATGGCCAGGCGTTGCCGGTGATCCCGGTCGACTACGCCAACGATGGTGCGTCGCATGCGCGCAACCTGGCCCTGTTCGCCGACTTCGAGTACGACCTCGGCCAGCGCCTGTCGCTGCTCGGCGGCTTCCGCCAGGATCGCGAGGAGTACCGCTACGGCGCGATTTCCACGGCGGCGTTCGCGGGCACCCTGCCCGATCCCGCCATGTTCGGGCCAACTCTCGCTCCGGCCATCGCAGGCATCAACCAGGCCGTCCTGGGCATGGTCCAGCAGGCCAACAGCAATACTCCCCAGAACACGCGCAGCTTCGACGCCTTCCTGCCCAAGCTGGGCCTGCGCTATGTCGTCAATGAAGACCTGACCACAGCCCTGGTCATCCAGCGCGGATATCGCTCTGGCGGCTCGACCGTCAACGTCGCGCGCGGCCAGAGCTTCGGCTACGACCCCGAGTACACCTGGAACGCGGAACTGTCGCTGCGCTCGCAATGGCTCGACGATACCCTGAGTCTCAACGCCAACCTCTACTACATCGACTGGAAGGACAAGCAGGTCAGCGCGTCGTTCGGCATCAACGAGTACGACAACCATACCGTCAACGCAGGCAAGGCCCATCTGTACGGCCTGGAACTCGAAGCCCGCCACCAGGTCTCGGAGGCGTTCGACTGGTACGCATCGCTGGCCTATTCGCGTACGCGCTTCGACGAGTTCGACACCGTACTGGGCGCGCAGATCAACGACTACACCGGCGCCGAATTCCCCTACGCACCGCGCTGGACGTCGGCGATCGGCGGCAACCTGCGCTGGAGCGACGGCTGGTTCGTCAACCTCAATGCCAGCCATCGCAGCACCGTCGCGCCGGGCATCGGCGTGAACGCGGGACGGCTGTCGGGACGCACGCTGGTCAACGGTCGCTTCGGCTTCGAGGAACAGGAATGGACCGCCTACCTGTTCGGCAGCAACCTGCTGGACGAGGAGTACATGCAATACACCTGGAACGATGACAGCCCGAACGTGATCCTCGGCGCCCCGCGCGTGCTCGGCATCGGTTTCGAGTATCGCTTCTACTGAGCACGACGATGACCTTCCTGTTCCTGTCGCTCATGTTCCTGTCGCTGTCTTGGCTGGCCGCATCGGCGTTCTACCTGGCCTGCGCCCACCAGCGCATCTGGGTGCGTGCGCGCGGACACGCACGCGCGCTGCGCATCGGCGCCAGCCTGTGTGTCTGTGCGGCCGCCCTGGTGGCGGTCGCTGCGCTCGGCCTGTGGGCGGGCCTGTTCTCGGCGCTGACCGCCCTGATGCTGGGGCTGGTGGCGCTGCCGTACCTGGATGCCTGGGGACTGACCACACAGGCACGCAGCGATGTGGGCTAAATCGCTGGCCGCCGCCCTGCTCGGCCTCCCACTGACGGTCGGCATCATCGGCCTGATCGTGCTGCTGTGGCCCGGCGAGCTGACGCGGATCACCCTGCCCTGGTTGCTGATGGCCTTCCCGCTGTGGATCGGCGTGATGTCGCTGGCGTTCCTGAGCCGAAGCGGCGGGCGGGCCTGGGCGTGGATGGGCGGTTCGACGCTACTGTGCTTCGGGCTGATCCACGCGATCAAGCTGCTCGGCTGGGCGGCGGAGCTGCCGGCATGAAGGCCGCGACGCTGCGGATCTTCCTGGCCGTCCACACCTGGGTCGGCATCGTCACCGGCATGGCCTTGTTCATTGCCTTCTACGCCGGCGCGATCACCGTGTTCGTGCAGGAACTGCAGGGCTGGGAACGCCCGCAGGCCACGGTGCCGGCGACAGGCGTCGCAAACGAACGCGCGCAGGCCCTGCTCGACGACGTCCTGCAACGCCACCCGCAGGCTGCGCACAACCTGACCCTGGTGCTGCCGGGCGAACGCGACGCGCAGCCGGCGGTGTACTGGTACGACGAGCAGGCCGCGCAGCAGCACAAGGTCGTGGCCGACGACGACGGTGCGACTGCCGAGGTGCCTGCGCGTGCTGATTTCATCGACTTCATCTACGACCTGCATTTCACCGCCGGCCTGCCGCGGCTGTTCGGCACCTACCTGTTCGGCGTGGTCTGCATCCTGTACGGACTGGCGCTGGTCAGTGGCGTGGTGATCTACGCGCCGGGCTTCCTGAAAGACCTGTTCGCATTGCGCCTGGGCAAGAACATCAAGCGCATGTGGCAGGACGCGCACAATGTCATCGGCATCCTGTCGCTGCCGTTCCATGTCGTGTTCGCGTGGAGCGGGGCGGTGCTGACGATCGGCTTCCTGATGCTGGCGCCTTTCCAGTTCCTGGTGTTCGAGAACCGGCTGCTGCAGGTGCTGGAGCAGGATTTCGAGGTCGCACCGCATGTCGAGCCGGCCGGCGTGCCGCGCCCGATGCTGCCGGTGGCCGAACTCGTGCGCCGCGCCGGCATCGCACTGCCAGGCATCGCTGTCAGCAGCCTGTCCTATCACGACGCCGGCGATGCCAATGCGCGGGTCACGCTGTCGGGCGACCTGCCGCAACGCAGCCTTAACCACCTGGGCATGGTCGCGATGAATGCCGCCAGCGGCGAGGTCATCCGCGCGCTCGGCCCGCAGGACTATCCGCCGGGCATGTCGATGCTGCGCGGACTGCAGGCGGTGCACTACGGCAACTTCGGCCGGTCCGCGGTGAAGTGGCTGTACTTCCTGCTCGGCCTGGCCGGCGCGTTCCTGTTCTACAGCGGCAACCTGCTGTGGGTCGAAGCGCGACGCAAGCGCCGGCAGGTCGCGCAACCGCGGCGCACGCGCATCATGGCCGGGCTGACGCTCGGCGTGTGCCTGGGCTGCGTGGCGGGCGTCTCGGCGGTGTTCCTGGCCGGCGCGCTGCTGCCACACGGCTGGGTACCGCGCAGCTACTTCACGGTGTTCTTCGTCTGCGTCGCCTGGGCACTGCTGCGGCCCCCGGCGCGCGCGGGCCATGAACTGTTGCGGCTGTGCGCGGTGCTGACCGCCGCGATCCCGGTCGCCGGCTGGCTCGGCGCCGGCGAGCACCTGCTGGCCGCGATGCTGCACGGGAACTGGCATCGCTTCCTGATCGACGCCACCGCGCTGTGCATGGCCGTCGCGTTCTGGCGCATGGCCGCCGCCACCCTGCGCCGTGCCCATCGCGGCGACCCCAACAGCGTCTGGGCCCTGCCCGCCGCGACGCTCACGCGCACGCCTCCGCGGTCCCCCGAGCATCCGCAGTAAACGCAGCACCGCAGCCTCCCTGCACACGGAGTCACCCGCATGCGCCAAGACATCGACAGCACGGCCGCCCTCGAGACCTGCATCGGCACACTGCCGGGGCCGCGCGATCTCAAGGTCATCGATCATCTCGACGCGCATGCGATCGCCTGGCTGGCGGCGTGCCCCCTGCTGTTCGCGGCGTTCGGCGACGACAGCGGCATCGCGATCAGCCCGGCCGGCGGCCCTGAAGGCTTCGCGCACGCGATCGACGCCCATCATCTGTCGCTTCCGTTGGCGCTGCTGGACGCGCCCGAGCAGGTCCGCGCCGGCCAAGGCTTCGGCTCGCTGATGATGGTGCCGGGCATGGGCGAGACGCTGCGCGTCAACGGGCGCGTGCTCACCGTCGATGGCGGAGAGGTGCGCGTCGCCGTGGAAGAGTGCTACCTGCATTGCGCCAAGGCCGTGATCCGCTCCGACTTCTGGACGTCGCCGGCTGGCATCGACGCGCCCCCCGACGCATCCGCGGACGCACCCGGTGATGCTGCGCAGGACGAGACGCAGGGCGACACCCGCAGCTTCATCGACGACGCCCGCTTCATGCTGTTGGCCACCATGGACCACGAGGGCCGCACCGACCTCAGCCCCAAGGGCGACCCGACAGGCGCGCTGCTGCGCATGCACGATGGCGCGATCTGGTTCCCGGACCGCCCCGGCAATCGCCGCGTCGACAGCTTCCGCAACATCCTGGCGCAGTCGCGGATCGCGATCCTGGCGCTGGTGCCCGGCCGCCACCAGGCGCTGCACGTCACCGGCAGCGCAAGACTCGACGCCGACGAGGACATGCGCAGCCTGTTCCGCGTGCAGGACAAGACGCCCAGGCTCGCGACCTGCGTCGAACCCTCCAGCCTGTGCCTGCAACCCAGCGCGGCCCTTGCACGCGCGCGACCCTGGCCGGCGCGCCCGCGTCCGCCGCACACGCTGGAACCTGCCGAGATCTTCAAGGCGCACGTCAAGCTCAGCCGGTCTCGTGGTCTGCAGGCCGCACTGGTGCGGACCACGATCTCGATCCCGGGGTTGATGCAGAAAGGGCTCGACAGCGACTACAAGAAGAATCTCTACTGACGCGGGCTTCGCTGGTGCCGCAAGGCCTTCTAAAGCGATGGGGCATTCATCGCCGGCGCGATCCGTCCTAGAATCGCGGCATGACCAAGACCATCCTGATCACCGGCGGTACCTCCGGCTTCGGCGCCGCGGCCGTCGCCCGTTTCCTCGCAGGCGGCTGGCGCGTCGTCACCACCGGTCGCCGCGCCGATCGCCTGCAGGCCCTGCTCGACACCCATGGCAGCGAACGGCTGCATGTCGCCGCGTTCGACATCCGCGATGAAGCGGCCACGCGCGATGCATTGGCGGCATTGCCCGCAGGTTTCCGCGACGTCGACGTGCTGGTCAACAATGCCGGCCTCGCGCTCGGCACCGCACCGGCGCAGCGCGCGGACCTCGCGCAATGGCGGCAGATGATCGACACCAACATCACCGCCCTGGCCACGCTGACGCATGCGCTGCTGCCGACCCTGATCGAACGCCGTGGCGCGATCCTCAACATCAGCTCGATCGCCGCCAGCTATCCTTATCCCGGCGGCAACGTCTACGGCGGCAGCAAGGCCTTCGTCAGCCAGTTCTCGCTGGGGCTGCGCAGCGACCTGCACGGCACCGGCGTGCGCGTCACCTCGGTCGAGCCGGGCATGGCCGAAACCGAATTCACGCTGGTGCGCACCAGCGGCGACCAGACCGCCTCCGATACCTTGTACCAGGGCGTCCATCCGATCACCGGCGAGGATGTCGCCGAGACGCTGTGGTGGATCGCGAACCTGCCGCCGCACCTCAACATCAACCGCATCGAGGTGATGCCGGTCAGCCAGTCGTTCGCCGGCTTCCAGGTCCACCGCGAGCCGGGCTGACGCAGGCACCGCCATGCCCCGCAAGCCGGTCCAGCGACGCAGCGCAAAGCGCCATGTCCCGGTCTCCGAGGCACGGCATTTCCTCGAGCCCGGGCCGATCGTGCTGCTGAGCTCATCCTGGCAGGGCCATGACAACATCATGACCCTGGGCTGGCACACGGTGCTGGAATTCAGCCCGTCGCTGGTGGGCTGCATGATCTCGGCCGGCAACCACAGCTTCGACATGATCCGCAGCAGCGGCGAATGCGTCATCAACCTGCCGACCACCGCGCTGACCGATGTCGTGGTCGGCATCGGCAACTGCAGCGGCGCCGACACCGACAAGTTCGCACGCTTCGGGCTAGACCGGAGGCCATCACGCCAGGTGTCCGCACCGCGCATCGCGCAATGCCATGCGCATTTCGAATGCAGGCTGCATGACGACGCGATGGTCGAGCGCTACAACTTCTTCATCTTCGAGATCGTCAAGGCGCAGGCCGCGGTGTCGCCGAAGACACCGGAGCTGCTGCACTACAGCGGCGACGGCGTGTTCCGCACCTCGTCTCGGACGATCAGCCGGAAGTCCCGCTTCCGGCCCGGCATGCTCTGACGTCAGGCGTCAGAACGATTCTGACGCCAAGCCAATACGCAGCCCCACGTTCAGCCCTGGGGAGCGTCGTCGAGATAGGTGTAGCTGGTCAGTCCCGATTCCAAAGCCTCATTGAGGCGCGCGGCCTCGGACGGGCTGATGTCGGCCGCGCCGACCTTGGCCTTGTAGATCCGGCGCAGGTCGTCGAGCTTGTAGCCCACGTAATCCAGCATCACGTCGGTGGTGTCGCCGCGGCGCTGCTGGCTCAGCGTGTAGCCGTCGCCATTGACGCGCACTTCGACCGCATCGGTATCGCCGAACAGGTTGTGGATGTCGCCCAGGATTTCCTGGTAGGCGCCGATCAGGAAGAAGCCCAACCGGTAGCTTTCGCCGGGTTTCAGCGAATGCAGCGGCAGCGAGGTATCCAGACCTTCGTTCTCGACATAGGTATCGATCTTGCCGTCGGAATCGCAAGTCATGTCGGCGATGACGCCGCGGCGCTCGGGCAGCTCGTTGAGACGCTCGATCGGTACGATCGGGAACACCTGGTCGATCGCCCAGACATCGGGCATCGATTCGAACACGCTGAAGTTGACGAAGTACTTGTCGACCAGCCGCTCGCCCAGCTCGTCGAGCACCGGACGGTGGTTGCGCTCGTCGTAGCTCAGCCGCTCGCGCACGCCATGGGCGATCGCATAGAACAGGTCGTCGATGCGCGCGCGATGCACCAGGTCGATGTGACCGAGCGCGTAGGCGCTGAGGCCTTCGGCATGGAAATGCTGCGCGTCCTGGAACAGCTCGACCGCCGGACGGGTATCGAGTTCGGCATGGATCTCGCGCAGGTGGCGGACCACGCTGGGCTCGTCGTCGTGGACGTCGGGCACGCGGCCTTCCGGCGCTTCCTCGACCTCGACCACGTTGGACACCAGCATCGCGTGGTGCGCAGTCATCGCGCGGCCGCACTCGGTGACGATGCGCGGCGGCGGCAGCTGGTGCTCGGCGCAGGCATCGGCCAGCGGCTGCACGATGTTGGACGCGTACTGCAGCACGCCGTAGTTGATCGAGCAGAAGCTGCGCGAACGCGTGCCTTCGTAGTCGATGCCCAGGCCACCGCCGACGTCGACATGGCTGATCTTCGCGCCCAGCTTGGACAGCTCGACGAAGTAGCGCGTGGCTTCGCGCATGCCATTGGCGATGTCGCGCACGTTGGAGATCTGCGAACCCATGTGGAAATGCAGCAGGCCCAGGCAGTCGGTCATGCCGACATCGCGCAGCGCCTTCCACAGGTCCAGCACCTGGCGTGGCGACAGCCCGAACTTGGCCTTGTCGCCGCCGCTGTTCTGCCACTTGCCCGCGCCCAGCGACGCCAGCCGCATGCGCACGCCGATGCCCGGCGTCACACCGAGCGCCTTGGCCTCTTCCAGCACCAGCGGCAACTCGGATGGCTTCTCGACCACGATGAAGGTCTGCATGCCGAGCTTGCGCCCGATCAACGCCAGGCGGATGTACTCGCGATCCTTGTAACCGTTGCAGACGATCAGCCCGCCCGGACGCGACAACGCCAGCACCGCCATCAACTCGGGCTTGCTGCCGGCCTCCAGGCCGAAGCCCTCACCATGGTGCGACGCCAGCGTGCCGGCCACGCCCGCATGCTGGTTGACCTTGATCGGATAGACCGCGGTGTAGCCGCCCTGGTAATCCCAGTCGGCCTGCGCCTGCGCGAACGCCGCCTGCAGCTTGCCCAGGCGGTCGCCGAGGATGTCGGGGAAACGCACCAGCAACGGCAGGTTGGCGCCGCGCTGCTGGGCCATGTCGACGACCTCGGGCAACGCGATCGACGGACCCTTGTCGCCCTGCGGCCGCACGAGGATGCGACCGGCGTCGTCGACATCGAAATAGCCCTCGGCCCAATGCGGGATCGAGTAGGTCTTGCGGGCGAGGTCGGTGGACCAGGCGGTCATTGGCGCGCTTCCGGCTTGCGGGGGAAAGCGTGCATTCTAGAGCCTGCGACCCGGCAGGGGTGCGATCACCGCCGCAAGCCCGCCGGATCGGCGCCATGGCACACCCCGCACGACGCCCGCGATGGCGCCACCTGCGCACGCCATCGCGCGCGACTGCAGCGCAGTGCGGTCACATCGCTGCAACATGAACACAGCCTGGGACCGGCCCGCCGTGCCTCGCCGGTATACGGGATGCACCGGTGCATGGGATGCGACCGCGCGCCGTCAGCGCGCGCCGCGCACGAACACCGGCTCGCCGCCGGTGTCCTTGACGTCGCGCGCCAGCCCGGCGGCGTTGCTGCCGGTGAACACGCTCAGTTCGCCGGGCAGATCCACTGCCTTGGCCAGTTGCGGCAGCGCGGACGCCTCGCCAGCAACCGAGCCCTTCCAGTCCAGCAACACCAGGTAATGCGGTGCGTCTTCCTGCATCTGCGGCGAACGCAGCACCAGCCAGGCCCTGGCGATACGCGGCTCGCGCGCCAGTACACGCCGCAGGCGCTGCAGGCCCGCAGCGTCGACATCGTGCCGCTGGAGTCGGGGGGCGGTCCTGTCTGCACCGCCCGTGTCGCCAGCAGCGAAGACCTCATCGCGGGCCTGCTGCGCCTGTATCCGCGGCGCGATGCCGGCGCGCAGCGCGGATACGGCCGCGACGGTCGCCGCATCGAGATCGGGATCGGCTTCGAGCCGGTCCAGCTCCACCAGCAGCGGCCGCAGCGTACCCGCATCGCGTTGTAGCGCCTGGTGCAGGCGCGCGGCCCCGGCATCTGCGTCGCCACGCTCCAGCTGCAGCACGCCCGCCTGCAGCAGCGCGAGCGCGCTGTCGGGCTTGGCCTGCAAGGCACGTTCGAATAACGGCAGCGCGTCGACATCGATGCGGATGCGCTGTGCCAGCCGCGCATGCTCGACCTGCTGTTCCGGCGTCAGGCTGCCAGCCACGTCGAGTTCGGCCAGTCGCGAGCGCTCGCTGGCCGCCGCGTCGTGGCGCGCGCGCCAATGCGCACGCACGCCTTCGCGCCATGCGTTCTCCAGCCGGCGCTCGATCGCCGGCGCGGCATCGCCCAGCAATGCCAGCGCGGACTGCGTGCGTGGCAGCAACCGCGGAGAGGCCTGCATCGCCTCGATACGCTTCGCGAGCGGTGGATGGGTATCGTCCGGGTCCGCCGCTTGCCGCGCGACCTGCAACAGGCGTTCGATCTGCGCACCGGCGCCATCGCCCTCGCTGGCCAGCGCGCGCTGCATCTGCGCCAGCACCATCGCCGGCGGATGGCCCTGGCTGCTGGTGCGCGCGAACACCGATGGCCAGAACCGCGCGTGCAGGCGACGCGCGCCCCATTCGACACGGATCAACGCACTGGCCGCGACCGCCGGACCGACCGCACGCGCCGAGGCCGCATCGGCCTCGTATTCGTGCGCGCGGGCCAGCACGTGGCTGTAGGCATTGAAGTACGGCACATACCAGCCATAGAACTTGCCGAGCAGGCGCGAGAGCACCGCGGAGTGGCCCGACAGGCCCTCGAGCACGCGATACCAACTCAGCCGCACGCGATAGATCCAGCCGGTGAAACGCCCGTGCTGCCCGCCGAAGTGACCGAACTCGTGCGCGATCACCGCCAGCAGCTCGTCGCGCTCGAGCAGGGCGATCAGCGGCAGGCCGAGCACCAGGTGGTGGTGATGGCCGAGCAGTCCGAACATGCGCGGCATGTAGACGGCGGCGGCGTTGAGCTCGCCATCAATGTGGATGCCCTGCAATGGTGGCGCGCCGATCTCGCGGCGCAGGCGCTCGATCTCGCGCTGCAACTCGGGCGCCTCGTTGGGCGCAAGCCGATGGCCATCGGGCTCGCCAAAGCGGATCCACAATGCCCGCACCAGCACCACGGCCATCAAGCCGGGCAACAGCAGCGCATAGGCGATCTCCGGCCCCGGCCGCACGCCATCGACAAACACCCGCCACGCGATCGCCAGCGGCGCAGCCAGCACCAGCAGCAACAACGCGATCAACACCGCGTAGCCGGCGGCGGCCAGCAGGGCCAGCTTCAGTCGATAAGTCCCCGGCGACGTGCGCGCCTCGGTCTCCAGTCGTTGGATCAGCGCCTGGCGCTTGCTGCTTGCGGGCATGTCGGCATCCGGACGGTGGAATCGCAACCGCTATCGTAGGCCATGCCCACGGTGGACCGCACGCAGGCGAGCGGACGTCAGTGCGTGCCACTCACTGCTTGCCAGTCGCTGCGCGTCTCAGCCCTGGCGCGAACCGCCGGGCGAAAAATGCGCGATCAGGTCGTAGGCATCGCCCAGGAAGATCTGCTTGACGTAGGTGATCGCCTGCTCGCCCACCCAGGTCTGGCGCTCGATGACCAGGCAGGCAGTGCCGACCGCGACCTGCAGCAGCCGCGACTGCGCGGCATCGAGGTTGATCGCGGTGATGCGATGGCGCGCACGCGTCCACGGCACGTTCTGCAGCAGCCAACTGCCGGGAGGCGTCGTCGAGAAGTCCATGTCCAGCGACTGCGGCGCCGCGGCCAGCGACAGCACGCGTTCCTCCAGCGCGAACGGCGCATCGTCGGCGTAGTGCACGCTGTCGAGCGCCAGCACCATGTCGTCGCTGGACAGTTCCACTTCGTGCGCCACCAGCCTGCGCGCCTTGCGGCGGCGGCGCGACAGCAACTGGAAGCGGTACACGTAACCGCGGTTGGCCACTTCCGAGGGGATGTCCGGGATCTCCAGCGCCACCGACTCGATCGTCGGATGCGGGCGCGCCACGAACGAGCCCGCGCGCCGGCGGCGTTCGATCATGCCCTTTTCGGCCAGCGACGACAGCACCTTGTTGACGGTCATCCGCGAACAGTCGTACTGGGTCATCAGCTCGTGCTCGAACGGGATCCGATGGCCGGGCGGCCACTTGCCGCTGAGGATGTTGCCCTCGATGTCCATGCGGATGCGTTGGTTGAGCGGGCTCACACGATGGGGTTTCACTCAGCCACGCTCCATGCGCATAGACATTACCTTGCCGCCAGCCCAGGCCCTCGTCGACATCGTCAACCCCGCAGCAGTGCCGACAATGCCTGCTGGTAGCGCGCCTGGATGCGTTCGCGGGCGACGTGGCGACCCTCGGCCACAAGCCTGCGTCCCTGTCGCCATACCGATTTGACCGCGCCATTACGGGCAGCGAACAGCCAGCTGTCAAGGATCGCATCGCCATGGCGCGCGACCAGCGCGGGATGCGAGGGATCGAGTTCGACCAGGTCAGCAGGCGCGCCCACCTTCAGGCCCGTCGCCACCCCGAGCGCCTGCGCGCCGCCCTGCAGCGCCGCTTCGAACAGGTGCCGGCCGGTCGAGCGCCTGGCATCGCCCACCAGCACGTTGCGGCGCTGGTGCGTGAGCCGTTGTCCGTATTCGAGCAGGCGCAGTTCCTCGGCGGCATCGATGTAGACGTTCGAGTCCGAGCCCACGCCGAAGCGGCCACCCGCATCGGAAAACGCGCGCAACGGGAACAGGCCGTCGCCGAGGTTGGCTTCGGTGATCGGGCACAGGCCGACCACCGCGTCGCTGTCGACGATCGCCTCGAGCTCGGCATCGTCGAGATGGGTCGCATGCACTAGGCACCAGCGCGCATCCACCGGCATGTTGGCGTACAGCCATTGCACCGGCCGCTGGCCCGACCACGCCAGCGAGGCCTCGACCTCGGCCACCTGCTCGGCGATGTGGATATGCACCGGGCCATCGACCAGCGCCGGCAACTGCGCGAGCTGCGCGGCGGTAACCGCGCGCAGGCTGTGCGGCGCCACGCCGAGCACCGCGTCGTCGATGCCCGACAACGCGACACGGCAGCCCTGCAACAGGCGCTCGAAGCCGTCGATGTCGTGGATCAGGCGGCGCTGCGCTGGCGTTGGCGGCTGCCCGCCGAAGCCCGAATGCGCATAGAACACCGGCAGCAACGTCATGCCGATGCCGGTCTCGTCTGCGGCAGCGGCGATGCGCGCGGCCATCTCCGCCGGGTCGGCATAGCGCTGGCCGTCGGGATCGTGATGCAGGTAATGGAATTCGCCGACGCGGGTGAAGCCGGCTTCGAGCATCTCGGCATAGGCCTGCGCGGCGATCGCGTGGACATCCTCGGGTTGCAGCCGCTCGAGGAAGCGGTACATCAGGTTGCGCCAGCTCCAGAAGCTGTCGCCGTCGCCGCCGCCGATCTCGGCCAGCCCCGCCATGCCGCGCTGGAACGCATGGCTATGCAGATTGCCCAGTCCAGGCACCACGCATTGCAGCCGCTGGTCACCGGGCACGGCCTCGACATCGGGCTGCACGCCGACGATGCGGCCCCGGTCGATATCGATGGCGACGCCCGTCGCCCAGCCGCCCGGCAGCAGGGCTGCGCCCGCCCAGAACCGCTGCCCGCTCGTGATGTTCTGCTCCGCCACTGGACACCTCACCAAGGATGGTCATATTGTATATACAAATAGTCTGCCACAGGTTGGCCCCCGAGATGCATTGCGACACCCTCTGGTTCAACGCCCGCTTGATGACGCTGGCATCGTCCCGCGCCGGGCTCGGCATCGTCGAGGACGGGCTGCTGGCCAGTGCCGACGGCCGCATCGTGTACGCCGGCCCTGCCGATGCCGCACCGGCGTTCACGGCCGACCATCGCATCGACGGCGAAGGCCGCTGGATCAGCCCCGGCCTGATCGACTGCCACACCCATCTGGTCTATGCAGGCGATCGTGCCGGCGAGTTCGAGCAGCGCCTGCAGGGCGCCAGCTACGAGGACATCGCACGGGCCGGCGGCGGCATCGCCTCGACCGTGCGCGCGACCCGCGCCGCCGACGAGGCCGGCCTGGTCGCGGAAAGCCTGCCGCGCCTGCGCGCGATGCTGGCCGAGGGCGTCACCACCCTCGAGATCAAGTCCGGTTATGGCCTGACGCTGGAAGACGAACTGAAGCTGCTGCGCGCGATCGCGCGGATCCGCCACACGCAGCCGGTCGACGTCGTCGCGACCTTCCTCGGCGCGCACGCCATCCCGGCCGGACGCGACGCGCAGGCCTACGTCGACGAAGTCTGCGGGACGATGATCCCGGCGGTCGCGGCGGCCGGCCTGGCCGACGCCGTCGACGTCTTCTGCGAACGCATCGCGTTTTCGCGCGAGCAGTCCGCGCAGGTGCTGGCAGCGGCGCGCGCGCATGGCCTGGCGACCCGCATCCATGCCGAACAGTTGAGCAACCAGCATGGCGCCGAAATGGCGGCCGGCCTGGGCGCACTGTCGGCCGACCACATCGAACACCTCGACGACGCCGGCGTCGCCGCGATGGCCGCCGCCGGCACCGTCGCGGTGCTGCTGCCGGGCGCGTTCTACTTCACCCGCGAAACCCTGGTCCCGCCGATCGCCGCGCTGCGTGCGGCCGGCGTGCCGATGGCGCTGGCGACCGACAGCAATCCCGGCACGTCGCCGCTGACCAGTCCGCTGCTGGCGATGAACATGGCCGCGACGCTATTCCGGATGACCGTCGACGAATGCATCGCAGGCTTTACCCGCGAAGCCGCGCGCGCGCTCGGGCGGCTGGACGACACCGGCACGCTCGAAACCGGCAAGCGCTGCGACCTCGCGATCTGGGACATCGGCCAACCCGCGGACCTGGTCTACCGCATCGGCTTCAACCCCCTTCATTCACGTATCTGGAAAGGAAACCCGGCATGAGTGCTGCCATCGTCCTGACGCCCGGCGACATCACCCTCGCGCAATGGCGTGCGATCTATCAGGCCGCCGATGGCACCGCCATCCGCCTTGATCCCGCTTGCCTCGACGCAGTCGCGCGCAGTGCCGACGCGGTGCAGCGCATCGTCGATCGCGGCGAGCCCGTCTACGGCATCAATACCGGCTTCGGCAAACTCGCCAGCGTGCGCATCGAGCGCGAAGACCTCGCCACCCTCCAGCGCAACATCGTGCTGTCGCACGCGGCCGGCGTCGGCGAGCCGATGCCGCTGCCGGTCGCCCGCCTGATGCTGGCGCTCAAGCTGACCAGCCTCGCGCAGGGCGCGTCGGGCATCCATCCCGACACGCTCGCGCTGCTCGAAGCCATGCTGGTGCACGACGTGATCCCGGTGATCCCGAGCCAGGGATCGGTCGGCGCCTCCGGCGACCTCGCGCCGCTGTCGCACATGGCCGGCGTGATGATCGGCGTCGGCGAAGCCTTCATCGGCGGCGAACGCCTGCCTGCGGTCGATGCACTGGCCCGCGCCGGACTGACACCGGTCACGCTCGGCGCCAAGGAAGGCCTGGCCCTGCTCAACGGCACCCAGTTCTCGACCGCGAACGCGCTGGCCGGCCTGTTCGAGATCGAGACCGTATTCCAGGCCGCGCTGGTCGCCGGCGCCTTGTCAGTCGAGGCGGCCAAGGGCTCGGACACGCCGTTCGATCCGCGCATCCACGCACTGCGCCGCCAGCCCGGACAGATCGCGACCGCCGATGCCTTGCGCGCATTGATGCAGGGCTCGGCGATCCGCGAATCGCATCGCGACAACGATGCCCGCGTGCAGGATCCCTACTGCCTGCGCTGCCAGCCGCAGGTCATGGGCGCGGTGCTCGACCTGATGCGGCAGGCGGCCACCACGCTGTCGATCGAAGCCAATGGCGTCTCCGACAACCCGCTGGTGTTCGCCGACACGCTGGAAGCGCTGTCGGGCGGCAACTTCCACGCCGAACCGGTCGCATTCGCCGCCGACATGCTGGCGATGGCGGTCTGCGAAATCGGTTCGATCAGCGAACGCCGCACCGCGATGCTGGTCGATCCGGCACTGTCGGGCCTGCCCGCGTTCCTGACCCCGAAACCCGGCCTCAATTCCGGCTTCATGATCCCGCAGGTCACCGCCGCCGCGCTGGTGTCGGAGAACAAGCAGCGCGCCTATCCGGCCAGCGTCGATTCGATCCCGACCTCGGCCAACCAAGAAGACCACGTCTCGATGGCCGCGCACGGCGCGCGCCGGTTGCTGGAGATGGCCGCCAACGCCGCGCATGTCGTCGGCATCGAACTGCTGGCCGCCGCGCAGGGCTGCGACTTCCATGCGCCGCTGCGCTCCAGCGCCGCGCTCGAAGACGTGCGCGCGCAGCTGCGCCGCCAGGTACCGACGCTGCAGGACGACCGCTATTTCCACCCCGACCTGCTCACCGCCACCGCACTGGTGCGCAGCGGCGCGCTGACCCGCACGCTGCAGCCGCTGCTGCCGGAGCTGCAGGCATGAACGCGCAGCACGCGCCACTGCAGCACGACTGGCTGGAGATCCGCCGCGGCGACGCCCCGCTGATCGTCAGCTTCCCGCACACCGGCACCGACCTGCCCGACAGCCTGCTGCCGGACTACGTCTCGCCGTGGCTCGCACGCCGCGATGCCGACTGGTGGATCCACAAGCTCTACGACTTCGCGCACGACATGGGCGCCACCACCCTCCGCACCGCGATCTCGCGCTCGGTCATCGACGTCAACCGCGACCCCAGCGGGGTCTCGCTGTATCCCGGCCAGAACACCACCGGCCTGTGCCCGACCAACACCTTCGACGACACCCCGCTGTACCTGCCCGGGCGGGCGCCGGACGACGCCGAGGTCGCGCGGCGGCGCACCACCTGGTTCGACCCCTACCACGTCGCACTCGCGCAGGAGATCCGCCGCCTGCGTGCGCTGCATCCCGGCATCGTCGTCTACGACGCGCATTCGATCCGCTCGCGCATCCCGCACCTGTTCGAAGGCGAACTCCCGCAGTTCAACATCGGCAGCAACGACGATGCCAGCTGCGACCCGGTGCTGACCGATGCCGTCGAGCGCATCTGCGCCGGCAGTGGGTACAGCCACGTCCGCAACGGCCGCTTCAAGGGTGGCTGGATCACCCGCCAGCACGCCAACCCCGCCAATGGCGTGCATTCGATCCAGATGGAACTCGGCTGCCGCGGCTACATGCCCGAACCCGGTGTCGTCACCGAGGCCAACTGGCCCCCGGCTTTCGACCCAGCCTACGCCGCCCCCCTCCGCAACACGTTGCAGCAGGTACTGCACGCCTGCCTGTCATTCGCCTCAGCACAAAGGACGTCCGCATGACCCGCCTCGATGCCAGCCGCACCATCATCGCCCCTACCGGCAGCACGCTCACCGCCAGGAGCTGGCTGACCGAAGCGCCGTTGCGGATGCTGATGAACAACCTGCATCCCGACGTCGCCGAGCGCCCGCATGAACTGGTCGTCTATGGCGGCATCGGCCGCGCCGCGCGCGACTGGGAAAGCTACGACAGGATCATCGAGACCCTGACCACGCTGGGCGACGACGAAACCCTGCTGGTGCAGTCCGGCAAGCCGGTCGGCGTGTTCCGCACCCATGTCGATGCGCCGCGCGTGCTGATCGCCAACTCCAACCTCGTCCCGCACTGGGCGACCTGGGAACACTTCAACGAACTCGACCGCAAGGGCCTGGCCATGTACGGCCAGATGACCGCCGGCAGCTGGATCTACATCGGCAGCCAGGGCATCGTGCAGGGCACCTATGAAACCTTCGTCGAGATGGGACGCCAGCATTACGGCGGCAACCTCAGCGGCAAGTGGATCCTGACCGCCGGACTCGGCGGCATGGGCGGCGCACAGCCGCTGGCCGCATCGCTGGCCGGCGCCAGCAGCCTCAACATCGAGTGCCAGCAGCGTTGCATCGACTTCCGCCTGCGCACGCGCTACGTCGACGAACAGGCCAGCGACCTCGACGACGCACTCGCGCGCATCGCCCGCTACACCGCCAGCGGCGAAGCCAAGTCAATCGCCCTGCTCGGCAATGCCGCCGACATCCTGCCCGAACTCGTGCGCCGCGGCGTACGCCCGGACTGCGTGACCGACCAGACCAGCGCCCACGATCCCGTGCACGGCTACCTGCCGTCCGGCTGGACCGTCGAACAATGGCTGGCGGCGCAACAGTCGGATCCCGACCGCGTCCGCGATGCCGCCAAGGCCTCGATGCGCACCCACGTGCAGGCGATGCTGGACTTCCACGCCCGGGGCATCCCGACCGTCGACTACGGCAACAACATCCGCCAGATGGCGTTCGATGAAGGCTTGAAGAATGCCTTCGATTTCCCCGGCTTCGTTCCCGCCTACGTGCGCCCGCTGTTCTGCCGCGGCATCGGCCCGTTCCGCTGGGTCGCCCTGTCCGGCGACCCCGAAGACATCTACAAGACCGACGCCAAGGTCAAGGAACTGATCCCCGACGATGCCCACCTGCACCGCTGGCTCGACATGGCGCGCGAGCGCATCAGCTTCCAGGGACTGCCCGCCCGCATCTGCTGGGTCGGCCTCGGCCTGCGCGACAAGCTGGGCCTGGCCTTCAACGAAATGGTCCGCAACGGCGAACTGAAGGCGCCCGTCGTCATCGGCCGCGACCACCTCGACTCCGGCTCCGTTGCCTCGCCCAACCGCGAGACCGAAGCCATGCTCGACGGCAGCGACGCCGTCTCCGACTGGCCCCTGCTCAACGCCATGCTCAATGTCGCCAGCGGCGCGACCTGGGTCAGCCTGCACCACGGCGGCGGCGTCGGCATGGGCTACAGCCAGCACAGCGGCGTCGTCATCGTCTGCGACGGCAGCGAAGCCGCCGACAAGCGCATCGCCCGCGTCCTCTGGAACGACCCCGGCACCGGCGTCATGCGTCATGCCGATGCCGGCTACGAGATCGCCAAGGCCTGCGCAAAAGAGCAGGGGCTCAACCTGCCGATGGTGTGAGTGCGGGCGGCAGCACGCGTCAGGATGCCGGCTCCCCTACGGGGAGGCGGCACCTCGAACGGGACCACGATGCTGACCGGCACAGGCTGGAACCGAAGGCGGGCTTCAGCGATCCAACGGACTGAGCACCCCGCGCGCGCCGCGATTGAGCACATGGGTATAGATCTGGGTAGTGGTCACGTCCTTGTGGCCGAGCAGCTCCTGTACCGTCCGGATATCCGCACCCGCCTCCAACAGATGGGTCGCAAAGCAGTGGCGCAACGTATGCGGTGTCACCGGCTTGTCGAACCCGGCCTCAAGCGCGGCACGGCGCACCGCTGCCTGCAAGACCTTCTCGTCGATATGATGGCGCCGGCGCACACCATCGCGAGGGTCCAGCGAGATGCGCGTCGCTGGAAACACATACTGCCAGGCTGTCTCGGCCGCTGCATTCGGGTACTTCCGGGCAAGTGCATGCGGCAAGTACACCCGTCCCAGTCCGCACGCCAGGTCACGCGCGTGCAGCAGGCGTACCTCGACCAGCTGCCGCGACAAGGATTGACGCAGTGCGCCGGGCAGCACCGTCATCCGGTCTTTGCCGCCCTTGCCATCGCGGACCGTGAGTTCATTGCGCTCCAAGTCCACATCCTTGACGCGCAGACGCGCGCATTCCATCACGCGCAATCCGCTGCCGTAGAGCAGACCCGCCATCAGCGCTTCCCGCCCCGCCAGACGCTCCAGCAAGCGTGACACCTGTGCCCGCGACAGCACCACAGGCAAGCGTTGCGGCCGCTTGGCCCGGACCACGTTCTCCATCCATGCCAACTCCAGCCCCAAGACCTCCCGATACAGGAACAGCAGCGCCGACAGCGCCTGGTTCTGGGTACTGGCGGCCACGCTGTCCCGCGTCGCCAAACCTGAAAGAAACGCCTCTACCGCCTTGCCGTCAAGATCGCGCGGATGGCGCGGCAACCAGATCCGGATATACCGGCGAATCCAATACACATACGCTTGCTCGGTCCGCAAGCTGTAATGTTTGAGCCGCATCCGGGCCCTTACCTGCTCCAACAACCGCGGTTCGCGTCCCTGCACAGCTTGAGCCGATATTCGGGTCTGCTCGCCGTCATAAGACATATCGGGGCCTCCTTGCCGCCTATATCGTCATTTTGAAGACGACCTCCTGCCGCTGTCATGGGATAACGCCATGATGTCGTTCGGATTTTCCCGCGTTGACGAGCGACCGCCCGCGAAGCAAACTCCGATAGCACCCCGGCTTGGGGTCTACTAGTAGTTAGGCGTGTGGCTTTTCACTGGTTCGGCATCGCGGCTTGCGGCCTAGCGCCAGCCAGCTGAAACTTGGCGAGTCACCGCATCGGAGCGTCCACGTGGCAAGCCCAGCATCGGAAGCATCGCAAGACAATCAGCTTGTCGACTTGCCAGCCCTGCTGGCAACCTTCGTTGGGCTATCCAGGCCTAACAATTTGCTCAAGCCGAAGCCGCTTCGCGGCTCGGCTTAGCTCAGGTGTTAGGGTCCAATGGGAGCACTCGACCACTCCGTAGCAACACTTCGATTCTTCGGTGATGACCTCGTCCCCGAGAGAGTCAGTGCATTGCTTGGTGCTGGTCCGACCGAGTCGTGCTGCAAGGGCCAGGAAATTGTGGGGCGCAACACCGGGGCTGTGCGCATAGCTAAGACCGGCAGCTGGCGCCTGAGCGTGGCACGCCGCGAGCCCGAGGACTTGGAGGCACAGATCTTTGAGATCCTCGACCAGCTCACTCACGATCTTGGCGTTTGGGAGTCCCTGACCTGCTATGAGCCGGATCTGTTCTGCGGCATCTTTATGACAGGCAGCAATGACGGTTTGCCTCTCTCGGCAAAAGCACTGCTTGCCCTGGGCCAGCGCGGCATTGCACTTGGATTGGACATTTATGATGCTGGTAACCAAGAGCCGGGCGTTGGGCCCTAACAATTCATTCAAGCCGAACCAGCTTCGCCGGTCGGCTTAACTCAGGCGTTAGACCCCAATGGCGACAGTATCGGCGCACCAGCACAGCTTTCTTCCGGACGCTTGGCCATTTCAATTGGCAGAGAACACGCTTGCCTATACGTCCAATCGCGTACTGGATGACGCAGCGCCTATTGTCCTGGTATTTCATGATCATGACAGCGAGTGGCAGTTCTTACACGGCGAGACCGGGGCAACTGATGAGTGCAAGATCATCTGTATGGGCTGCGCCTATGAACTTGATCGCTCCATTGGGATTCTTGCGGATCTTCCGCCGGGCACAATGGCGTACAGAAACTCCACATACGATTCTTGGCAGAGTGAACCGTATGCAGACGAAACCTCAGTTGAGGTCTAACAATTCATTCAAGCCGAACCCGCTTCGCGGGTCGGCTTAATTCGGGCGTTAGACCTGCCATGAGAACAATCTGCAATTTGGTAGTTCTCTTTCTTGGCATCACGCTTGGCGCATGCGCTGCTGCCGCGCCACTCCCGACCTGTTCTTCTGGGCTTACTCCTGCATCGACGGTTCCACCAAAGCTGCCGCCCCGGCTGCACAACGAGTTCTCTGGCAAAGCCCAAGTCTCGTTTGTCATTAGCTCCGCTGGTCAAGTGCAGTCACCCGTTATCGTCTCAACGGAGTGGCATCCTGTCGGTCATAGCGCCGGTCAACCCATCGGATACAACGAGGCCATTCTTTCTGCCGTTGCCCAATGGCGCTATCCGCGCAGACAGCATGCCTGCCGCCATCAAGTTCCGGTAGAGTTTCAAGTAGGCAGGGCTGGACCCACGGCTGGCAGGTCTAACAATTCATTCAAGCCGACGCCGCTTCGCGGCGCGGCTTAATTCAGGCGTTAGGCACCGCATGGAAGATCAACGCGACTTTTGGGAGTGGTTCGAACGGAACGAAGCCAAGTTCCGTGACATACAGTTGCCGCGTGATGAAGAACTGCTCGATGAGATACAAGAAGCTTTGCATGCCTACTGCTCGCATCTGTGGTTTGAGACAGGACGAGCGGACGATGGCTGCAATGAACTGATCGTGTCAGCTGAGGGACGGACAAGCTACTTCTCGGCAGTCCGTTCCTTGGTCGCATCCGCTCCGCCTATTCCTGGATGGAGATTCATTGCGTTCAAGCCAGCTCAAGGCTTTGATTTTGACACCTCCTACGCAGGAATAACTCTCAGCCCAAAGGCAACTTGGTACATGCCTCTCCAATCATCGGCTGACCCAAGTGCCTTGGGGCTTCGAATTGGCTACGCTCATTACGATCCAGCGCAAGAGCAAGAGTTTCTTGCAGGGACATTCATCATGCTGGAGTGTGCGCTTGGAGAGCTCGCGCTTGCCGAGCAAGTCCAGCACATTGAGGTTGTGGCACTGCCCTCCAGCCCAGAGTCCAGCGGATACTCACTCCTGCCGGAGCTTGCTCAGCTGATTTATGAGGGCGGCGCCTAACAATTCATTCAAGCCGAAGCCACTTCGTGGCTCGGCTTAATTCAAGCGTTAGGGGGCTTGGAGAGTGTCATTGTCGCTGAAGCCGCTGAAATCAGTGGCGCACAACGTCTGCCATCAGTTCGCCAGCACGCTCAATTACTGGGCTGGCGATTACGGCATTAATCACTTCGCGCGCTCGGTCGTTGCTGCCGGCGGCTCCGTCGCCGTGGATCTCCTTGCTGGCACGTCGCGGCCGCCCTTGGCCGGAGAAGGCGCCTTGGGCGTGCGGCAGCTGGCTTCTGCTCTTCCGGTCTTGTTGGCCAAGGAAGGCTTCGAGACCAGCCTGCTGTCCTCCGCCGTCGCCAACTACTGGGTTCGCGGCCCGTTGCCCGAGCCCGGCGGCAACGTAGCGTACGATTGCCGCGTAGAGTTCAGTACGGCCGGGGGGCGCTTGTACGTGGTTGAGCTGTCCGAGCTCAACACGCCGTAGCAGCCCCCTAACAATTCATTCAAGCCGAACCCGCTTCGCGGCTCGGCTTAACTCAGGCGTTAACCGCTAAATCGCATGATCACGAAAGAGCAAGCCCGAGAACTCGTTGCTACCTCAGTCTGTAGCAGGCCAGAATGGCTTCCCGAGGACGATGAGATCGTCATCCTTGATGCCCACACCATCGAAAAGCCATGGGGATGGGTGTTCTTTCACACCTCAAGAAAGTGGCACGAGACCCGAGACACTAATTATGCCATTGCGGGTAACGCACCCATCCTAGTCGAGAGGCTCACTGGCAGGCTCCTCGTTACTGGTACCGCGCAGGGGATTGAAAGCTACATTAAAAACTATGAGCGCACAGGCAACCCGCACGGCTAACAATTCATTCAAGCCGAACCCGCATCAGGTTGGCTAGCTGCGTCGGGTTCTGGGTATCATCGGCTTCGTAACCGCCCCGCCGCGGGTCGGCTTAATTCAGGCGTTAGGCGGCATTGACAGATCTTTGATGGCTGGATAAATGGCAAAAATTCTCTTGGAGCGATTTACCAACTTGCACGGAACGGCTTGGGTAAGATCCCACGGCATCGGATCCGAGTGTTTTGCCCTCTGCAGCTCAGAAGTTCACCCGGACGCAGACGGCATTGACGAGGGCATTGGCCAAATCACCTGCCCGGACTGCATTGCGGTAGTCCAAGCGTGCCGAGCAATTCTTGATGCAGACTTGGCGCCCGAGGACAACAATGAGCTCTTCAACAGGCGGCTGGACAATCGCTGATGCCGCCTAACAATTCATTCAAGCCGAACCCGCTCCGCGGGTCGGCTTAATTCAGGCGTTATGTGGCAAGGACAGTTTATGGCCCACCCAAATCTAGTGAAGAAAATGCAATTTGCGGCGAAAGTTCTTTCCGTTTTGATCATGGCAGCATCCCCTTGCGTTCTCGTTCAGGCAGCCCACGCAGATCAAACCGCTCCCGCCTATGCCAACACATTGCGCCGGGCGGTGGTCTTTGAGAACGGTTCTGACAGAAAGCTATCTCTTGCCGAGCGCATGGAGCGATGGAAGGTCCCAGGCATAAGCGTCTCAGTCATCAACAACTGCGAAATCGTCGATAGCCATGGCTTCGGCATCACTGGCAAGAACGGCATCGGCGTACGAAGCGATACGCTTTTTCAAGCCGCATCGGTGACAAAGCCGGTCGCTGCATTGGCCGCTCTACGACTGGTGGAGCAGGGGCTGCTCTCGCTCGATAGTGATGTGAACGCTGAACTTCAAAGCTGGAAGGTGCCTGCAAGTCCATTCGTTGATGGGCACCCGGTTACGCTGCGTGGCATTCTCAGCCATAGCGCCGGCTTGGTTCCTGGCGGATATGGCGGGTATCCCCATGGCGAACCTGTGCCAACACTGATCCAGACTCTTGACGGAGTCACGCCGGCACGGCCGAAACCGGTTCAGGTCGCTTATGTGCCCGGCTCGGACTGGCGCTACTCGGGGGGCGGCTACTTGGTTGCCCAACTTTTGATGACCGAGAAAACAGGCAAGAGCTTTGAAAGGATCATCGACAGTGAGGTCTTGGTCCCGGCGGGCATGGCCCAGAGTGGTTTTGCGGAGCCTTCCGTAGGTGGGAATGTGGCGTCAGGCCATGTTGCGGATGGCACGATGGTTCCGGTTGGGTGGCATGTTTATCCGGAACTGGCGGCTGCCAGCTTGTGGAGCACAGCACCCGATCTGGCGAGGTTCGGCCTAGCTGTGCGAAGGCTGTTAACGAAGAGCCCGATGCCATGCTTGAGCCGGCGCTCGCCAGCCAGATGGCGAATGCACATATCGGACCGCGCAGCATAGGATTTGTAGTGGGCGGCGAGGGAAAGTCCCGTCATTTCGGACACGATGGTGCGAATGAAGGCTACAACTCGTCCCTCATCCTCTATCCCGAAACATGCCAAGGTGCAGCCATCATGGCCAACTCGGACAACGCGAAGCCTCTCATTGCGGAGCTTCTTCGCAGCATCGCCGACCACTATCACTGGCCTGACACCATGCCCTCGACAGTGATGAAGCGCGATCAGCAAGATCCTGCCGTTGCTGCGAATTTCGAGGGCACCTACCGCTTCACTGATATCGCCGGTGTCGCGCCTTTCAGGATCAGCTCGGCCAAGGACGGCAGCCTCATCTTCGACCGAGGAGACGGACATCGAGAACCACTGTATGTGTCAAACGATGAACTGGTAGGCCCCGATAGCGGAATCATCATCAAAACCATTTCATCGCAAGATGGGGCAGCCGAGGTCATCACCTATTCCCGGATCGGCGGCCGTGGCACTGCCGAGGCTAAGCGTGTGGGGCAGGAGCACTGATTGCAGGCGAGATGCCGCGGAGCAGTTCACTCAAGCTGACATTGCTTCGCGTGTCAGCTCAACCCAAGCTTCTGGCCTTACAATCAGCACAATGAAAACTCCACTCCATATTGGCATCGTTGCATGTTCTGCCGAAGGTGCCGCACTTTGCTATCGCACCATCTGCGCAGAAGGTGCGCCCCTGTTGGGGCCGCACGCCCATCCCGAGGTCTCTTTGCACTCGGCCTCTCTTGCCGAGTACGTGGCATGTCTGGATGCCGGCGATCTTGATGGCGTCGCAGCGCTGATGCTTGCTTCAGCCCGGAAACTTGCCGCCGCAGGGGCAGACTTCCTGATCTGCCCGGACAACACCATCCACCAGGCGTTCGCACAGGTTGCCGCAGCATCTCCGCTGCCCTGGCTGAACATTGCACAGGTTGTGGCTTCCGAGGCCGCTGCAAAGGGCTACGGCCGCCTTGGCCTTACAGGGACCAAGTGGCTGGTTGCCAGCAATGTCTATCCTGAGCAGCTGCACGCACAGGGACTGGAGTACGTGCGCCCAACCGACGCCGAGCGCGACGAGATCGGTCGTTTGATCATGGATGAGCTGGTCTATGGCGTCTTCAAACCGGAAACTACCGCTTATTTTCAGCAAGTGATCCAGCAGTTGAAGCATCGCGGCTGCGACGCAGTCGTTCTTGGATGCACGGAGATCCCGCTGATCATCAACGACGGCAACTCCGCGCTTCCGGCATTGGACTCGACGCGACTTCTCGCTCGTGCGGCATTGCGCAAAGCGGTCGAGAACGCGCGGTAGAGCCCAGCCATTTGTTCACGCCGACTCCGCTCGCGGCCTAGCTCAACGCAGGTGCTGGATGGATCTGACAGAAAAGTGGGATTGAAAAACATGAGCCACTACATCCTCGCTGCCGTCGCTTTCAGCCTCATGTTGGTGACGAACTCACTGCCTGCGCAGAACGTCTCGCAGCCAGCCGCGGATCGAGCGCTTCCGGATGTCGCGTTGCCGCCTGAGCTGGATCGAGTGCTTCGCGACTATGAGCACGCATGGCGCACGGGAGACACGACGGCCCTCGCGTCACTGTTTGCGGAGGACGGGTTCTTGCTGCAGAGTTATCGTGCTCCAATCCAGGGACGCCCGGCCATCCAGGCAGCCTACGAAGGCGAAGACGGCGGCCCACTGCGACTACGCCCGCTCGCCTTTTTCGCCGCAGACACGATCGGCTACATCATCGGTGCGTACAGCTATGGCAGCAAATCCGGTGACATGGGAAAGTTCACCCTGATTCTGCATCGTGCGCCCGGCGAGCCGTGGCTGATCTTTTCGGACATGGACAACTTGAACGCAAAGCCGCAGCAGAATACTCCGGACACCTCTTCACCAGCCGAGAGGCCGGCGGCGGGCCCCTGAGTCGTATCCGCGCGCCTTCATCCGCCGAATAGGTCATGTATGGACTCCTCTCGTGATCCCGCTGGGATCGTCGGCCCCGACAGGAAGATTCTCGACGACCTGACTGTTTGGATGGTCAGCCGGTCCGCTGGCCTGATGTTTGACGTTGGATATTGCTGCAATCGTTCCAACGCTCCGATAGAGTTGGCTGACCGCGAGCATCGCGCCCGGACGCTTGCTGGTCGGTATGGGTGTTGCCTCCTGCAATCGACCTGACAAGGCGCAGGAGCCGACGGGTAACGCCTGCTGGATTGCCGTGGTTCCTGCACCAGGGCGTTGTCGGTGCCCATGCCGGCTTCCAGGCATGCAAGCGGGGAGCGTCGAAGATGTGCGTTGCCGGGCGTCACTACCAGGAGCCGTTGCGTGACCAGATGGATACTTGCCGCTCTTTCTCTGTGCTGCACCTGCCTCTCCGCGCACGCGGAGGGTCTCTACAGTCAACACTATATTTCCTGCATGGACAGTTCAGGCGATGCAACGACAGACGTGCATGACTGCCTCGTCCACGAGCATGCCCGGCAAGATGCCAGGCTGAATGATGCCTACCGGAATCTCACTGCGCATGTCACCGGAGATCGCAGGAAAGCACTGCTTGCAGCGCAGAGATTGTGGATTCAGTATCGTGACGCGAACTGCAAGGTCTATGCCTATCCGGATGGCGGGGTCGCGGCAGAGATCCATGAGGCATCGTGCAGGCTGGAAATGACCGTCCAACGCGCCAACGAGCTTGAGAACCTGTTCTCTGTCTGACGGTTCATTCAACCGAACCCGCTTCGTGGACTGGCTTGACCCAGAGGACAAGGCACATGCCATTTTCACGGTTTCGTTCAGACCCCGGAGGATTCTTCGCAGCGCTGTTGCTCCTGTCCGCACCTGTACATGCAACGCGCCAGTGCCCGCCTGGATTCGGCCAGAAGGATCCACTCGTCGATGTCATTGGCTGGCTGGTCGTTGCCATGGCTGTCATCGCCGGCGGCCTGCTGCTTGTCTGTCTTGCCCGACGTTCACGTGGCCTGCGCTGGCCGTCACGCCTTGCGATTGTCACGCTTGGATTTTCCGGGATGGTACTCGTATGGGCAGGAGGATTCGCTTTGGCGTTCGTCAATTTCTTCTTCAAATGTTGAGATTGCACCCTGCCAGTGCATTCAAGCCGACGCCTCTTCGTTCCGTTGCTGCTTCTTGTGGGCGAGTTACTGAAGTCACCAGGTGATACATGCCGCTGATCAGGACGGGAGCAGGTGGATGCCTGGGAAGTCCAATGCTTCATCCGACGCGACGCCACTCCCGGAGTCGGCCTGGTCGAGGCAATCGTCGCGCACGAGACCCATGACCCGTGCCTACGGAACATATGCGGGCCTGGCCTTGCTGCTATGCCCGATGCCCGCCTTGGCATCGGACTATTCGCAGCTACCCGTCGTGCTGTATGGCATCTTCGGCGTCATCTTTGCCGTCGTGTTTGCTGCCATTTGGTTTCTGACGAAAGGCGTCCCACAGCGATGGCTCCGCGTGCTGTTCCGCTGCGCCGCCGCGGCATCCTTCTGGGCCCCCATCGACCTGGGCACTGGCGACGCTTCCGCATGGTGGCCGGCATGCTGCTTCTTCCTGGATCCGCCCAATGCGACCGAGGCACCCGCTTCCATACTGGTCACCACCCTCCTTCTCTGGCTGTTCATCCTCTGCCTGCCCGCTGCCGCCAGTGATCCTCGGGGGACCTAGCGATCCGGCCGATCCCGGCCTGCGCCAGTTCGGCGCTTGGGCCTGGTCCTGAGGTGCAAGCCGGCCAGGGTTGACACCGATGGCGACGCCTGACCTCCCACTGTCGAAAGCCAGCGTCCCGACTCGTCGTGTCGATACAGGCCGGGTTGCCTGTACATCAATCGAAGGCGCGACCCGGACGATACGGAGACTGAAATGAGACAGCTCAAGATCATTGAACACATCTCGCTGGACGGCGTGATCCAGCACTCCGCGGATGGGGACGACTTCCCCTACAGCGACTGGACCGCACCTTATCGGACCCCGGCCGGCCGGGACGCGGTACTGGCGGCGCATGGCGAACGCTTCGACCTGCTGCTGGGCCGGCGCACCTACGACATCTGGTCGGCCTTCTGGCCCAAGGCTCCGGGCAGTCCGATCGCGGATCGCCTCAACGCCGCAACGAAGTATGTCGTCACCCATCGTCCGGACAGTCTGGACTGGGGGCCGTCCGAACGTCTGGGACCAGACATCGTCGAAGGGATTCGGCGCATCAAGTCGCAGGATGGCCGGGATCTGGTTCTCTCCGGCAGCTCCACGCTGACGTCAGCGGTGCTCGAGCATGGGCTTGCGGATGAGGTCGTGCTGATCGTCTCGCCTGTGCTGTTGGGAACGGGGAAGCGCTTGTTCGCGGAAGGAACCCCGGCGCAATCGTTCGTGCTCGTCAGCACGCAGGCGACGCCGGCCGGCGTCATCCTCAGTACGTACAAGATCGCCGGCCCGCTGAAGGCGGGATAGACCCGCACTCAATGCCTCTGTTCAACTTCACGGGTCATCCAGCTAGAGTCTGCGTTCTGACTCGATGACAGCCTTCCCATGCAGATCGACCTGTCGAACTGACGCCCGCCCCCACTTGCACACCATCGCACTACGATCGATTGCCATCATGGTGCTTGTACCAAGCACGTTGGCAGCATGTTTCTGGTCGATTCCCGGCACGATGTTCGTGGTTGACGCATTGCAGCGACATGAGCATCTGCGCGCCAGCGTCGCCCTGTCGATCACCATGGCAGCGGGCTGGTTCGGGCTGATCACGGCCTGGCGTCTCTATTACGATTTTCTTCGCGGGCGACTGACGGTCAGCCGTCCCGTCGCATGGGCGGGCTTGATCTGCGGCAGCCTTGCGTCATTGGCGCTTATCATGACGACGGGCGGTGCGCTTGCGTTCCGCATCGTGTGTTTTGGCTGGCCCTTGCTTGCGGTTGCGTGCTTTTCCGTCGCCTTGTGGCGACGACCCGTGCAATCCATCCACCCGATCAAGCCGCAGCCGCTTGGCGAGCAGACTTGATCTCCACCACAGGCCCGGAGTCCATCCCATGCAAACCGTCAAAGGCACCTGCCACTGCAAGGCCGTCGAGTTCGAGGTCGACCTGCTGGACGGGTTCGAGAACATCCGCCGCTGCAACTGCTCGATCTGCAGCCGCAAGGGCGCCATCATGGCCGGCGTGACGCTCGATCGCCTGCGGGTCACGCGCGGCGAGGACAAGCTCAGCCTGTACCAGTGGAATACCAGGATCGCGAAACACTACTTCTGCAGCATCTGCGGCATCTACACACACCATCAGCGGCGCAGCGTGCCCAACGAGTTCGGATTCAACCTGGCCTGCATCGAAGGCATCGACCTGTCGTCGATTGGCGCCATAGGCGCGAGCAATGGCGCTGCCCAGAGTGTGGTGGCCGCGACGCCCTGAGCCGCGTCTGGCCCCTCACCCCGCCAGTACCCGCTCCTGCGACACGGCAATGAAGGTGGGCGAGCCATTGGGTTCGGACACCGCACCCGACGCGATCGCGACCGCCCGACCCGATGCCGTGACGCGAGCCGAGCCGTGGGTCCGGATCGACGTGCAGGGCGGCGGGCCCTGGGTCGGGTCGAGCTGGCAATGATTCACCAGGACATGGTCGCCGACGCACAGGATCGGCGCGCCGGACAGCAGGACGCGGGCATTGCCCGGGATCGGCATGCCGGTGCCCGCGTGTGCGCACATCGGGACCGTCGTGGCGGTCAGCACGGGCGTCCCCATCAAGTGATGTCCAGTGCGCCGTTGTTGATCGACACGGTCGGGCCGCGCAGTGCAATCCGCGCGCCCCTGCCGTTGTCGACAACGACCCCTGCCGGGCCGATCTCGATACCGGCCCCGTCGCGGGTGCGCAGCGACAGCGTGTCGGGCGACGCAGGCTGGCGCAGGGCGTCCGGAGTCTGCGACGCATCGCTCCAGAACACGCCACACCAGATGGGCGCGTCGAGGTCGCCGCCCTCGAATTCGATCCAGACATGGCTGTCGATCTCCGGCATGGCGGGCAGTCCGCCGGGCGGCAGGCAGGGCAGCGCCCAGCCCGAGGGCGTGAGGCCGAGGACGTCGGGCACCACGGCCTGCAGCCGCCCGCGCTGCTCGGGGTCGAGGTTGTTGACGACGGTTCCGCGGTACTTGCCGTAGTGGGGCATGGGGCATCCTCCGGGGCGATGCCTCGATGATGCCCAATCGCCGGGAGGGCTGCACGCCGGCAGGCCGATCCTCCGTCCCGCGCCCCGGATGCGTTCCGCGCCTGCTGCCCCGGGCTTGGAGGCCCGTTATCGGGGCTGTCATCGCGCTCCGTTACAATGCGCGGCCCAGCGCAGGCCGACGATGACGGCCGCCCCGCCACACAGGACGTTGCCATGACCGCCACCACCTGGCTGCACGAGAATTTCGAACCCGCCGGCTCTTCGATCGGCTTCCGCGTGACCCGCAAGCTCGACGAGGTCCAGTCGCCGTTCCAGAAGATCGAGATCTACGAGAGCACAGACTGGGGCAACGTCATGCTGATCGATGGCGCGATGATGCTGACCACGCGCGACAACTTTCTCTATCACGAGATGATGTCGCACCCGGCGCTGTACACGCATGCCGATCCCAGGAACGTCGTCATCATCGGCGGCGGCGACTGCGGCACGCTGCGCGAAGTGCTCAAGCATCCGGGCGTGCAGAAGGCCGTGCAGTGCGACATCGACGAGCAGGTCACGCGGATGTCGGAGAAGTACTTCCCCGAACTCTGCGACTCAAACGGCGACGCGCGCGCCGAGCTGCTGTTCGACGACGGCATCGCCTACATGGCCAACTGCGCCCCGGGCAGCCTGGACATCGTCATCGTCGATTCGACCGATCCGGTCGGCCCGGCCGAAGGCCTGTTCAACAAGGCGTTCTTCGCGAGCTGCTTCCGCGCGCTGAAGGAGGACGGCATCCTGGTGCAGCAGTCGGAATCCCCGCTGGTACTGCTGGACCTGATCAAGGAAATGCGCGCCGAGATGGGCAAGGCCGGCTTCACGACGTTCCAGACCTTGCCGTTCCCACAGCCGTGCTATCCCACCGGCTGGTGGAGCTGCACGCTGGCGCGCAAGGGCCAGGGCTTCGATTTCCGCAGCGACGATGCCGCCGCGAAGTCGTTCGCGACCAGGTACTACACCGCCGACATGCACAAGGCCGCGCAGGTGCTGCCGCCGTTCGTGCAGGAAGCGCTCGCCGGCTGATCAGCAGATCGGTACACCCGGTGATGGCCGGATGAAACAAACGGGCCGCGCAGTCCTTTGCGACTGCGCCAGGCCCTGCACTGGCAAAAACGTGTTACCAGCCTTCCGCGGCTGATTCGCACTTGCCCGAGCACCGCACGTCACGCGACCCCATGACGGACTCTGCCATATCGCGTTCCTTGCGAATCTGGGCGACGGTCTTGCAGACATTCTGGGCACGATGACTGCCCGTGGTGCGCTCGCGGCGACAGATCATGCGCTCGTCTTCCGCCTTGTTGACGATCGCGCTGATCGCCTCCAGCGAGTTGAACAGGGTCACCTGGTCCAGCTGCGACAGTTCGCTCGTCAGTTCCCTGCCCTCGAGCAGTCCTTTGACGATGTCCTGCTTTGCAAACAGGTCCTGGCGGACTTTCTGGTCCATGTCCTTGTAGCGCCCCTTTCCGGCAAGGGCATCTGCACGGATGTCCTGCTGCTGCGTCAGGATTGCACGCGCGCTGGTGTTGGCGGGGAGATCGTTGGCAATGGCGGGCGACAGCAACGCCAGGGTAAGAAATGCCGCCAGAATGAACTGCTTCATTGTTTGCTTCCTTTCGTGTCTGACCCTAAAGCCTAAATCCATTCCCGGCCAGGCGCCACTTCGTGCCGGGCAGGTAGAGCTACGGCGCCCTCGAGAGCTTCCGTGGAGATCCAAGCAGGATTTACAGTCGAGGCGGGGTAGCGTCATGGCCACCGAATCGTGGAGGCCGCGGGATGGGGTCACGCATCCTTTCCCCTCACGACACCCCAAACAAACGCAGCAGCGCGGCCGCCAGCGCACCGATCACCACGACGCCGAGGAACGGCACGCCGCGCCACAGCGCGACGGCCGCCGCCAGCAGGGCGCCGGCCCGCGCATCCAGGGCGATGCCATCGCCCGCGCCGAAGGCGTTGCTGGCCGTCAGTGCCGCCAGCAGGCCCACGGTCAGCACCGCGGTGACGCGCGTCATCCGCGGGCTCTCCAGCCAACGCGCCGGCACCAGGTAGCCGGCACACTTGATCAGGTACGCCGCCAGGCTTGCCAGCAGGATCCAGCTCCAGAGCGACATCAGCCGGTCTCCCCTTCGGAAGGCGACACCCGGCGCGCCTCCGGCGGTGCCCACCAGCCCCAGACGCCGGCGACCAGGGCGGCGACCAGGATCGGCACGCCGGCAGGCACCAGCGGAATCGCGATGACCGTCGCCAAGGCGCAGACCACCGCGATCGCCACCGGCTCGCGCGAACGCAGGCGCGGCCACAGCAGGCCGAGGAAGGCGGCCACTGCCGCACCATCGAGGCCCCATTGCCGGGGATCGCCGATGACGTCGCCGATCAGTGCGCCGATCAGCGTGAACAGGTTCCACAACACGAAGATGCCGACACCGGCGGTCCAAAAGCCACGCCGCTGCTCGTCGGGATCGACCTGGCCAGACGCCGTCGCGGTGGATTCGTCGATCGTGACCTGCGCCGCCGCCAGACGCTTCCAGCCGCGTGGGCGCAGCATGCGGTTGACCTGCATGCCGTAGACGATGTTGCGCACGCCCAGCAGGCTGGCCGCACCGAACGCCGCGGCTCCAGTACCGCCGGCAGCGACGACGCCGATGAAGGCGAACTGCGAGCCGCCGGTGAACATCAGCAGGCTCAGCGCAACGGTCTGCCAGACATCCAGGCCGGAAGCGACCCCGAGCGCGCCGAACGAGATGCCGTATAGGCCGGTCGCGCTGGCAATGGAGAGGCCGATTTTCTCAGCCGGCGTGCGTGGTCTGGAAAAATACATCCGCCCATGATGCCAGCGCCGCAGTCCGGGCGTACAGCTCAGAATCTGTTCCCGATCTTTCGCGAGCGCCGGCAGATGGTGTGTGGCGGAGCACAGAAAGCGCAGTGTATGTGCGGATACATGAGCATTTGTAGCCACCGTCCGTGGTGGCCACCCTTCGGGCCATCGCTGCCGCGATGTCAAGAACCGCTCCTGGCGGTTCTTTCGAGCACCGTACACGCGCCAGCTGGCTGGCGCAGCAAGATCGTGAACGGTTCTCAGTACACGGTCGGGATCACCAGTTGCTGCGGCACCGGGTTACGCAGGTAATCGGGATGGTGCACGCGCGCCGGCAACTCGACCGGTTCGTGCACGATCTCGCCGCAGGGAATCTGCGCCAGCAGGTGATGGATGCAGTTCAGCCGCGCGCGCTTCTTGTCGTTGCCCTCGACGATCCACCACGGCGCTTCGGGAATATGGGTGCGCTCGATCATCTCTTCCTTGGCCTTGGTATAGGCCTCCCAGCGACGCCGCGACTCCAGGTCCATCGGCGACAGCTTCCATTGCTTCAGCGGATCGTGGATGCGCATCTGGAAACGACGGTGCTGCTCGTCGTCGGTGATCGAGAACCAGTACTTGATCAGGATGATGCCGGAGCGGATCAGCATCTTCTCGAATTCAGGCACGCTGCGGAAGAACTCCTCGCGCTCGTCATCGCTGCAGAAACCCATGACCCGCTCGACGCCGGCCCGGTTGTACCAGCTGCGGTCGAACAGCACGATCTCGCCGCCGGCCGGCAGGTGGGAGACGTAACGCTGGAAGTACCACTGCGTGCGCTCGCGCTCGCTCGGCGCGGGTAGCGCGGCGACGCGGCAGATGCGCGGGTTCAGCCGCTGGGTGATGCGCTTGATCGCACCGCCCTTGCCGGCGGCGTCGCGGCCCTCGAACAGCACCACCACCTTCAGCTTGCGATAGACCACCCAGTCCTGCAGCTTGACCAGCTCGCCCTGCAGGCGCAGCAGCTCGCGGAAATAGTGGCTGCGCGAATAGCCCGAGGCATCGCCGCCGCCGTTGCGGTCGACCAGCGCGTCCAGGCGGACGTCGTCGACCTCCATCTCGAGTTCTTCATCGAGGTCGTCCAGGATCTCGGCCTGCAGCAGGCGGGTGTATTCCGCCATGTCGGTGTCGCGATTCATGGTCATGCGATGACGCGTCCTGCCGGGATCCAGCGCGACATCATCGACAGCGCATGTGACAGTCCGATGACAGCCCGGATCCGCAGCCCGGGCGGCCAGGCAAGGAGATGGCTCGGCACAGGCGACCGCACGGTCGCAGCAGGGTCGGGGCGGGCCTGGCGTGGCGGTCCGGCGACAATGCGCCGGCCGCATCGCGTCCGCTACAGCGCGTCGCCGTCCATTTCGCCGGTGCGGATCCGCACCACGCGCTCCAGGTCGTAGACGAACACCTTGCCGTCGCCGATCTTGCCAGTGCCGGCCGCCTTCAGGATGGCCTCGGTGACGGTGTCGACCTGCTCGTCGGTCACCGCGACCTCCAGCTTGATCTTGGGCAGGAAGTCGACCACGTACTCGGCGCCGCGGTACAGCTCGGTATGGCCCTTCTGGCGCCCGAAGCCCTTGACCTCGGTCGCGGTGATCCCGGCCACGCCCGCCTCGGCAAGCGCTTCGCGCACGTCGTCGAGTTTGAACGGCTTGATGATCGCCATCACCATCTTCATGACAGGTGTCTCCAGTAGGGCAGGGCCAGCATACCGGGCGGCACTGGCGGGTGCTGTAGGATAGCGCCCCCGGCCGTCGGGTTTCCCCTACGACCGGCCGCGGGCCGCGCCGACTGTCCCTACACGACGATCGCGCGAAGCTGTCACGCATCATCCGCAGGAGCCACGCCATGATCGACCTCAGCCATATCGACGATCTCGCCCGACGCCTCAGCGGCCTGGTGCCACCGGGCCTGCGTGAAAGCCGCGAGGAGATCCAGGAGAACTTCAAGGCCGTGCTGCAGTCCGGCCTGGCCAAGCTCGACCTGGTGACGCGCGAGGAGTTCGACGTCCAGCGGGCCGTGCTGCTGCGCACGCGCGAGAAGCTGGAAGCGCTGGAACGGCTGGTCGAGGATCTCGAATCCCGGCAGGCCGGCACCGCCGACACACCCGCCCAGCACTAGGCGCACGCCACCATGGGACTTGCGCTCGTGCACGGACGTGCACGCGCAGGCGTGCGCGCGCCGGCGGTGCAGGTCGAGGTGCACCTGTCCGGAGGACTGCCGTCGATGTCGATCGTCGGCCTGCCCGAAGCCGCGGTGCGCGAAGCCAAGGACCGCGTGCGCGCCGCGATCCAGTGCGCGCAGTACGAATTCCCGGCCCGGCGGATCACCGTCAACCTCGCGCCAGCCGACCTGCCCAAGGGGGGCGGCCGCTTCGACCTGCCGATCGCGCTCGGCATCCTCGCCGCAAGCGGCCAGATCCCGGTCGAGGCCCTGGCCAACCATGAGTTCATCGGCGAACTCGGACTGACCGGCGAACTGCGGCCCGTGGATGGCGTCCTGCCCGCGGCCCTGTCGACGGCGCAGGCTGGTCGCCGGCTGGTCGTCGCACCCGCCAACGGCGAGGAAGCCGCGCTGGCCTCCGGCCTGGAGGTGCTGACGGCGCGCACCCTGCTCCAGGTCTGCGCGATGCTCAACGGCGCCAAGACCCTGCCGACCGCCGTCGCGCCCCGCTGCCTGCCGGTTCTCGGGCCGGACATGCGCGATGTCCGCGGCCAGCCGCATGCCCGTCGCGCGCTGGAGATCGCCGCCGCTGGCGGACACCACCTGTTGCTGGTCGGTCCACCCGGTTGCGGCAAGACCCTGCTGGCCTCGCGCCTGCCGGGCCTGCTGCCCGAGGCAAGCGAGGCCGAGGCGCTGGAAGCCGCTGCGGTCGCGTCGGTCAGCGGTCGCGGCGTCGACCCCGCGCGCTGGCGCACCCGCGCGTTCCGCGCGCCGCACCACACCGCCAGCGCGGTCGCCCTGGTCGGCGGCGGGGCCGAACCACGCCCCGGCGAGATCTCGCTGGCGCACCATGGCGTGCTCTTCCTCGACGAGTTGCCGGAGTGGGATCGCCGCGCCCTCGAAGTGCTGCGCGAGCCGCTGGAGTCGGGCGTCGTCACCATCTCGCGCGCTGCCCGCCAGAGCGAATTCCCGGCCCGCTTCCAACTGGTCGCGGCAATGAACCCCTGTCCCTGCGGCTGGGCCGGCGACACCTCCGGCCGCTGTCGCTGCACACGCGACCTGATCCAGCGTTATCGCGCGCGCATTTCCGGTCCCCTGCTCGATCGCATCGACCTGCACGTCTCCGTGCCGCGCCTGCCGCCGGCCGACCTGCGACCGGACGGCCCCGATGGCGAAGCCAGCGCCGACATCCGCGCACGCGTCGCACGGGCGCGCACGCTGCAACTGCAGCGCAGCAACTGCATCAACGCCGCCCTCGACCAGCCCGCGACCATGGCGCATTGCCGGCTGGCCCCGACCGACCAGGCCCTGCTCGAACGCGCGATCGACGCGCTGCAGCTGTCAGCACGCTCGATGCACCGCATCCTGCGGGTAGCACGCACGATCGCCGACCTGGCCGACAGTCGCGACCTCCAGACCCCGCACCTGACGGAGGCGCTGGCGTATCGAAGGATGGAACACGAAGATTCCTGACCGCCGGACTGATAAACCCACACCAACGGATAAGGGTCCGTCGCGCCGCTGTTGTCGTGGCAACCCCTGCCGTCAGTCACCCGCCTGTTTAACGATCTTCAAACATTCGGCCATTCAGGCCTCTGTAGCGTGGCTGCACCGCCCTTGCCCTTGGATCACCCATGCAGCGCACCCTTCTTGTTTCCGGCCTTGCCCTGGCGCTGGCCGCCTGCAGCAACCCGTCGTCCACCGACACCTCGGCCACCGCCAACGCCCCGGCCGCCAAACCCGTCACGCTTGAAGACGTCGAACTGATCCCGCGCGAAGCGCTGTTCGGCAACCCGGAACGCGCCGGCGTGCAGCTGAGCCCGGACGGCAAGTACATCAGCTGGATCGCACCGGTCAACGGCACCCAGAACGTCTGGATCGCGCCCGCCGACAACCTCGACGCCGCCAAGGCGATCACCAACGATACCGCCCGCGGCATTCGCAATTATTTCTGGTCCTACCAGCCCGACACCCTGCTGTACCTGCGCGACAACGGCGGCGACGAGAACTTCCATCTGCACGCGGTCAACCTGACGACCGGCGAGAGCCGCGACCTGACGCCCTTCGAGAAAACCACCGCCCAGGTTGCAGGCGTCAGCCACCGCAATCCGCAGACGATCCTGGTCGGCATGAACGACCGCGACGCGCAATGGCACGATCTCTACAGCGTCGACCTGGTCACCGGTGCGCGCACGCTGGTCGAGAAGAACACCTCGCAGATCGCGGGCTATGTCGTCGATGGCGACTATGCATTGCGCTATGCGACGCGCAGCCGTCCCGATGGCGGCATGGACGTGCTTCGTCGCAACGGCACAGCGTGGGAGAAGCAGGACGACGTGCCGTTCGAGGACGTCATGACCACGAGCATCACCGGGCTGACCGATGACGGCAGTACGCTGTACCTCAGCGATTCGCGCGGCCGCAACACGGCGGCGCTGTTCGCAGTCGACACCGCGACCGGCAACAAGACCCTCGTGCACGAGGATGCCCGCGCCGACATCGGCGGCGGCATCAGCGACCCGCGTACCGGCAAGCTGCAGGCGGTCTCGGTCAATTACCTGCGCGAGGAGTGGAAGACGCTCGACGACAGCATCAAGGCCGACCTCGACAAGCTCAAGGCGATCGGTCCCGGCGAGGCCTCGGTCAATACGCGCACGCTCGACGACAAGACCTGGATCGTCGCCTACTCGGCGGCCGAATCCCCGGTCGAATACTACCGCTACGACCGCGCCGACGGCGGCAAGCTGACCAAGCTGTTCTCCGGCCGGCCGGCGCTGGACGGCAAGCCGCTGGTCCCGATGTGGCCGCAGGAAATCACCTCGCGCGACGGCAAGACTCTGGTCAGCTACCTGACTCTGCCCAAGCATGCCGATGCCAACAACGACGGCAAGGCCGACGCTCCGGTGCCGCTGGTGCTGCTGGTCCACGGCGGCCCCTGGGGTCGCGACAGCTATGGCTACAGCGGCTACGACCAGTGGCTGGCCAACCGCGGCTACGCCGTGCTCGGCGTCAACTTCCGCGGCTCGACCGGCTTCGGCAAGGCGTTCACCAATGCCGGCGACGGCGAATGGGCCGGCAAGATGCACGACGACCTGATCGATGCCGTGCAGTGGGCCGTCAAGGAAGGCGTGACCACGCAGGACAAGGTCGCGATCATGGGCGGCAGCTATGGCGGCTACGCGACGCTGGTCGGCCTGACCTTCACCCCCGACGCGTTTGCCTGCGGTGTCGACATCGTCGGCCCGGCCAACCTCAACACCCTGCTTGCGACCGTGCCGCCGTACTGGGCCAGCTTCTTCGAGCAGCTTGCGCGCCGCATGGGCGACCCGCGCACCGAAGCCGGCAAGGCCTGGCTGACCGAGCGCTCGCCGCTGACCCGTGTCGATGCAATCAAGAAGCCGCTGCTGATCGGCCAGGGTGCCAACGACCCGCGCGTCAAGCAGGACGAGAGCGACCAGATCGTCAACGCCATGACCGCGAAAAACATCCCGGTCACCTACGTGCTGTTCCCCGACGAAGGCCACGGCTTCCATCGCCCGGAGAACAACAAGGCGTTCAACGCAGTGGCCGAAGGCTTCCTCGGCCAATGCCTGGGCGGTCGCGCGCAGCCGATCGGCGACGAACTCAAGGGCTCCAGCATCACCGTCCCGACCGGCGCCGACGGCGTCCCCGGATTGGCCGATGCGCTGAAGACCCACACCCAGGACGTACGCAAGTAGGGCGCGTCTCGCGCCTCTACAAAGCAATCGCGTAGCGCGGGTCTAGACCCGCCACACGTTTGGCAAATGAGAAGGGGCGGCCAATGGCCGCCCCTTCCGGTTCCGCCCTGCGCCTGTATCAGGCGGCGGCTTTCTCGTCGGTGTAGAACTGCTCTTCTTCGGTCGAGCCGGTCAGCGCGGTGACGCTGGAGGCGCCGCCCTGGATGACGGTGGTGACGTCGTCGAAGTAGCCGGCACCGACTTCCTGCTGGTGCGAGACGAAGGTGTAGCCCTTCTCGCGTGCGGCGAATTCCTTTTCCTGGACCTGCTCGACGTAGTGCTTCATGCCTTCGCCGCGGGCGTAGTCGTGGGCGAACTGGAAGCTATTGAACCAGTTGATGTGGATGCCGGCCAGGGTGATGAACTGGAACTTGTAGCCCAGCGCCGACAGGTCGTCCTGGAAACGGGCGATCTGGCGGTCGTCGAGATTCTTCTTCCAGTTGAAGCTCGGCGAGCAGTTGTACGACAGCAGCTTGCCGGGATGCTTGGCCAGCACGGCCTGCGCGAACTCGCGGGCGAAGCCGATGTCCGGCGTGCCGGTCTCGCACCAGACCAGGTCGGCATAGGGCGCATAGGCGATGCCGCGCGAGATCGCCTGCTCGAGGCCGTTGCGGACCTTGTAGAAGCCTTCCGCGGTGCGCTCGCCGGTGACGAAGGGCTTGTCGTTGGCGTCGAAGTCGGAGGTCAGCAGGTTCGCAGCCTCGGCGTCGGTACGCGCCAGCACGATCGACGGCACGCCGAGGACGTCGGCCGCCAGGCGCGCAGCAACCAGCTTCTGCACTGCTTCCTGCGTCGGCACCAGCACCTTGCCGCCCATGTGGCCGCACTTCTTGACCGCTGCGAGCTGGTCTTCGAAATGCACGCCGGCGGCGCCGGCCACGACCATGTTCTTCATCAGCTCATAGGCGTTGAGCACGCCACCGAAGCCGGCCTCGCCATCGGCGACGATCGGCAGGAAGAAGTCGATCGCGTCGGCCTGGCTGGCCTTGCCGTCGCAGATGTTCTTCCACTGGATCTCGTCGGCACGCTGGAAGGTGTTGTTGATCCGGCGCACCATCGTCGGCACCGAGTCATAGGCGTACAGCGACTGGTCGGGATACATGGTCTCGGACGTGTTGCCGTCCGCAGCGACCTGCCAGCCCGACAGGTAGACCGCTTCGAGGCCTGCCTTGGCCTGCTGCATCGCCTGGCCCGCGCTGATCGCGCCGAACGCGTTGACGTAGCCCTTCTTGGCATCGCCATTGATGAGGGCCCACAGCTTCTCGGCGCCGCGCTTGGCCAGCGTGTGTTCGGGCTGCACGCTGCCGCGCAGACGCACGACGTCCGCCGCCGAGTACGGGCGCTGGATGCCGTTCCAGCGGGGGTTGGTGTTCCAGTCCTGCTGCAGGGCGTCGATCTGTTGCTGTTGCGTGCTCATGGCGAAGTCCTTCGGAATTGGGATGTTGAAATGGGGAATCTGGAACTGGGAATTCGAAAGTCGGAATTTGAAGCTGGGAATCTGGAGCCGGGAAGGCGCATGGGCGTGAAGCGCCCGGGATGCCGGAACCGCTTTGTTCCGATGCCCGATGCCCGGCTTCCTACTGCCCGCCTTCAGATGCGTGCGTACGCAGGCAGTGTCAGGAATTCCTCCAGCGTCTCGCGGTGCGTCAGGGCTTCCAGCATCGCGATCGCTTCGGGGACGCGGCTGGCGCCGGGGATGGCCTGGCCGGCCAGGCGCGAGGGCAGGTTCAGCAGCACGCGGTCGAACAGCGCATCGTCGATGGCAGTGCCGTCGTGCAGGTGCAGGCAATGCTGGCCGGCGCCGCAGTCGGTGTCCTTCGAGCGCTGCAGCCACTGCCACAGCTGCGTGCGCGCGATCTCGGCGGTGGCGGCGTCCTCCATCATTCCGTGGATCGGCACGCAGCCGTTACCGTCGAGCCAGGCGGCGAGGTAGCGCACGCAGACTTCGACATTGCCTTCGAAGCCCAGGCGCGTGATCGTGCCCAGCGACGGCTTCAGCAGGTCGTCGCGATGCACGACGACTTCGTCTCGGGTCACATGGTGCTGGTGCGGCGACGGCATGCGTTCGTCGAAGATCTGGCGCGCGACCGGGATCAACGCCGGATGCGCGACCCAGGTACCGTCATGTCCGGCGGCGACTTCGCGCAGTTTGTCGGCACGCACGCGGGCCAGCGCCTTGTCGTTGGCCTCCTCGTCGCCGCTGACCGGAATCTGCGCGGCCATGCCGCCCATCGCGTGGGCGCCACGGCGATGGCAGGTCTGGATCAGCAGTTCCGAGTACGCGCGCAGGAAGGGCTCGGCCATGGTCACCTGCGAGCGCTCGGGCAGCACGCGGTCGCGATGCGCACGCAGCGTCTTGATGTACGAGAAGATGTAGTCCCAGCGGCCGCAGTTCAGGCCTGCGATGCGGTTGCGCAGCGCGTGCAGGATCTCGTCCATCTCGAACGCGGCCGGCAGCGTCTCGATCAGCACGGTGACCTTCATCTGCCCTTCGGGCAGGCCCAGCGCCGCTTCGATGTGGGTCAGCACCTGCTGCCACAGCGCGGCTTCCTCGGACGACTGCAGCTTGGGGATGTAGAAGTACGGGCCGCGATCGCGCGCCGCCAGGGTCCTGGCGTTGTGGAACGCGAACAGGCCCAGGTCGAACAGCGACGCGGACATCGACTCGCCATCGACCAGCACGTGCTTCTCGTCCAGGTGCCAGCCGCGCGGGCGCACGATCAGCACGGCCTGCTCGTCGCGCGGCTTCAACGCGTAGTGCTTGCCATTGCCTTCGAAGGTCAGTGTGCCGGCGACGGCTTCGCGCAGCGCACGCTGGCCGGTCAGCAGGTTGCTCCAGGTCGGGGCGGTCGAGTCCTCGAAATCGGCCATGTAGCAGTTGGCGCCGGAGTTCAGGGCATTGATGACCATCTTCGGGTCGACCGGCCCGGTGATCTCGACGCGGCGGTCCTGCAGCGCGGCCGGCAGCGGGGCGACGGTCCAGTTGCCGGCGCGGATGGCGCGGGTGTCGGCGCGGAAGTCGGGCAGGGCGCCGGCATCGAACTCGGCCTGGCGCTTGCGACGAGCGGCCAGCGCGGCCTGGCGCAGCGGCTCGAAGCGGTTGTGGAGCTCGGCCAGGAACACCTGGGCGGACTCGCCGATCAGGTCGGCGGGCGTGCCTGCCGGCAGCGACAGGGTGGGCTGGGGGTTGAATTGTTCCAGGGCGGCGGACATCGGGGTGGCTCCTGCGTCTGTATTGCGGTGCAGCAGACACTCCTCTCATGCCTAGTATTTGACAAGACAGTTTTTTCAATGTAATTCATTAATTTAACTTATATTTGATGAAACCAATGCCTGCCGGCGACGCCGCCCTGCCCCGATTTGCCTACAAAAGCGACCGTTTGAAGCCGTTGCGGGCCTTCTGCCAGACCGCTCGCCTGGGTTCGGTCTCACGGGCGGCGGAGGCCCTGTACGTCAGCCAGCCGGCGATCACGCTGCAGCTACAGGCGCTGGAGCGGGAGCTGGGGGTGCGCCTGTTCGAGCGCGTGGGCCGCCGCCTGACCCCGACCCGCGAGGGCGATGCGCTGTACGAGCTGGCGCGGCCGCTGGTCGACGGGCTGGACGCGTTGCCGGCGGCGTTCCGCCAGCAGGTGCAGGGCTTCGACGCTGGCGAACTCAACATCGCCGCCAACAGCACGACCACGCTGTACCTGCTGCCGAAAATCGTCGCCCACTTCCGCCGCCAGCATCCCGACGTGCGCCTGATCCTGCACAGCGCGATCAGCGCCGACGGCACCGACCTGCTGCGCGAGAACGCGGTCGACCTGGCCTTCGGTTCGATGGTCGATGTCCCCGGCGACCTGAGCTACGCCCCGGTCTACCGCTTCGACCAGGTCTTGATCACGCCACCGGACCATCCGCTGGCGGCGCTGGAGACGCTGAGCCTTGCCGACATCGCCGCCCACGACCTGATCCTGCCGCCCAAGCGCCAGGTCACCTGGCGGCTGGTCGACCAGGTGTTCCAGCAGCACCGCACGCCCTACCGGGTGGCGCTGGAGGTCGGCGGCTGGGAAGTCATCAAGCAGTATGTGGCGATGGGCATGGGCGTCAGCATCATTTCCTCGATCTGTCTCAACGAGGCCGACCGCGACGTGCTGGCGATGCGCCCGCTCGACAAGTTCTTCCCGGCACGCAGCTATGGCGTGGTCATGCGCAAGGGCAAGCTGCTGTCACCGCAGGCGCGGGCGTTCGTCGACCTGGTGCAGCCGGACCTGTTCGTGCGCCGCGACTACTACGACAGCGGGCACTCGGAACGCTGAGTCGACCTGGATCGGGTTTGCCGGATGGCTCAGTCGGTGTCGGCCTGCAGTGCAGGCCGCATCCAGGCCATGCCGATACTGGCCGGCGCGGTCGGCACGAAGCCGAACTGCGCGTACAACGCGTGTGCCTGGCAGTCGGCGATCAGGCTGACGTAGCCGCTGGGCGGCACCTGGTCGCGCAGATAACCGGCGATCTCGCCCATGATCCGTTTGCCCAGTCCCCGGCCCTGGTGCGCAGGCGACACCGCGATGTCGACGACCTGATAGAAGCAGCCGCCATCGCCGATGACGCGCCCCATGCCGACCGGCTCATCGCCGGCAAGCACCTGCACGGCGAACAGCGATGCCGGCAGGCCGCGCGCAGCCGCTGAAGCCGTCTTGGGGCTCAGGCCCGCGTCGACACGCAGGCGGCGATAGGTTTCGACATCGGGAATCTCGTGGATGACACGATACATGGCGCATTCCTGCCTTTGGATTTCGGTGCTGCGACGACGCCGCAGCGACCGGACCGGCATCGCCACGCCTCAGGCCATCGCACTACGTCACGATGCGCATCGACGCAGCGCGCGACGCCCTCGGGCATCGCGCGCCTATCGGCATCACTTCAGGCCACGATGTTCCAGCAGCGGCTCGACGCTCGGGTCCTGTCCACGGAATTCGCGATAGGCGACGGCGAGGTCGCGCGAATGGCCGATCGACAGGATCCGGTCGCGGAAGATCTGGCCGTTCTCGCGGGTCAGTCCGCCACGCTCCTTGAACCACTGGAAGGCGTCGTGATCGAGCACTTCCGAGCCGAAGTAGGCGTAGTAGCCGGCCGCGTAGCCGCCGCCCCAGATATGGCTGAAATAGCTGGTGCGGTAGCGCGGCGGGACCGCGGCCAGGTCAACCTTGTACTGCGCCAGCGCCTGCTTCTCGAACGCGTCGACATCCTGCTTGGCGCCGCCGGCCGGCAGCATGTGCCAGGCCAGGTCGAGCAGCGCGGCCGACAGGTATTCGGTGGTCGCGTAGCCCTGGTTGAACGTGCGCGCCTTGACGATCTTGTCGACGAGGTCCCTGGGCATCGCTTCGCCGGTCTGGTAGTGCTTGGCGTAGTTGGCGAACACCTTGGGATCGAGCGCCCAGTGCTCGTTGAACTGCGAGGGGAACTCGACGAAGTCGCGCGGCACGTTGGTGCCGGCCAGGCTCGGGTACTTGGTCTTCGAGAAGAAGCCATGCAGCGCGTGGCCGAACTCGTGGAACAGCGTCGTGGTGTCGTCCCAGGTCAGCAGCGCGGGCTGACCGGCGGCGGGCTTGGTGAAGTTCTCGACGTTGTAGACCACCGGGATCGTGCCGGTCAGCGCATCCTGCTCCACGAAGTTGCCCATCCAGGCGCCGCCCTGCTTGCTGTCGCGCTTGAACGGATCCAGGTAGAACAGCGCCAGCTGCTTACCGTCCGCATCCATGATGTCGAACACGCGCACGTCCGGGTGATAGACCGGGATGTCCTTGCGCTCCTTGGCGATGATGCCGTACAGCTGGTTGGCGGCGAAGAACACGCCGTCGTGCAGCACGCGGTCGAGCTCGAAGTACGGCTTGATGCGGGCTTCGTCGAGATCGAACTCGGCGCGGCGCACCTGCTCGGCATAGAAGTCCCAATCGGCCGCCCCGGCGGTGAAGCCGCCCTTCTGCGCGTCGACGACGGCCTGGATCTTGGCCAGCTCGGCGCGCGCACGCGCGGTCGCGGCCGGCACGGTGTCGGTCAGCAGTTTCAGCGCGACCTCGGGGGTGCCCGCCATCTGGTCGGCGATGCTGTAGGCGGCATAGTTCGGGAAGCCCAGCAGCTGCGCCTTGCGCGCACGCAGTTCGGCCAGGCGCTGGATCGTGGCGCGGGTATCGTTGCCGTCGCCCTTCTCGGCGCGGCCGGTCGAGGCCGCCATGACCTGCTCGCGCAGCGCGCGGTCTTTCAACGAGCCCAGCACCGGCTGCTGGGTCGTGTTCTGCAGGCTCAGCAACCATTGGCCGTCCTTGCCGGCCGCCTTCGCGGCGTCGGCCGCCGCAGCGATGGCCGCGTCGTCGAGGCCTTCGAGCTGCGCGACATCGGTCACCCACACGCCGCCGGCATTGCCGGCTGCCAGCAGCTTGTTGCCGAACGCCGTCGACAGCGAGGACTCCTCGGAGTTGAGCTTGCGCAGCTCGGCCTTGTCGGCATCCGACAGCAAGGCACCGGCGCGTTCGAAGTTACGCTGGTAATGCTCGATCAGCATCTTCTGCTCGGCATCCAGGCCCAGCAGCTCGCGCTGGTCGTAGAGCGTCTTGACGCGCGCGAACAGTTTCGGATCGAGGTGGATTGCGTCGCTGTGTTCGGCCAGCTTGGGCGACAGCGCTTCCTCGGCCGCCTGCAGGGTATCGTTGGTATTGGCGCCTGCAAGCGCGAAGAACACGCTGGTCGCGCGCGTCAGCAAGGCACCGCTGCGCTCCATCGCTTCGATGGTGTTGGCGAACGTCGGCGCTTCGTCGTTGTCGGCGATCTCGCGGATCTCGGCCAGGTGCCGCTTCATACCTTCTTCGATCGCAGGCTGGTAGTCGCCGTCCTTGAGCTTGTCGAATGCCGGCGCCTGGAACGGCAGCGTGCTTTCGGAAAGCAGGACGTTGTCGCCGGAGGCCGGCGCAGTGGTCTGGGAAGCGGGCATCGTGGACTCGGTTGAGGTGCGGTCAGCGCAGGCGGCAAGCGCCAGCGCGATGGCGGAGGTCAGGATCAGCTTTCGCAGCATGGGAACGCTCTCGATGGATGGCACGGGTGGCCGGCCGGGAAACGCCAAGCATGACGCATGGGCCCGTTAACGAGGAGTGTCGATGCGGGTGGCAAGTGGAAACCCGCCAGTTTCGGCACACCCTTGCGCGCCCCGTAGCGCCTCAGGTCGTGCCGCGGTTCTTGCCGATCCAGGGCGCGTACCAGGTCCGCAGCGCCTGCATGTCGGCTTGCATGTCGTCACCGGGCTGGAACAGCGGACCGATGCCGATGACCTTGTCCGGATAATGGAAATACGCCGTCAGGATGGGCACGTCGGCGGCCTTGGCGATCTTCCAGAAGCCGCTTTTCCAGCGTTCGACGCGCTTGCGCGTGCCTTCCGGCGTCAGCGCGTACCACATGCGGTCGGCGCCGCGGATCAACGCCCCGGCCTGTTCCACGGTGCCCTGTGGCGAGCTGCGATCCAGCGGAATCACGCCGAGCCGGCGCAGCAGCGGGCCCAGCGGCCACCAGAACAGCTGGGCCTTGCCGAGCACCCGCACCTCGAATCCCATCGCGAGCTTGGCTGCGAATCCCCAGAAGCCGTCCCAGTTGGATGAATGCGGCGCCACGATCAGCACCAGCCGGGGCACGTCGGGCAGCGTGCCGACCACACGCCAGCCGCCCAGGCGCAACGCGGTGCGCCCCAGCCAGCGGGTGAATGCATTGGGCTTGACCCTCGGCGCATTCGGCGGAAGCGCCGGCACCAGGTCATCGACATCTCTACCGCCACCCCCAACCTCGGTCATGCGCCTCCCAAGCCTGCCGGCCCCTCAATCCCAATCGCGCTTGCTGCGCTCGCGCTTGATCGTACTACGCTCGCGTTTCTCGCCGAGGCGGCGCTCCTTGGCGCCCCGCCCCGGGCGCGTGGCGATCCTGGGCTTGGGCGCATGCAGGCCGGTCGCGATGAAGCCGGCCAGGCGCTCGCGGGCGTCCTGGCGGTTGCGGTCCTGGGTGCGGAAGCGGCTGGCCTGGATGACCATCACCCCGTCGTCGGTCATCCTGCGGTCGCGCTTGGCCAGCAGGCGCGCACGCACCGGCTCGCTCAGCGTCGGCGAGCGCGCGACATCGAAACGCAGCTCGACCGCGGTCGCGACCTTGTTGACGTTCTGCCCGCCCGGACCGCTCGCGCGCACGAAACGCTCGACCAGCTCGTGCTCGGGAATGACGGGCGCTTCGATGGCGGGCGCTTCCATGACGTGGTCTTCCGGGGGTCTGCAATGGCGATCGGCGGATCACCTTCGCCGCGTAGTGTAGGGCCAGCGCACCGCAGGGCCAGCGCTGCGCCGGCCAGCGCAGCGTTCGAGCCGCCTGCATCGGCGAGCCCGAGGCCTGCCGCTACAATCAGGCTTCACCAGACGTCCTGGAGGGACATCGATGAACAGAATGATCGCGTCGCTGCTGCTCGGCGCAACACTGTGCCTGGGTCCGGCCGCTGCATTCGCCGCGCCACCCACAGCCGAGCAAGTCGACAGGCTGCTGACCGTGATGCGCGCCAAGGACACGGTCGCGGCGATGCTGCCGCAGATCGAGGCCTCGCAACGCCAGATGGTCCAACAGCTGACCGCCGGGCAGGAACTGTCCGCCGACCAGCGTGCGCAGCTCGACCAGACGCTGCAACAATCGTCGGCCGCGGTGACCCGCGCGTTGTCGTGGGAGAAGCTGGAACCGCTGTACCGCACCCTCTATACGCAGACGTTCGAGGGCAGCGAGATCGACGCAATGGCCGATTTCTACAGCACGCCCGCAGGACAGAGCATGCTCGACAAGATGCCGCTGCTGATGCAGAACACCATGCAGGCCGTGCAGTCGTTGATCGTGCCGATGCTGCAGGAGCTGGAACGCGACATCCGCAATGCGGCGGCCGCCGAGGCCAATGACAAGAAGTAACGTTTTTCCTGCGGGTCCGGCGCGCCGCGTCCGGCGTCAATCCAGCCGGAAGCCCTCGAACAACGCCAGCGCCCGAGTGAATTCGGCATCGAGCGGCGCGGTGGCGACGATGCGCTCATCACGATGCGGATGCTGGAACGCCAGCCGGCGCGCATGCAGCAGCATGCGGTGGATGCCCAGCATGCGGAAACTGCGGTTGTGGCGGCCATCGCCATGGCTGGTATCGCCGATCAGGTGATGCGAGGCGTGCTTGAGATGACGGCGGATCTGCCGGAAGCGGCCGGTTTCCGGTTGCGCGCCCAGCAATGCGTAGCGCGAGGTCTCGAACCCCTGCGACGGCAATGACAACTCGGCCGATGCCAGCCGGGTGAAGTGTGTGATCGCCGGCTTTTTCTCGGGCTTGCCGGGACCACCATCGATGGCATGGTCGATCGTGAACGCATCCTCGGGCCAGCCGCGGCAGACCGCCAGGTAGGCCTTGTCGACATCGCGTGCCATCAGCGACTTGCCCAGCAGCGACGCGCTCTCGCGGTCGAAAGCCAGCAGCAGGCAACCACTGGTCGCACGGTCGAGCCGGTGCACCAGATGGATCGGACCACCGAACTGCGCCTTCAGTCGATCGGCCAGGAAATCGGTCTCGCCACGCGCCAGCCGGCTGTCGTGCGCCATCAATCCGGCCGGTTTGTTGACCACTGCCAGCCATTGATCGCGAAAGAGCACCTCAACGTCGTCGACAGGCACGTCCGGCATGCGGTCGGACGTGATGTTTTTGCTATGTTGGGCGCCAATTTCCATGTTCCAGGGATCTGTTTCGATGAGATTTCGCCATTCTATGGGCTTGGGCGCCCTGCTCGTGCTGTCGCTGGTGCTTCCCGTTCACGCCAAGGGACCGCAAGCCGCGACGCCGGTGGCATCGGCCGAAGGCATCTCCGAGTACGCCCTCGACAACGGCCTGCGGGTCGTACTGTTCCCGGACCCGAGCAAGCCGGTCACCACCGTCAACGTGACCTACCTGGTGGGATCGCGGCATGAGAACTACGGCGAGACCGGCATGGCGCACCTGCTGGAACACCTGGTGTTCAAGGGCACGCCGACGCATCCCGACATCACCGGCGACCTGAAGAAGCGCGGCATCCGTTTCAACGGCACGACCTGGCTGGATCGCACCAACTATTTCGCCAGCTTCGCCACCGATCCGGCGACGCTGCAGTGGCTGCTGCAGATGGAAGCCGATCGCATGGTGCATTCGCATATCTCGCGCAAGGACCTCGACAGCGAGATGACCGTGGTGCGCAACGAAATGGAATCGGGCGAGAACAATCCGTTCCGGATCCTGTTGCAGCGGCTGATGTCGACCGCCTACATCTGGCACAACTACGGCAACTCCACGATCGGCGCGCGCGCGGACGTCGAGAACGTGCCGATCGAGCGGCTGCAGGCGTTCTACCGCAACTTCTACCAGCCCGACAACGCGGTGCTGGTGATCGCCGGCGATTTCGATCCCGAAGCAACGCTGACGTTGGTTGCCGACAGTTTCGGCAAGCTCGCCCGGCCGACCCGCAAGCTGCAGGACACCTACACCCGCGAACCCGCGCAGGACGGCCAACGCAGCGTCAGCATCCGCCGGGTCGGCAAGACCCCCTACCTCGCGCTGGGCTATCACATGCCGGCCAGCCGCCACGCCGACAGCGCCGCGCTCAGCGTGCTGGGCGAAGTGCTCGGCCATACCCCGAACGGCCGCCTGCACAAAGCGCTGGTCGATGCCGGCAAGGCCACCAGCGTGGCCAACATCGAGTTCGCGATGGACGAGCCCGGCTACTTCATGGTGTTCGCCGAAGCCCCGGCCGAGTCGGACCTGGACGCACTGGAAGCGTCGATGGTCGACATCGTTGAACATAGCGCACGCAAGCCGATCACCGAGGCCGAAGTTGCCGAAGCGCGCCAGCGCATGCTGACCAACTACGAAGTGTCGATGCGCGACCCCAACGCGATCGGCGTGGCGCTGTCGGAAGCCATCGCACAGGGCGACTGGCGCCTGTTCCTGCTCGGCCGCGACCGTGTCGAGCAGGTCACGCTGGCCGACGTCGCGCGCGTCGCCGCAACCTACCTCAAGCCCGAGAACCGCAGCACCGGCCGCTTCATCCCGACCGACAAGCCCGATCGCGTGACCATTGCCGAAGCGCCCAGCGCGGCCACGCTGCTGAAGGATTATGTCGGCAAGGAAGCGGTGGCGGCCGGCGAGGCGTTCGATCCCTCGCCTGCCAACATCGACCAGCGCACACAGTCGTTCACGCTGGACAACAAGGCCGAGCTGTCGGTGCTGTCGAAATCCACGCGCGGCCGCTCGGTGCAGCTGCGCATCGACCTGCGCCTTGGCGACGAGGCCTCGCTGACCGACCGCGATACCGCGGCCAGCCTGCTGGCCGACATGCTGATGCGCGGCACCCAGGGCCTGGACCGCTCGGCGATCTCCAGCCGCCTGGTCGCGCTGAAGTCCGAACTCGACATCGGGGGTGGCCCCACCCAGGTCTCGGTGGTCGCCAATACCGACCACGACAACTTCCCGGCCCTGCTGGAACTGGTCGCGACCCTGCTGAAGCAACCGACCCTGCCCGACAACGAATTCGCGCAGTTGCGCACCCAGGCCATCACCGACCTGCGCAGCAGCATGACCGAGCCCAACGCCATCGCCAGCCGCGCGATGGGGCGCTACTACAACCGCTGGCCTAAAGGACATCCGTACTACGCGACCACGGTCGAGGAAGACCTGGCGGCGCTGCAGGCGGTGAAGCTCGACGACCTGCGCGCGTTCCACAGCAGCTTCTACGGCGCCGCCGGTGCCAGCATCGCGGTGATCGGCGATGTCGATGCCGCGCAGGTGCAGGCGCAGGTCGCCAGGCTGTTCGGCGACTGGAACGCCGCCAAGGCGTTCACGCGGATTCCGTCGCCCTACTACGGCAAGCCCGCGGTGCGCGAAGCGATCGAGACCCCGGACAAGCCCAATGCGATGTTCCTGGCGACGCTGCCGATGCCGGTGGGCCAGGACCATGCGGACTATCCGGCGCTGGTGCTGGGCAACTACATCCTCGGCGGCGGCTCGCTGAAATCGCGCCTGGCCGACCGCATCCGCCAGCGCGAAGGCCTGAGCTATGGCGTCGGGTCCAGTTTCAGTGCCAGCGCGATCGACGAGTCCGGCAGCTTCTTCGCCTACGCCATTGCAGCGCCGGAGAACGTCGCCAAGGTGGAGGCCGCCTTCCGCGAGGAAGTGGCGAAGATCGTGGCCGAAGGCGTCACCCAGACCGAGTTCGACGAGGCGCTGGACGGCATGCTGAAGGCACGTCGCACTTCGCGCGCCAACGACGGCGAGCTGGTCGCGCTGCTGGCCAGCAACCTGTACCTCGACCGCACGATGGCCGACGCGGCGAAGTTCGAAGCCGACCTGCGCGCGCAGACGCCCGACAGCGTGCGTGCCGCGCTGGCACGCCACCTGAAGCCGGCGGAGATCTCGGTCTTCGCGGCCGGCGATTTCGTCGGCGCGGCCAGCCGGGCGGGCGGAAAGCCGGCCACCGAGGGCGGCACCCGCTGAGTCGCCCCACGCGGGTACAACACCCGCGTCGAAGGCCTGCGGTCCTGCCCACTGTCGTGGGCGGATCGCAGGCCGCATGTGCGGCCCTCATGCCGCTCCCCTCTGCAGGAATCCCCCGATGACGCTGATCCGCGATGCCGTCGCCGCCGATCTGCCGGATATCCTGGCGCACAACCGTGTCGAGCAGCAGCAGACTAGCGTGCTGGACATGGCGCGCCTGCAATGGCTGGTGGGGCTATCCGACTACTGCAGGGTTGCGGTCGTCGATGGCAGCGTTGCCGGCTTCCTGATCGCGCTGCGCGAGGGCAAGCCCTACGACAGCCACAACTACCGCTGGTTCGTCGAGCGCTTGGGCGGATTCCTGTATGTCGACCGCATCGTCGTCGCTGCGGGCTACGCCGGCCTGGGCATCGGCAGCCAGCTGTATCGCGACATGTTCGCGTTCGCACGTGCGCAGGGCCTGGACACGATCACCTGCGAATACAACATCGAACCGCCGAACCCGGCGTCGCGCGCCTTCCACGACCGCTTCGGTTTCAGCGAGGCCGGGACGCAGTGGCTGGACGGCGGCAGGAAGCAGGTCTCGCTGCAGACCGCAAAGACCTGACAGTGCGTTGAGTCTGCATGCACGGACGCGGACGCAGGCATGGACCGCATCGATGCGTGGCGCAGGCGTCATCATCAGGTGACAAGGCGTCATCAAGCGCGGCCGCGCGAGGGCGATAACATCCGCTCCCTGCCGTCGCGCCCCGTTGCCTGCGGCCTCTCCCGCATCGGCATCGCCCATGAGCCAGTCTCCCGCTCCCTCCCGCCGCAAGCTGTTGACCACGTTGCTGCTGCTCATCGTGGCGGCAGCGCTGTTGCTGGTCACCGTCGTGCTGCCGGCCGAGTACGCCATCGACCCCACCGGCATCGGCAAGCGGCTGGGCCTTGACGGGTTGCGCGAAGGCCCGACGCGGACGCTGCGGTTCACGGACAGCGTCGGCGGCAACGAGCGCTACCGCGAGGTCGCGATCCCGGATTTCGGCAAGCCGGTGCCGCTGCCCAATCCGGCCGTGTTCCAGGGACACGCGGCCGCGCCGCGCACCGACACGCTGACGGTCACGCTGGGTCTGGACGAGGAGACCGAGATCAAGACCGTGCTCGACGGCGGCCAGGTCATCGTCTTCGACTGGCAGGTCGAGGACGGCGCCGTCTATACCGACTTTCATGGCCACGATCCGCAGGCCGGCAAGGACTACTGGGTCCGGTACGAGGAGCTGCAGGACGGGGGCAAGCGCGGCAGCGGTTCGCTGGTCGCGCCGTTCTCCGGCGAGCACGGCTGGTACTGGCTCAACGTCAGCGACCATCCGATCGTGATCCAGCTGCGCGTCACCGGTTACCACCGCAACCTCGTCGACTACGGCAAGAAGGCGCAATGACACTGGCGCGCCGGACGATGGCCCGCTGGACAATAGCGCGCTGGCTGGCACCGGGGCTGCTGCTCGCCAGCTTCGCCGCCTTCGGACACGGCGTGGAAGGCCAGGACGCCGCGTTCCTCGAACGCATTTCCGGTTTCCATCCGCTCCCGTTCGCGTATCTGGGCGCCAAGCACATGGTCACCGGATACGACCACCTGCTGTTCCTGTTCGGGGTGGTGTTCTTCCTGCAGCGCTTCCGCGACGTGGCGATCTACGTGACGTTGTTCGCGGTCGGCCACAGCCTCACGCTGCTGCTCGGCGTGCTGGCCAGCGTTCCCGCCAATCCCTGGCTGGTCGATGCGGTAATCGGTCTGTCGGTGGTCTACAAGGGCTTCGACAACCTCGGAGGCTTCCAGCGCCTGGGCATCCGCATCGATCCACGCGCGGCGGTGCTGGCCTTCGGGCTGGTGCACGGGTTCGGCCTGGCAACCAAGCTGCAGGCGTTGTCGCTGTCGCGCGATGGCCTGGTCGGCAACATCCTGGCGTTCAATGTCGGCGTTGAGTTCGGCCAGTTCGCCGCGCTGGCGGTGATGCTGGTCGGGTTGGACCTGTGGCGGCGGACCGCCTCGTGCCAGCGCCATGCCTACGCCGTCAACAGCCTGTTGATCCTGGCCGGCCTGCTGCTGTTCGGCGTCCAGCTGACCGGATACTTCGCCAGCTGAGCCACGCCCCGCCGTATCATCGAGGACCCGCCGCCACGCCCTCGACCATGCCCCTGCTTTTCTCCTACGGCACGCTGCAGCAGGACAACGTCCAGCTGTCCACCTTTGGCCGCCTGTTGGCCGGCCGCCGGGACCAGTTGCTCGGTTTCTCGCAGTCGATGGTGCTGATCGAGGATGCCGGCGTCGTCGCCACCAGCGGCAAGACCCATCATCCGATCGTCCGCGCCAGCGCGGACAGGTCGCAGCGCGTGGACGGCATGGTGTTCGAGATCAGCGACCAGGAACTGGCCGATGCGGACCGTTATGAAGTTACCGCCTATCGCCGCGTGCTGGCCGACCTCGCCTCCGGCGAGCAGGCCTGGGTGTATGTGGATGCACGCCATGAGGCGCAGACGGCCTGAGGGCGCGGCGCATCGCGCCTGAGCGTTGCTGCGCCGACAACGTGAACGCTCCTGCTCGGAAGCGACGCCCGCACGCACTGATCGCTACTGCGTCGCCGGCAGCACCCGCAGGCCGCGCAGCCCGGCGACGCCATCGACGACGTCGGTGAACAGCACATGGGCGATGCCGCCATGCACCGCGAGCTTCGGGAAGCCGGTGCCGCGCCCCGTGCCCTTCAATTGCGCCAGTTCGATGCGCTCGTATTCCTGCGCCAGGTCCAGGCTGCGGCGCGACAGCCACAACGACTGCTGGCCGTCGCTCTCGCGCACCCACAGGATCCAGGCCTGCTGGCTGTCGAGCGCGACATCGACGCGTCCCTGCACCGCCTCGCCACGATCGAGTTCGACCGGCGGCGCGAACGAGGCGCCGGCATCGCGGCTCAGCGCAATCCGCACCAGCGGCGTGTCGCCAGCGACGGTGTACCAGGCGACGACGGCCGCATCGCCCTGTGCGGCGATCGCGGGTCCGTTGACCGGGCAGGCCGGCATCTTCCAGTCGTCGGCATGCACGCGCAGCGGCGGCGTCCAGGCCTTGCCATCGAAGCGCGTGACCAGGATGTCGCGGATCTCGTCCTGGGTGCGCCCGCGGTAGACCAGCAGCGCTCCCTGCGCGGTCGCCGCGACATCGGTCTGGCAGCAGTCGCAGGTCATCGCGTCGAGTTCGGCATCGCCACTGCGCTGCAGTTGCCCATCCAGCACGGTGGCCCGCAGCGTCATCGCGCCCGCATGCGCGGCGTGATCGCCCTGCGCGGTATCGCCGGTAGGCCTGGAGGTCGCGGCAGGCTTGGTGTTGCGGCCGTCCAGCCACGCCATGCCGATGCCGCTGTCGCCCTGCGGCCACATCGAGACGAACCCGTGCTCGGTCTCGGAGCGGTCGTCGTACGGAATCTGCGGCGGGCTCCAGTTGGAGCCGCCATCGCGCGACCGGCTCAGCACGACGTCGTAGGCGTAGGGCGCTTCGGCGTTCTTCTGCAGCCAGTGCGCCCACAGCGCGCCATCGTTGGCCGACACGATGTGCGGCGTGTCGGCCCAGTTGACGAACATGCTGTTGCCCACCGCGATCGTCGTCGGCGCGTGCATCCAGCGCTGCAGGCCCGGGTCGTAGCTGGAGAACTGCAGGATGTGCCGTCGCCCGCGCTGGGAGTTGATCCAGCTCATCAGCAGGCGGCCGTCGGGCGTGGACGACAGGTCGGCCGACGCCGAACCCGGCTGCAGCACCGGCATCACCCACTCGCCAACCACGCTGGGCGCGGCGACATCGGCGCGCAGGGCGGGCGCTGCGGGCGCGCTGGCCTGCTCGGGCTCGCCGCCGCAACCGGCAAGCGCCGCCATGGCGGCAAGGGCAATGAATGTGCGTCGCAACATGACACCCTCTGCAAACTGTATGACGTGTTCATAGCGTAGCCCAGGCAAGCCCCGCCGGGATGTAGGCTGCTGAAATGACTATGCTGCTGACCAGTTACACCGACCCCATCGAGGCCCGCATCGTGCTGGGCCTGCTGCAGTCGGAAGGCATCGACGCCTCGCTCGATGGCGAGCACATGGCGCTGGCGAACTGGGAATGGCGCATTGCCACCGGCGGCATCCGGCTGCGCGTGCCCGAGGCGCAATGGCAGCGCGCCCGCGCACTGCTGGACGCGCATGAATGCGGCGACTACGCGATCGACGACGACTCCGGGCCTGCCGGCAGCGCGGCCGTCGTCGAAGACGAAACCCCGTCCAGCCGGCTGGCCTGGCTGTCGCTGTTCCTGCTCGGGCTGCCGCTGCCATGGCGCCGCCGCCCGCGTCCCGGGACCTCAGGCTAGGGCCAGTCGGAAGCGTTCCCGGCTGCGCTTGTCAACGGGTTCCGCTATCGCGCCGGCATTGCCACAATCGCCCGTTCGCGGCGGATGGCCGTGCAGTCGATGGACGCAATGCAAGCAATCACTCCAGCGCCGGTGCGCAAGCCCGACTTCAGCAGGATCTCCGCCATCATCGCAGACGAGATCGGCGCGAAGCGCGAGCAGGCGGTCGCCGCGATCGCGCTCCTCGATGAAGGCGCGACGGTGCCGTTCATCGCCCGTTACCGCAAGGAAGTCACCGGCGGTCTCGACGACACCCAGTTGCGCAACCTGGAGACGCGGCTGACCTACCTGCGCGAGCTCGAGGAGCGACGCGCCGCGATCCTGACCAGCATCGACGAACAGGGCAAGCTCAGCGACGCGCTGCGCGGCGACATCGAAGCCGCCGACAGCAAGGCGCGGCTCGAGGATCTGTACCTGCCGTACAAGCCCAAGCGCCGCACGCGTGCACAGATCGCGCGCGAGGCCGGACTGGAGCCGCTGGCCGACGGCCTGCTCGATGATCCCACGCGGGTCCCCGAGACCTTCGCCGAAGGCTTCGTCGATGCCGACAAGGGCGTGGCCGACGTCAAGGCTGCCCTGGAAGGCGCGCGCGCGATCCTGATGGAGCGCTGGGGTGAGGATGCCGCGCTGCTCGGCGAGCTGCGTGACTGGCTGACCGGCAACGGCGTGATCCGCGCCAAGGTCGTCGAAGGCAAGGAAGCGGCCGGCGAGAAATTCCGCGACTACTACGACCATGCCGAAGCACTGGGCAGGATTCCGTCGCATCGCCTGCTGGCGCTGTTCCGCGGCCGTCGCGAGGAATTCCTGACGCTGGACCTCGACCCGGGCAGCGACATCGAGCAGGGCAATGCCTATGCCGAAGGCCGCATCGCCCTGCATGCCGGCATCGCCAGCCAGGGCCGCAACGCCGATGCCTGGCTGCTCAACGCCTGCCGGCTGACCTGGCGCGCGAAGCTGCACCTGCACCTGACCATCGACCTGTTCGGCCAGGCGCGCGAGAAGGCCGAGGCCGAAGCGATCGACGTGTTCGGCGACAACCTCAAGGACCTGCTGTTAGCGGCGCCGGCCGGACCCAAGACCGTGCTCGGCCTCGATCCGGGCATCCGCACCGGTTGCAAGATCGCGATCGTCGATGCCACCGGCAAGGTCGTCGCAACCGACACGATCTATCCGCACGAACCGCGTCGACAATGGGACCAGTCGGTGCACACACTGCGCCGGCTGTGCGCCGAGCATGGCGTGCAGCTGATCGCGATCGGCAACGGCACCGCCTCGCGCGAGACCGACAAGCTGGCCGCCGATGTCATCAAGCTGGCACCCGAACTGAAGCTGCAGAAGATCGTCGTCAGCGAAGCCGGCGCGTCGGTGTACTCGGCCTCGGAACTGGCCGCGAAGGAATTCCCCGGGCTCGATGTCTCGCTGCGTGGCGCGGTCTCGATCGCGCGCCGGTTGCAGGATCCGCTGGCCGAACTGGTCAAGATCGATCCCAAGGCGATCGGTGTCGGCCAGTACCAGCACGACGTCGACCAGTACCGGCTCGCGCGTGCGCTCGACGCCCGGGTCGAAGACTGCGTCAACGCGGTCGGCGTGCACGTCAATACCGCATCGAGCGCGCTGCTGGCGCGCGTGTCCGGCCTGTCGTCCACGGTCGCCGAGAACATCGTCGTGCATCGCGACGCCAACGGCCCGTTCAAGCGTCGCAAGGACCTGTTGAAAGTCGCGCGGCTGGGCGACAAGACCTTCGAGCAGTGCGCGGGCTTCCTGCGCATCGCCGACGGCGACGAACCGCTCGATGCCTCCGCGGTGCATCCCGAGGCCTATCCGGTGGTCGAACGCATCGCCAGCGGCAGTGGCCGCGACGTCAAGGCGATCGTCGGCGACAGTGGCTTCGTACGCACGCTCAAGGCCGAGCAGTTCACCGACGAGCAGTTCGGACTGCCGACCGTGCGCGACATCCTGAAGGAACTGGAAAAGCCCGGCCGCGATCCGCGACCCGAGTTCAAGGCCGCACAGTTCGCCGATGGCGTCGAGGACATCAAGGACCTGCGCGTGGGCATGATCCTCGAAGGCGTGGTCAGCAACGTCGCCGCGTTCGGCGCCTTCGTCGACATCGGCGTGCACCAGGATGGGCTGGTCCACATCTCGGCGCTGTCGGACACCTTCGTCAAGGATCCGCGCGACGTGGTCAAGGCCGGCGACATCGTCAAGGTCAAGGTGCTCGAGGTCGATGTCGCGCGCAAGCGCATCGCACTGACGCGTCGACTCGACGACGTACCCGGCGAGAAGCCGGCGCGCGGGGAGCCCCGCACCGAGCAGCGCGGAGACAACCGTGGCGGCGTCCGTTCCGGCCCCCTTCGTGGCGGGCGCGACAGCGGACGCCCGGCGCAGGGCAAGCCAGCGGCATCGGCGGCGCCGGCCAACAACGCGCTGGCCGACGCCTTCGCGCGCGCGCGCCAGAAGTAGTCGCAGTCCCGCCCTCGCGCGCTGACGCAGGCGAGTGGACGCCGACACCCGCCCGCCTGCTATTGTCGGCGCAGCGTCCACCAGGCCCGTCGTCGGGCCACGCCGCCACCGGCCCGGGAGCCCCGTCATGCCTACGCTTGAAACCCTGCACCGCCATGCCAGGACGATCGCCCTGGTGGCGATCGCGATCAGCGCACTGACCTGGGCGGTGGACCTCGCCGGGCTGGTCTACAAATGCCCCTACTGCCGCGTGCAGCGCAGCATGATCGGCCTGCTGGGCCTGTTGCTGCTGCTGCCCGATCCGCGCCACTGGGCAGCCCGCTATCTCGCGGCCGTGTTCGCGATCTTCGGTCTGGTCGTTGCCTGCATGCAGCACTTCAACCACTGGAAGCGCATCAACGCCGGCGAGTTCACGTTCTCGTCGATGTGGTACGCCGACCCCTTCGTGCTGTCGGGCGCGGCGATCTTCATCATCACCGGACTGGTGTTACTGATCTTTTCGTGGCGGCCGCCAGCGACCCTGCAAACCGACTGACGTCGTCGCACGGCACAGCCGCGTCCGGTATGCGCGAGCGCCTAGGACCGCTGGCGCAATGCTTCGCGATAACGTCGACTGCAGGGTACCTGAGTGCCATCGCGCAGGTGGATGCGCGCATCACCGCTGTCGAGCGGTTCGATCGACGCGATCTGCGACAGGTTCACCAGGTGGCTGCGGTGCACGCGGACGAAATGCGCCGGATCCAGCCTGGCCTGGAGCTCGGTCAATGTGCTGCGCAGCGGATAGACCCGGCCACGCATGTGCAGGTTGGCGTAGTTTCCGGCGGCCTGCACCCACTCGATGTCGCTGGCGGCGACCAGGAACTCGCGGCCCAGCTTGCGCACCAGGAATCGTTCCGGCCGCTCCAGCGACTCCAACGGCGGACCGGCATCGGGCGCGGCCAGCAGCGAAGCCTCGCCCTGCAGCCGCCGCACCAGCAGCCGGTAGACGTGCAGCAGCACGACGATGCCAAAGAACGTGCGGGCATCCTTGATGTACTCGTAGCCGAATGCCCAGTCGAAGACATAGGCATCGCCATGCCACAGGTAGACCAGCTTGCGCATGCTGACCATCAGCAGCACGTGCAGCATCGACCAGGCCAGGCTGGCGAACACATAGAGCGGGATCCGCCGCTGCCAGTTGTCGAAATGCACCGCCCAGCGCGCGGTGAACCAGATCACCAGGGGGGCCAGCAAGAGCACCGACAATGAGCTGCTGACTTCCCAGCTCGCGACCTGCCACGCTGCGAAATCGAGCCCGGCGCGATCGATATCGATCCGCGCGGTGGCGGTATTGCCGATCGCCGCCAGCAGGCAGTTGACGATCCAGTAGCCGACCTCGACCGGGCGGCGGATCGCAAGGTAGCGCTCGGGGCCGCTGACCGGGGCAGCGGAAGACACATCGGACATGGGCGCATTCTACTTGGACATGCCCGGATGCCCGCCCGTTTCGTCCCGGCAGGCCCTCCACTCGTCCCCAGCACACCGCCACAGGGCCCTTCGTGGCCCACAACACGTGATCCAGGCGTGACGCTGGCGCACCCTCCAGACCGGAAGTCGCCGTGTCACGTCGCCACGACATCGACGCCCTGCGCGTCATCGCATTCTCGCTACTGATCCTCTACCACGTCGGCATGGTCTACGTGGTCGACTGGGGCTTCCACATCAAGAGTCCCGACCTGCTGGCCTGGGTCGAGTGGCCGATGGTGCTGGTCAACCGCTGGCGGATGTCGCTGTTGTTCCTGATCTCGGGCATCGCGCTGGGTTTCGTGCTGGCGCGGCAATCGCCGACGCGGCTCGCCGGCAGGCGCACCTGGCGCCTGCTGCTGCCGTTGGCCTTCGGTATCGTCGCGATCGTACCGGTGCAGGCCTACTGTGAGGCACGAATGCTCGGCACCATCGAGCCGGGCTACGGCGCGTTCCTGCTGCGCTACCTGCAGTTCCGCCCATGGGCCCAGGGTGCGTTCACCGGTGCCGAGTACGGATTCACCTGGAACCACCTGTGGTATCTGCCATACCTGTGGGTCTACAGCCTGATCGCACTGGTGGCGTTGCCGATGCTGCGTGCGCTGCGCGGTGAAGCAGTGCGAGACTGGTTGACCAAGGATGGCCGATGGCTGCTCTGGGCGCTGCCCCCGCTTTGGATGCTGGTCGCGCTGTGCTGGCTGAAGCCGCGCTTCCCGAGCACGCATGCGCTGGTCGACGACTGGTACAACCATGCCGAGTACTTCCCGATCTTCGTGATCGGCCTGCTACTGGCAGGCAGTACGACGATGTGGACTGCGCTACAGCAACATCGCCGGCGCTTGCTCGGCCTGGCGGCCCTGGGCGCCGGAATCTACATGGGGTTGCGGCTGATGGGTCGCATCGTGCCGGCTGAGAGCTTCACTGCCCTGCTTCCGTATACCGGCTGGAAAGCCATCTCCAATGTCGCACACGTGTTGTACTGGTGGACTGCGCTGCTGTCGTTGCTGGCCTGGGGCTTTCACGCACTGAACCGGCCGTTGCCCCGGCTGGCCTATGCGTCCGAAGCGGTCTACCCGTGGTACATCCTGCACCAGAGTCTGATCGTGCTGGCCGCCTACTGGCTGATCCCGCTGGGCTTGGGACCGGTATGGGAGCCTTTGCTGGTACTGGCGATCACGGTCGCTGGCTGCGCCCTGCTCCACGAGTACCTGATCCGGCGCTCACCGTGGCTGAGGCCGTTGTTCGGGTTGTCTCGCAACCGATCACCCGGGCAGTCCTCAGCAGCTTGACCAGACCCGGCTCCCCTCGCTGCCGGCGCACGCTTGCGGGGCACGATCCCGGGCTCGCGGTATGCAAGCTACGCAAAACCGTTGTGCCAATGCGACTAGACCTCTGTCCGGCGTCCGCCGTTGCATCCGCGTGCGGGGATACCCTCACGCCACCCGGCTGCGTCGCGCGCGCTCCAGGTGCACCAGCAGCAGCGAGATCGCCGCCGGGGTCATGCCGGGGATGCGCTGGGCCTGGCCGATGGTCTGCGGTCGCACGCGTTCCAGTTTCTGGCGTACTTCCGCCGATAGCCCGCGCACTCCGGCGTAGTCGAAGGCCGAATCGATGCCGGTGTCTTCATTGCGCCGCTGGCGCGCGATCTCGTCGCGCTGCCGCTGCAGGTAGCCGGCGTACTTGGTCTCGATCTCCACCTGTTCGGCCACGGCCGGGTCGTCGACGGCAGGCGCGAACGACGCCAGCGAGGTCAGCCTGGCGTAGTCGAGTTCGGGACGGCGCAGCAGGTCCAGCGCGCTGTTCTCGCGACTGAGTTCGATGCCCAGCGTCTGCACGGCTTCGCGACCAGCCGCGTTATTGGGCGATGCCCACAGCGCGCGAAGGCGCGTGGTCTCACGTTCGATGGCCTCGCGCTTGCGGTCGAGCGCCTGCCAGCGCGCGTCATCGACCAGATCGAGCTCGCGCCCGATCGTGGTCAGCCGCAGGTCGGCATTGTCCTCGCGCAGTTGCAGCCGGTACTCGGCGCGCGAGGTGAACATGCGGTAGGGCTCGGTGGTGCCGTGCGTGATCAGGTCGTCGATCAGCACGCCGATGTAGGCCTGGTCGCGACGCGGCGACCACGCCTCCAGCTGACGCGCGTGGCGTGCGGCATTGAGGCCGGCCACCAAGCCCTGCGCTGCGGCTTCCTCGTAACCGGTGGTGCCGTTGATCTGTCCGGCGAAGAACAGGCCGGCCACGGCCTTGGTCTCCAGCGAGGTCTTGAGTCCGCGCGGATCGAAGAAGTCGTATTCGATCGCATAGCCGGCGCGGGTGATGTGCGCCTGCTCGAAGCCGGTGATCGAACGCACCAGCGCAAGCTGCACGTCGAACGGCAGCGAGGTCGAGATGCCGTTGGGATAGATCTCGGTGACATCCAGGCCTTCGGGTTCGACGAAGATCTGGTGACTGGCCTTCTCGGCGAAACGCACGACCTTGTCTTCGATCGACGGGCAGTAGCGCGGACCGATGCCCTCGATCTGGCCGCTGTACAGCGGCGAACGATGCAGCGCGTTGCGGATGATCTCGTGCGTGCGCTCGGTGGTGTGGGTGATCCAGCACGACACCTGCGCAGGATGGTCGTCCTGGCTGCCCATGAACGAGAACACCGGGCGCGGCGAGTCGCCGGGCTGCTCGACCATCACCGAGTAGTCCAGCGTGCGACCGTCGATGCGCGGCGGCGTGCCGGTCTTCAGGCGGTCGACGACGAACGGACGCTCGCGCAACCGCGCCGCCAGTGTGATGGCCGGGGGATCGCCGGCGCGGCCGGCGGCGTACTGGGTTTCGCCAACATGGATCTTGCCGGCCAGGAAAGTCCCGGCCGTCAGCACCACCGACGGCGCGTCGAAGTGCAGCCCGGTCTGGGTGATCGCGCCGCAGACGCGGTCGCTCCCGCCGCCATCGGGCCGGATCACCAGGTCGTCGACGGCCGACTGGAACACGGTCAGGTTGGCCTGCGATTCCACCGCGCGACGGATGTGGCTGCGATACAGCGCACGATCGGCCTGGCAGCGGGTCGCGCGCACGGCTGGCCCCTTGGAGGCATTGAGGCGTCGCCACTGGATGCCGGCAGCATCGGCCGCCTTGGCCATGACGCCACCAAGCGCGTCGATCTCGCGGACCAGATGGCCCTTGCCGATGCCGCCGATGGCCGGATTGCAGCTCATGGCGCCCACGGTTTCGATGTTGTGGGTCAGCAGCAGCGTGCGCGCGCCGGACCGCGCGGACGCCAGCGCGGCCTCGGTGCCGGCGTGGCCGCCACCAATGACGATGACTTCATAGCGATGGAAGGAGTCGTTCATCGGGAGATCCAGGGCGGGAGGCGATGCGGCGATCGCCACGGGGCCGGCATGCAGTGCCGGGGCGCCATGCTGCCATGCGTGCGCCCTTATGGCACGCTTCATGCTTTAAGTTCTATCGCACCCGGTGCGGCGAACGTCCAGGGGCGTGGCTGGAATTGGAACAGGGCTGGCCAAGCACAACCCGGGGAAGCACAGGGGCCGGATGTCGGGGGACATCCGGCCCCTCTTTTTTGCATGTGTGTCCGCTGTCGCGGCTGGCGGGCCCTGGACGGGGCCATGGATCGGCGCCCTGGAATCGGGGTCCAACAGGCCATCGCTCCACCGGGGGCATCGCGCCCGCGCTGCGGGCAGTGCCGGTAGACACACGCGGATGGGTGCCGACGCCCGACGAGAGCGGAACAGGGGGGATCCGGTATCCCCCGCCGGGTGTCGACATAGTGGTGGATGCTACCAGTTACGTCGCAATGCGACGCAACCGGTCACCTCAGGGCGTGCATTATCCACAAACTGTGCGGCGATGGGAGTCTCAGGGGGGCTTCTGTCCCCGCCCTCCGACAAGCGGCATGCGACGGCGACGACTGGATGTCCCGCAAGACAGCCCTCGCGGGCATCGCCGGACACGCCGGCAGACACGGCCCGGTCACGCTGGCGGGCATGGGCTGGCCCCCGTCGAACACGGCCACCCGCCTTTCACTCGCTCCGTTCCTAGCAGACGACGCAGCAGGCGCCTTACGGCTCCTGCTGCTGGACCGAGCGTGCGGCGTCGCGCAAGTTCGCGCGCTGTGGCGGCGCCGGGCGCGACTGCGGCGGCGGTGCGGGACGCGCCTGCACCGGCATCGCCGGACGCTGGCCGGCGTCCATCGGACGCTGCGGCATCGGCCGACGATAGCCTTCGCCGGCCTGCTGCGGGCGACCCATCGGCGGACGCATCGGCCTGCCCTCGCCGCCGACCATCTGCGGCGGACGGCCCGGCTGCGACGACGGGCCCGGCGGCCGGTACGGCCTGGCCGGCAGGTTGCCGCCGGTCACCGGACCGGTGTGCACCGGCGGCTGCGGATACTCGGGGCGCGGCGGACGCGGCGGGCGCGGGCGATACGGGCGGTAGTACGGGGGATAGCCATAGCCGTAGCCGGGGCCATACCCGTAGCCGCCATAGCCGTAACCCGGGTAGCCGTAGGGGTAACGCGAGTAACCGCCATAGCCGAAGCTGCCGTAGACACCGCCGGGATAGCCGTAGCCGACGCTGCCGTAGGGCGCGCCGTAACCGGAGTAGGTGGAATAGGTCGGGCTGCCGTAGTAGTAGTCGCCGCTGCCACCACGGTACTGGTAATCACTGACGCAGCCCGACAGCGCGAGGGCTGCGGCGGCGGCGGTGAGCAATTTGCGGATCATTGGACTACCCCCTGTTGCTGGCAACAACGGCAGACGGATTGCCTGTCGATGCGCCCCCAGCATCCGCCCAGTGCATTGAATCCGTGCTTAATCGTGCCGGCGTCCCACCGCCTGTCGCATCACGGATGCGCGTGGCTTGGGCTAGTCTCTCGACATGTCTGAACACGTCATCCCGGAAGCGCGGGCCACCTCCGGACCGGTCACGCCCGAACCGTCCAAGCGTCCTGCGCAGCGACGTCCGCCCCTGTTGGCCGACGTCCTGTCCGCCGCCGCGCGCATCGCACCGCATGCCAGCATCACGCCAGTCATCGGCGCGCGCAGCATCGATGCCGAGGCCGGATGCACGCTGCACTTCAAGGCCGAGCCGCTGCAGCGCGGCGGCGCGTTCAAGTTCCGCGGCGCCTGCAATGCGGTGTGGTCGCTGACCGATGCGGAAGCCGCCCGCGGCGTGGTAACGCATTCATCGGGCAACCATGGCGCCGCGCTAGCGCTGGCGGCGCGCTCACGTGGCATCGCCTGCCATGTCGTGGTGCCCGAGAACGCGGTACGCAGCAAGCTGGCGGCGATCCAGGCCTATGGCGCCGAACTGCACACCTGCGCCCCGACGATCGCGGCGCGCGAAGCCGCCTGCCACGCGCTGGCGCAGGCGACCGGCGCCGAAATCGTGCATCCCTATGCTGACGCGCGCGTGATCGCCGGCCAGGGCACGGCGACGCTGGAGCTGCTGGGCGCATGCCCGCCGCTGGATGTCCTGGTAGTCCCGGTGGGCGGCGGCGGCCTTGCCGCGGGCGCGGCGATCACGCTGGCAGGGCTGTCGCCAACCACGCGGCTCGTGCTGGCCGAGCCCAGCGGTGCGGACGATACGTTCCTGTCGCTGCAACGCGGCGAACGCGTCGCCGGGTCGGCGCCGTCGACCGTCTGCGATGGCCTGCGTGGCCTGCTCGGCGCGATCAATTTCGAGATTCTGCGCGACCATGGTGCCGAGGTCATCGTCGTCGATGACGCACGCACGCTGGCGGCGCAGAAGCTGTTGATGCAGCGGACCAAGCTGATGGTCGAGCCGTCGTCGGCGATCGCGCTGGCCGCGGTGCTGCAGGATGTATCGCGCTTCGCCGGCATGCGCGTCGGCGTGATCCTGTCGGGCGGCAACGTCGACCTGGATGCCTGGCCATGACCGTGCGCGTCAAACGATCGCGCTCGCGGTGGCGCCGGTTCCTCGGATGGGTCGCCAGGCTGATGCTGGTCGCGATCGCCTGGCTGGGCGGCGTGGCCGCGTGGATCGTCTGGGTCGGCGACAACGACCAGGCCGCACCGGCCGACGCCATCGTGGTGCTCGGCGCAGCCGCCTATGACGCCGCGCCATCGCCGGTGTTCAAGGCGCGCATCGAACACGGCCTGGACCTGTATCGCCGAGGTTACGCCGGCACGCTGATCTTCACCGGGGGCTACGGCGGCAGCCGCGCGCGGTTCGCCGAATCGCAGGTCGCGCGGCGTTACGCGCTGCGCCGGGGCGTCCCCGACAGCGACATCCTGATCGAGTCGCGCTCGCAGACGACCTACCAGAACCTGCTCGAAGCGCGCCGCCTGCTGCAGGACCATGAGCTGGGCAAGGTGATCCTGGTCAGCGACCCGCTGCACATGGCGCGCGCGCTGCGGCTGTCGCGCGAACTGGGCATCGATGCGCTGGCCTCGTCGACGCCGACGACGCGCTTCCGCAGCTTCAGGACGCGCTGGGAATTCCTCGCCAAGGAGGTCTACTTCTTCCACCGCGACCTGTTCAGCGATCGCCGTTGATGGCATAGTGGTTCGATACTCCCCCCCACTATCCGATACGCCATGACCGCAACCGTTCCGACCGCTCAGGCCAACGCGATCGCCCTGATCCAGGCGTACTACGACGCCTTCAACCGCGCCGACTGGGCCGGCATGCTGGCGCGGCTCAGCGACGATGTGGTCCATGACCTCAATCAGGGCCCGCGCGAGACCGGACGCGACGCGTTCACCGCGTTCCTGCAACGCATGGACCGCAGCTATGTCGAACAGCTGCGCGACATCGTCGTGATCGCGTCGGCCGATGGCACGCGCGCCGCGGCCGAATACGTCGTGCATGGCCGCTACCTGGTCGCCGATGCGGGTTTGCCCGCGGCCCATGGCCAGACCTACGTGCTGCCCGGCGGCGCATTCTTCGACCTGCGCGACGGCCGCATCGCACGCGTCAGCAACTACTACAACCTCGAAGACTGGCTGGCGCAGGTGCGCTGAGCTCCCACCGCTGGATCGCGTGGGGCGGGTCTCGATCCGCCGGAACCTGATGCCACAAGACAGGCGGGCCGAGGCCCGATGCAACGTGGTTGCACCCTTATCGCGCGCCCTGCGTCATTCGAGGGTGTTGCTGTACTGGCTGAGGCCCTGGCTGAGCAGGTAGCGGGTGGCGGCGGCGCGTTGCGGGAGTTCGAAGCCGCGCAGGGCATCCAGCAGCCAGCGTGCCGACTGGCAGCGCGCGTTGCGGCTGGCCGCGTCGTTGCCATCGGCCGCCATGCCGGCGGCAAAGTTCTCGTTGAGCAGCATCGCCTTGATGCCGGCGGACTTCAGCGTCTGCAGGCCGAGGTCGGGATCGTAGGCCTGGCGCTGTCCCTGCAGCCCGGCCATCGCAATCCCGGTCAATGCGTTGACGAAGCGCTGGCGGCTATCCTCGCCGAGGTTCGCGGCGACGCGCTGCAGTCCGGCGGGGCTGCGATCGGCATCGGATTCGAACAGGCTGCACAGTTGCGCTGCGTCGCGCTCGGACTGCGAGGCGGTGTGCACGGCGTCCAGCAACACGTCGACATCGCGATCGGGCGCACGCATCAGCAGGTCGTTGGCGACCGGCACGACCTGCGACGGGTCGAGCATCGAAGGATCGAGCCTGGACGTATCGATTCCCGAAAGATCGACTCCTGAAAGATCGATCCCGGAAAGATCAACACCGGACAGATCGAGCTTCGACAGGTCGATCGCGGACAGGTCGACGCGCTGCGACTGCGCCGTAGCCGGGACGATCGTCGCCAGCGAGACCGGCACGGCCATCATGACCGCCAGCAGCAGGCGCTTGGAGCAACGGGATGTTCGGTTCGGCAACGACATCGGCACACCGGGACGGCAGGAGGACAGCGCCGAGTCTAGACAGCCCTCGATGAACCCCATCGTGTCGCGGCATCGCATCCATGCACAGGTACGTCCCGACGCAGCCCCCGTTCACACGCCCATGTACCTGCCCGGGCGGTGGTTGAACATCAGCACCAGATTCAGCATGCACACGCCCAGTGCGGAATACAGCACCCGCGACGGCGGCAATACCGACAGCGCGGCCAGCATCACCACGGCGTCGAACCCCATCTGCAACTTGCCCGCGCTCCAGCCGCGCGACTGCTGCAGCCACACGACCATGATGCCGACGCCGCCGAGGCTGGCACGATGGCGGATGAACGACAGCACGCCCATGCCCAGCAGCGCGCCGCCGAACACCGCGGCGTACAGCGGGGTGATGAATTCATAGCGCGCCAGACGCGGCACCAGATCGGCGACGGTGCCGGTCACGCCGACCGCGAGGAAGGTCTTCAGCGTGAACTCCCAGCCCATCCTGCGCAGCGACAGCCAGTAGAACGGCAGGTTGGCGACGACGAAGACCACGCCGAAGCTCCAGCCGGTCAGGTAGTGCAGCAGCAGCGACACGCCGGCCATGCCGCCGGCCATCAAACCGCCGGTGACGAAGATCGACATCCCCAATGCGCTGACAATGCTCGCCAGCACCAGGCCCTGGATGTCTTCGACCAGGCTGTGGCGCGCAGGTGCCAGGGAGAGCGCCGCCTGCGTGCTCGCGTCGGGCGCGGGCGCGGGCGCGACAGGGCCTGCGGCAGAAGGCTGCTGTGATGGAGGGAGCGAGTCGTGCACGCGGGTGTCGGGACGGTGGCGCCGCCCCGGATCATCAGGAATGTTGCGACGCAGCATACACCGCCGCGGCCGATCGCTCTCAGCCCTCGCGCTGGCGCCTGCGGATCGGGATCGCGTTCGCCGGGAAGCTGGCGATCTCCGCGCCCTGGTCGCGGATCGGTGCGCCGGGCTCCGGCGCCCAGGCCATCGCGGTGATGATCTCCCAGCTCGCGGGCAGTTGTCCGTCGCCCCGGCGCTCGCGCTCGTAATGGCCTGCCGCCGCTGCGAAGCGCGCACGCCCGGTCAGGCCGCGACGGCGCTGGTCCAGCGCATTGGTAGCGCCGATCGCGCGCAGTTCGTGCATCAGGGCCTGCATGTCGGGATAGCCGCGCACCAGCACGTCGCGGTCGAGCACGGGATCGCGGAAGCCGGCGCGCATCAGCGCATCGCCGAAGTCGCTGATGCCGGCGAACGGGCTGACGTGCGGCACCGCATCGACCTCGGCGAAGGCATTGTGCATTTCATGCAGCGTGGCCGGACCGAAGGTGGAGCACAGCAGCATCCCGCCGGGCTTGAGCACGCGACGGAAACCGACGAACACACCCGGCAGGTCTTCGATCCACTGCAGGCACAGGTTCGAGAACAGCACGTCGACGCTGTTGTCGGCCAGCGGCAGCGCGCGCGCGTCGGCATTGACGTGATCCAGCGCGCGTTGCCGCGACAGCGTCTCGCGCAGGCTCCAGCCGCCGCGCGGGCGCGATTGCTGCAGCATCGCCAACGACAGGTCCATGGCGATCACCTGCGCCTTGGGCCAGCGCTTGCGCATGCGCTCGGCGGCCGTCGCCGGACCGCTGCCCAGATCGAGCACGACCTCGGGCTTGCGATCGTCCAGGTAATCCAGCGATGCGAACAACCAGTCCTCGACCTCATGCTGCAAGGCGGCGGCAGCGGCATAACTGGACGATGCGCGCGAGAACGCGCGGCGCACTTGGCGGCGATCGAACAGCGGCGGGTCGACCTGCGCCGGGCTCATGCCGGCGTCCCCGCTGCAGGCAGCGATGCGGAGAACGCCAGCAGCCGTTCGGCCAGGGCCTCGGCATGGGTCAGGAACGGCGCGTGCCCGGCATGCTCCAGCGTGGCGGCACTGGCCCGTGGCGACAGCGCCGCCGCGGCGCGCATCGCGCGCGGATCGACCAGGCGGTCGCGACGACCGGAGATCCACAGGCTCGGCATCGGCAGCGTGGGCGTCGCCTCGCGCAGGTCGACGGTCTCCAGCAGTTCCAGGCCATCGGCCAGCACATGCGCGGCAGGTTCGCCGCGCGAGAAAAGTTCATTGCGCAGCGTCCGCATCTCGCCACGGGCGTCGTCGGAACCGAAGGCCTCCAGCGCGACGAAGCGGTCCAGCGTTTCGCGATAGTCCTCGCGCAGGCCGCGCGCGAAACCCCGGAAGATCTCCGGAGACATGCCATGGGTCCAGTCCTCGCCGCGCACGAAGCGCGGATTGGCGCACAGCATCACCAGGCCTTGCACGTGGCGGGGGCGCGTGGCGGCCGCCTGCAGCGCGAACAGGCCGCCCAGCGACCAGCCCAGCCAGACCGCCGGCGGCAGCACGTCGGCCAGGTGCGCGACGACCGGTTCCAGCGCCAGCGGCAGCGTGCTGTCGTGGCTGTTGCCATGCCCCGGCAGATCCACCAGGTACAGCGTGTGCGCGGCGCGCAGATGTTCGACCAGCGGCGAGAACACGCCGGCATGCATCGCCCATCCATGCAGCAACACCATCGGCGGGCCCTGGCCGGTGATGTCGATATGCAGTGTGTCTTCCAAGCCGGCCATGCCGGTCACTCCTTGCTCGATGTCATGCGCCGCGATCGCTGCGCAGTTCGCGGGTCTTGCGGGTGCTGCCCGCGGCAGGTCGCGCGACGAGCCACGCGAAGGCGACGATGCCCAGCATCACCAGTCCAGCGCCCGCCAGGGCCGGGCCGTGCGGCCAAGCCTCCTTCAGCCACCAGACGCCGATCAGCGTCGCGAACAACAGTTCCGCCGCCTGCATCGCCTCGGTGGCGCCGAGCGCGACCGGGTTGTCGCGCACCATGCCGGTCGCCTGGAAGAACAGGATCGTCGCGACCACGCCGGCCGACAGCGCGACGCCCGCGGCCAGCACGACCTGCGATGTCGATGGCGGCCCCGCGACCTGCCATGCGATGGCGGCCAGCAGCCACCACAGCGGCTGGCTCGCCAGCGTCATGCCGAACACGCGCTGGGTCGCGTTCAAGGATTCGCCGGTCTGCTCCAGGTGCAGCAGCAACAGCCGATTGCCGATCGGATAGGCCACCGCCGAACCGAGCACGCAGGCCAGTGCCAGCCAGGCCGCAAGGTCGAGCCCGCCACTGGAATGGCCGAATTGCATCAGCAACACGCCGGCGATGATGACGACCGCCACCAGGACGCCTGCGCGCGGGATGCGCGCGCGTGCATCGCGATACAGCAGCGGCGCGCACAACATGCCGGCGATCACGGTGAACTGGAAACTGCCGGCGACCAGCCACGAGGGTCCGCTCGCCGCGGCATACGACAACAATGCGTAGAACAGCACGAAGCCGATCGCGCTGTAGCGCAACCAAGCCCAGGGATGCGCGCGCATCGCCCGCCAGACCGGCGCGATACCGCCCTGCCAGGGCATCAGCGGCAACAGCAGCGGCAGCGTGATCAGGTAGCGCAGCGAGGCCGTCCACGCCCAGTGCCCGCCGCCGGTCGCGGCGATCCGGTTCAGCACGTAGGTCATCGTGAAGAACAGCGCCGACAGCAAGGCGATACCCACCGCCAGCAATGCGCGCCGGCGGGCCGATCCGGCGTCGTTCATGGGCTGTGCGCGTCCTCGGTCAGCCCGGCCTGCCGGCCGCTCGGCGCGTGTCCGCCATTGCGGTCGGCGTGTTCGGCGGCCGACGCCAGGGCGTCCACCAGCGCATCGACCTGTTGTTCGGAATGCATCGCCGACAACGCGATGCGCAGCCGCGCGGTGCCTTCGGGCACGGTCGGTGGACGGATCGCGGTGATCCAGTAACCGGCCTGTTCCATCGACTGCGCGATCGTCAACGCGCGCTGGTTGCCGCGGCACAGCACCGGCTGGATGGGCGTCTCCGAGGGCATCAGTTCCAGTCCCTGGTGCAGCGCGCGTTCGCGGAAGCGCTGGATCAGCTGCTGCAAACGATCGCGACGCCAATGCTCGCGGCGTGCCAGGCGCACCGCCGCCAGCGTAGCCGCAGCGACCGCCGGTGGCGACGCCGTGGTGTAGATGTAGGGACGCGCGGTCTCGGCCAGATGGCGGACCAGGTCGGCATGGCCGGCGACGATCGCGCCGTAGCCGCCCAGTGCCTTGCCCAGCGTCACCAGTTGCAGCGGCACCGCCGAGACGTCGAGGTTGGCCTCGGCGACGACGCCGCGTCCCTGGGGGCCGACGACGCCGACACCATGGGCATCGTCGACATACAGCAACGCGCGCTGGACCTTGGCGATGATCGCCAGTTCGCGCAACGGCGCGACATCGCCGTCCATGCTGAAGACGCCATCGGTGGCCAGCATCGCCGCGCCTTCGGGTGCCGCACGCAGCTGCCGCAAGGCGCCTTCGGCATCGGCATGCGGATAACGCCGCAGCCGGCAGCCGGACAGGCGCGCGGCATCGATCAGGCTGGCGTGGTTGAGGCGGTCCTGCACGCAGACGTCGTCGTCGTCGAGCAGCGCCTGCATCACCGCGAGGTTGGCGAGGTAGCCGCTGCCGAACAGCAGCGCAGCGGGAACCTGCAGCCAGTCGGCGATCTCGTGCTCAAGCGCCTCGTGCAGGGCGTGGTGGCCGCTGACCAGATGCGACGCGCCGCTGCCGACGCCCTGGCGTCCGGCGGCATCCTGCATGGCGTCGATGACCGAGAACTGTTGCGACAGGCCGAGATAGTCGTTGCCGCTGAAGTTCAGCAGCCAGCGCCCGCCGATCTCGCAGCGCACGCCGTCGCGATGACTGACCGCGCGCCGCGTGCGGATCTGCGCGCGCTGTTCGCGCAGCGCGCGCTGCGCGGCGACCCGCGCCAGCAGATCGATGCGACGCGGCTGGCGGTCACCGCTCACGCGGCCACCTTCGCTGCGGCACGATGCGCGGCCCGCGAGGTCATGCCGCGCAGGCGCAACCGTGGTCGGCGCAGCCGGTGTCGACGATGTCGGCATGCACTGTGCCCGGATGGTCGTGGTCGCCGGCATCGACGGTGACCTGCATCGGACGCAGGCCCAGGCGCGAGAACAGCGCCATGTCGCGCTCGGTATCGGGATTGCCGGTGGTCAGCAGCTTCTCGCCGTAGAAGATCGAATTGGCGCCGGCCATGAAGCACAGCGCCTGCAGCTCGTCGCTCATCTCCTCGCGACCGGCCGACAGCCGCACCATCGAATGCGGCATCAGGATCCGCGCCACCGCAATCGTGCGCACGAACTCGAACGGATCCAGCGCCTGCGTCCCGTGCAGCGGCGTGCCTTCGACCTGCACCAGCCGGTTGATCGGTACCGAGTCGGGATGCGCGGGCAGCGTGGCCAGCGTGCGCAGGAAGCCGGCGCGCTGGCGACGCGTCTCGCCCATGCCGACGATGCCGCCGCAGCAGGTCTTCATGCCGGCGTCGCGGACGTGCTCGAGCGTGTCCAGGCGATCCTGGATCTCGCGGGTGTGGATGATCGAGTCGTAGAACTCGGGATCGGTATCGATGTTGTGGTTGTAGTAGTCCAGCCCGGCAGCCTTCAGTGCCGTGGCCTGGGTGCCGCTGAGCATGCCCAGCGTCGCGCAGGTCTCCAGGCCCAGCGCCTTCACTTCCTGGATCATGGCGGCGACCTTGGGGATGTCGCGATCCTTCGGCGAACGCCAGGCCGCGCCCATGCAGAAGCGCGAGGCGCCGGCCGCCTTGGCCTGCCGCGCCTTCTCGACGACCGCTTCGGTGCTCATCAGCTTGGTCGCATCGACGCCGGTGTGGTAGCGCTGTGCCTGCGGGCAGTACGCGCAATCCTCGGGGCAGCCGCCGGTCTTGACCGACAGCAGCGTGCTGACCTGGACTTCGGCGGGATCGAAACGCGTGCGATGCACGATGCCGGCACGGTGCAGCAGCTCGGGGAACGGCAGGTCGAACAGCGCTTCGATCTCGCTGCGGCTCCAGTCGTGGCGCGGGATCGCGGCCAGTGCGGCGTCCATGAACGCGTGCGGGGGCGTGGCTTGCGGATCGCGTGACGACAGATCGCGGGCTGGGCTGACAACAGACATGGGGCTTTTCCGACAGGCCGCTCGGGCCGGATGCGGCAGTCTGGAAAGCATGTCGGTTCCTGTCAACCAAAGACCGTCCGGAAAAGTTGACCGCTGGTGGCGACGCGCCGGTCGCTGGCTGTGCCCGCCGCGTTGCCTGGCCTGTGGCGAGGCCGGCAGCAGCGGTGCGGCGTTGTGCCGGACCTGCATGGACCTGCTGCCGTGGAACCGGCATGCCTGCGCCCGCTGCGCGGTGCCGCTGCCGGCCGGATCGGCGGGCCAGGCCTGCGGCGACTGCCTGCAGCATCCGCCACCGCTGACCGAGGTGCACGCGGCCTTCGTCTATGCCTTTCCGGTCGACCGCCTGCTGCCGCGGTTCAAGTTCCATCACGACCTCGCTGCCGGCCACCTGTTCGCCACCGCGATGCACCAGGCGCTGGCCGCGGCGCCGCGACCCGACGCCCTGATCGCCGTGCCACTGCACCGTACGCGGCTGCGCAGCCGGGGCTACGACCAGGCGCTGGAACTGGCGCGACCGCTGGCAGCCGCGCTGGCACTGCCGACCCTGTCCGACGCGCTGCGTCGCCAGCGCCCGACCCTGCCGCAGTCGCGACTGGACGCTGCGGCCCGCCGCCGCAACCTGCGCGATGCCTTCGTCGTCGGTCGCAATCGCCTGCCGGCGCATGTCGCGCTGGTCGACGACGTCATGACCACCGGCGCCACCCTGCACGCCGCCGCCCGCACGCTGCGGCGGGCCGGCGTCGCCCGCGTCGACGCCTGGGTCTGCGCACGCGTGCCGTGAGCATCGGCCGCGGACGCGCGCCGCCGCGTCATACAACGGCCGCCGCGCCCTCCCGGCGGCGCGACATCATCGGAGTCGGCAGCGTCAATCGAAGTCGTCGGGATTGCTGCTGTAGTTGACCGGGACCGTCACCAGGACCTGGCCACCAACCGCCACGTTCAACTGCACGCTGATCAGTTCCTGCGCCCCGATCGTGCCGCCGCTGGCCTGCGCGCAGGTACTGCCGGCACTGGCCGAACAGGTCCACGGTGCCCGCAGCGTGACCCCGGGCGGCAGGTTGTCGGTCAGCACCGCGCCCACCACGGCATCCGGCCCCGGATTGGCGATGGTGATGACGTAGTTCGAGGTGCCGCCCGGACTGACCGCCGTGGTGTTGTTGCTCTTGCTGATCGCCAGGTTGGCCAGTCGCTGTCGCTGCGTGACTACGCAGGTCACCGTCAACGCCGACGTCGTCCCGGTCGGCACGACCAGGTTGAACTGGTCGCCGGCGCCCTGCGCGTACTCGACGTTGTTCTGGTCGCTGCAACGCCAGCTCGGCACGAAGTGCGCGGCCACGGTCCCGGTGGCGGCCACCGCGGCCAGGTCGTAGGTGTCGCCATGGATGGCGTCGACGACCTCGATCTGCCCGCCGCTGGCGGCCGTGGGCAGCGAGGCGAGCACCTGCCCGGCGCGCGCGATGCTCATGTCGAAACGTCCGGGATGCGTCGGCGGTGCCACGTCCAGCAGCAGGCGCAGCAGCGTCTGGCAGTATGAGAGGAAGCCTTCGACGGTGACCACGGCCTCGCCGACGCGGACGCCCAGCAGGCCCAGCACCGGGTCGACCAGGTTGCCGAGCACGAGCGACAGCACTGGCGACAGCACCGGCCTGACGACATCGGCCAGCACGCCCAGCAGCGCGTTGATGATGCCGTTGACCACGTTGGTCAGCACCGACAGGTCGACCGGGATCAGGCCCAGGATCAGGCCCTGGACCCGCTGGGTGACCAGGCTGACCTCCAGCGCCCCAAGCAATGACGTGACCAGGTTGCCGACGCAGACCGTGCCGCAGGCGAGCGTGACCGTGCGTGGATAGGCCGGCAGCATGTTGACGGGCTGCGCCAGCGGCTGCCCCTGGGCACTGGCACGCAGCCGCACCGACAGGTCGACCTCGAGCTTGATCAACGAGAACCCGGCCAGCGCCAGGTCCGCCGTCAGGGCCAGCGTGGTCGCGGGCATCGGCTGCACGATCGCCGGCGTCAGTACCTGGGTGCGATTGAAGAACACCGCATCGCTGATGCGACCGATGTACAGGTCGACGACGCCCGGCTGCACTTGCAGGTTGACGGCCTGGTTGACCAGGTTGAGTCCGGTGATCGTGCCTTGCGCACGCGCGACGTCGGCGTAGACCTCGACGTTCAACACGCCGGCCGACAGCTGGATGTTGCTCAGGCCCAGCGTCAGCCCGTTCAGCGCATTGAGCAGCGGCTGCACCGGCAAGCGGTTCAGCAGGCCCAGGTCGAGCTTGATGCGGATCGCGGCGGTGTGGAACTGCGAGCCGGTCGGCCCGCAGACCTGCACCGGAGGCTCGACGACCTGCGCCCACAGTTCCACCCGGGTCACGCCGGTCAGGCCCAGGGCGGCGGTGTCGACGACGATCGGCGTCGGCGTGGTCAGCACGTTGCGATAGTTGTACAGCTGGACCGAGCCGGTCAGCAGGTCGAGCACGTCCAGGTTGACGCCGGCCAGCGAACCGTCGGGCAGGTCGATCCGCAACAGCTCACCGAGCCGGATCGTTCCCGTCAGCGGGCCCAGCGGCACGTTGAGCACGTTGAGCGCATTGACCAGCGCGGTGTTGCCGTCGGCTTGCGCGACCTGCACCATCGCCGCGCGCAGCTGGCCCAGCGTCACATTGGACGCGAGCACCTGCTGGGTGCTGCTGGCGCCGAGCTCGTTGCGCAGCTGCAGCAGCAACAGGTTGAGATTGATGTCCGAGGCCGCCAGGGCGTTCCAGTCGGCGACCGACAGATTGACGGTGCTGCCAGGCAACAGGGCCCGCAGCAGCAGGTTCAGCAGGGGTCCCTGCTGGCTGCTGACCGAGGCCAAGCGCGGCCCCGCGTTGACACAGGCACCGGTCTGGCAGGCCTGCGCGCTTGCGGTGCCCTGCACCGCCGCAAGCATCAGCAGCAGGGCCAGCCAGGCCGCCTGCCACAGGTGCCACCCCTGCCATCCACCCCGAAACGTCGTCCCCGCCGATCCAGCTGCCCCGTTCTCCATGACAGGCCCCCCGACCTGGTAGGTCCGCGCGGGATGGCGTGGACCTCCTGATGTATTCTTCGACAACCCACCCCTTCCGACTCTGCCCGCAGTCACAGTTCGGGGATGCATTCAGCCGATCTGGCCCGTCGGCGGGCGCCATGCCGGCGGGCGACGGGCATGCGCGGAAGAGGACAGGCAGGGGCGGGCGTCGACCGGGCGTCGATCAGCGCAGCACGTAGTCCGCGGCGATGCCGGCGAAGATCGCCATGCCCACCCAGTGGTTGTGCAGGAAGGCCCGGAAGCACGCCGCGCGATCGCGGTGGCGGGCGATGACGAACTCCCAGACCACCAGGCCTGCGGCCACGGCCAGGCCGGTCCAGTAGACCGCGCCCAGGCCGGCGGCGCGCCCGGCCAGCAGCAGCGCGACGAAGGTCAGCGCGTACAGCACGGCCTGGGCCACCAGGTCGAGGTCGCCGAACAGGATCGCCGTGGACTTGGAACCCGCGCGGAGATCGTCCTCGCGGTCGACCATCGCGTACCAGGTGTCGTAACCGGTGGCCCAGAAGATGTTGGCCACGTACAGCACCCACGCGACCGGCGGCACCTCGCCCTGGATCGCCGCGAAGCCCATCGGGATGCCCCAGCCGAACGCCATGCCCAGGTAGACCTGCGGCAGGTAGGTATGCCGCTTGAGGTAGGGATAGCTGGCCGCCAGCAGCACGCCGACGAAGCTCATCAGGATCGTCAGCCGGTTCATCGTCAGCACCAGCGCGAACGCCAGCAGCATCAGCACCGCGAACACCAGCAGCGCCTCGCGTCCGCGCACCGCACCGGTCGCCAGCGGGCGGTCCTTGGTCCGTTCGACCAGCGGATCGAGCCAGCGGTCGGCATAGTCGTTGATGACGCAGCCCGCCGAACGGGTCAGCCAGACACCGGCACTGAACACGAACAGCGTCCACAACGGCGGCGTGCCGTCGGCCGCGATCCACAGCCCCCACCAGGTCGGCCACAGCAGCAGCAGCCAGCCGATCGGCCGATCGCCCCGCGCCAGCTTCCAGTACTGCCCCAGGCGCTCGCGCCAGCGCGGCACGATGGGCGCCGCAAAACGTTCGTAACCATGACTCATCGGGAAAGCCTAGCAGGCTTTGCCGAGCCCCAAGTCGCACGCACTCGCATCCCTCGTGGCGATCGTGGACAATAGCCGGCCGCTCCGCCCCGATCGCTCCGCGACGCCCGGCCGAGCGCGCAGCAACACCACGCGCCTGTAGCTCAGCCGGATAGAGTAGTGGCTTCCGAAGCCATTGGTCGGGGGTTCGAATCCCTCCAGGCGCGCCATCTTCCCATTGCGTCAATAACTTACGACGCTTTCGCGCAACCCGTCCTTGGCGACCCGTACGAGGCGCGCGCGCGCCCCAGACCGCAGCAACAAGAACCCGAACGTAGCGATGGCGCGCGATCCGGGTGATACGGCATGCCGCATGGACGAGCGCGCACGGGCCGCTTCAAGCACCCGCCATCCGGCGCTCCCCGTCGCAGACGCTCGCGCAACGGCGGCCGCGGAACGAAGCGCCGCCCCAGAGGACTGGATACAGGCGGAGCTGACGACCGCTTCCAGCCTTGGGCAGACCCGCAGCCGCTGGTGCCGAGACAGCGTGCGGACGGCATCCGGCTGCTTCGAGCGCTCGATGCCACGCCTCGAACTGGCCAGATTGCGGCGGTTACCACGTAATCGACAAAGCGGTCGTCGATGGGGCCGACGGGAGCGAGGCTGTCCGTCCGCCGACCGGGACGGGGCGCTTGCCTCCCCCACCGGGGATCCACCGTCTCATTCCACCACAAGGGGTTGATGATGCAGCGGCCGTACCGGAACCTCGGTTTCTTCTTCCTGCTGCTGCTCGTCCTCGTCATTGCCGGCTTCACCCCGCCGGTGGCCGGCACGCCCTTCTTCGGTTACTTCAGCAGCCTCGCCCGCTTCGAGACGATTCCGGCCGTGATCCATGGGCACGCGCTGGTCGCGGTGGCCTGGTTCGCGCTGATGGTCGTGCAGCCGTTCCTGATCCGGACCAACCGGCTCGCCCTGCATCGATGGCTGGGCAAGGCCTCGGTCGTGCTGGTCGCCCTGTTCCTGTTCACCGCACTGCAGGTGATGAAGCACTTCTACACGAAAGCCATCGTCGCGATGCCGCGGGACACGGTGCTGTCGCTGCTTGCACAGTCGTTCACCGCGCTGACGCTGTTCGTGCTGTTCTATGCGCTGGCATTGCGGGCGCGCCGCAACCTGCATCAGCATGTGGCCTTCATGGTCGGCGCCGCGCTGGCGGCCGCGACGCCCGGACTGGCCAGGCTGGGCCTGCATGTCGTCGGCGGGCTTCCGGGCATCCTGACGGTCGTGGTGCTGATCTATGCAACGCTGGCCGGCTTCCTGCTGTACGCGAAGATCCGGTGGCACCAGCCGGTGACCAGCAGCCCTTACCTGCCGGTCATGCTGCTGTTCCTGGCCGCGCATGCGATGGACTTCATCGGCAGCAGGACCCGCGCCTGGCTGTGGCTGGCCGACCGGATGGTGTCGATCTGGTGACCTGCCCGGCTGGCAATGCGCGTTGTTGCTTGAACATGGACGGATCATTTCGATCCATACGGAGAGCGAGTCATGCGGAAGGGAATACTTGTCGCCTTGCTGATGGTTGCATCCTCGCTGTCTCCGCTCACGGCAATGGCCCAGGCGACGGCGCCACGATCCAGCGATCCAGCGGCGCCTGAGCGGGCGGTCCTCGCACTCGCCAACGCACTGGTCGGCGCCATTGTCGACAGGGACGTCGCCACGCTGGAGCGCCTGCTTGCCGATGACTTCGTCGACGTGTCTCCGGACGGCACCACCAGCACCCGGGCGCAGTTCATCGCCGAGTACCAGGACCCACCGGCGACCGCGACCACGTTCGCGTCTGCCTCGTTTGCTGCGGATGATGCCGTGGTGCGTGTGCATGGCACCGTGGCGCTGATGACCGGCCGCAGCGTATGGCGCGGTCAGACTGCGAAAGGGCAGGTCTTCAACAGCGTGCTGGCGACCACACTGGTGGCCCTCGAGGACAACGGCCGATGGAAGATTGCGGCCACGCATTCCAGCCTGGTTCCGGCACAGGCTGCGACAGCGGATCCGTCGACCTGACACCTCACGCAACCCTGCCCGGGGTTTCGGCAGGCCAGGTCGCATCGACCGAACCTGAAAAAGCGCGACGAGCCGGCACAACGCCGGTCAGAAGCTGTGCGTCACCACCAGCACGGCGGTCGCGACCGACTTGCCGGCATTGCGGATCGCATGCACGACGTCGACGGCGTAGCGCGCGCTTTCGCCATGGCGGACGCGGCTGCTCTCGCCGGCGACGACGACGTCCATCGCGCCGGTCAGCACGCTCAGGTGCTCGCGCGAGCCGGGCTCGTGCGGCTGCGATTCAAGAACGCCGCCGGGCTGGATCGTCAGCTCGTACCACTCGAACTGCCCGGCCAGCTCCAGCGAGCCGAGGATGCGCAACTCGCATTTGCCGTCGGGGCTCTTCAGCGACGGAGTGGCATGGGCGCTCAGCAGCGAGATCGACGGGGTGCTGACACGACCGCCTTCGAGCAGCTCGGACATCGGCACGCCCATGGCGTTGGCCAGCCGCCAGACGAGGGCCACGGTGGGGTTGGCCTGGTTGCGCTCGACCTGGGACAGCATCGACTTGGACACCCCGGCCTTGCGCGACAGCTCGTCCAGCGACAGTCCGCGGGCCTGCCGGAGCGCCTGCAAGGCCGTGCCCACGCGGGGCGGCTCGGGGCTGGAGGGGGTGGCTGCACTGTTCATCATGACGGATTTGGTGTCCAATATATCGAATTGCGTTCGATTTAACGCACGCATGCAGCCTGCCACAAATCCGCCGGGGTCACCATGAGCATCGCGTTCCAGCAGCATCTGCAGACCGAACTGCAGGCCATCCGCGACGCCGGCCTGTACAAGGCCGAGCGCATCATCACCACGCCGCAGGGCGCGACCGTGCGCACCACCGAGGGCCGCGAGGTCATCAACCTGTGCGCGAACAACTACCTGGGCCTGTCGTCGCACCCGCAGGTCATCGAGGCCGCGCACGAGGCCTTGCGCACGCACGGCTACGGACTGAGCTCGGTGCGCTTCATCTGCGGCACCCAGGACCTGCACAAGACGCTCGAAGCGCGGCTGGCCCGCTTCCTCGGCACCGAGGACACGATCCTCTACGCGGCCGCGTTCGATGCCAACGGCGGCCTGTTCGAGCCGTTGCTGGGCGAGCAGGACGCGGTCATCAGCGATGAGCTGAACCATGCCTCGATCATCGACGGCATCCGCCTGTGCAAGGCCAAGCGCTACCGCTACAAGCACAACGACATGGAAGACCTGGCGCGCTGCCTGGTGCAGGCCAAGGCCGATGGCGCGCGCTTCAAGCTGGTGTTCACCGACGGCGCGTTCTCGATGGACGGCACGATCGCCCAGCTCGACAGGATCCGTGCGATCTGCGACGAGCACGACGCGCTGCTGGGCATCGACGAATGCCATGCCAGCGGCTTCCTCGGCAAGACCGGCCGCGGCACCCATGAGCATTGCGGCATCTACGGCAAGGTCGACATCATCACCGGCACGCTGGGCAAGGCGCTCGGTGGCGCGTCGGGCGGCTTCACCAGCGGCAAGCGCGAGGTCATCGAGCTGTTGCGCCAGCGCTCGCGGCCGTACCTGTTCTCCAACACCGTCGCGCCGAGCATCGTCGGTGCCTCGATCGCAGTGCTCGACCTGCTGGAATCCTCGACCGCGCTGCGCGACAAGCTCGAGGACAACACGCGTTACTTCCGCAAGGCGATCACCGAGGCCGGTTTCGAGATCAAGCCGGGCACGCATCCGATCGTGCCGATCATGGTCTTCGATGCGGTCAAGGCGCAGCAGCTCGCCGCGCGCCTGCTGGAGCTCGGCATCTATGTGGTCGGCTTCTTCTTCCCGGTGGTACCGCGCGGCCAGGCGCGCATCCGCGTGCAGATGAGCGCGATCCACGACCGCCACCACCTGGAACAGGCGGTCGCCGCGTTCACCCAGGCCGGCCGCGAACTGGGGCTGCTGGCATGAGCGCCGCCACAAAAACACCGCGCATCCTGATCGTCGGCGCCAACGGCCAGATCGGCACCGAACTGGCCGCCGCGCTGGCCGAGCGCCATGGCAACGCTGCCGTCGTCACCAGCGACATCGCGCCGGAGGGCCGCGTGCCCGGGCTGGCGCACGAGAAGCTCGACGTCACCGATGCGGCGGCGCTGGCCGACGTGGTGGCCCGCCATGGCATCACCCAGATCTACCAGCTCGCCGCCGCGTTGTCGGCGACCGGCGAGACCAAGCCGATGTGGGCCTGGGACCTGAACATGATGGGTCTGCTGAACGTGCTGGAGCTGGCGCGCGAGCGCAAGCTCGACCGCGTGTTCTGGCCGAGTTCGATCGCCGCGTTCGGCCCGTCGACGCCGCAGGACGACACCCCGCAGCGGACGGTCATGGAACCCACGACGGTCTACGGCATCTCCAAGCTCGCCGGCGAAGGCTGGTGCCGCTGGTACCACGCCAACCATGGCGTCGATGTGCGCAGCCTGCGCTATCCGGGACTGATCAGCTGGAAGACACCACCCGGCGGCGGCACCACCGACTACGCGGTCGACATCTTCCATTCGGCCTTGCGCGATGGCCGCTACACCTGCTTCCTGGAAGCCGACCAGGCGCTGCCGATGATGTACATGGACGATGCGCTGCGCGCGACCCTGGAATTGATGGAAGCGCCGGCAGCGTCAATCGGCGAGCGCGGCAGTTACAACCTGGCCGGCATCAGCTTCACGCCGGCGCAGATTGCCGAGCAGATCCGCCAGCGCGTGCCGGGCTTCACGATCGACTATGCGCCCGACTTCCGCCAGCAGATCGCCGCCAGCTGGCCGCGCTCGATCGACGACAGCGTCGCGCGTCGCGACTGGGGCTGGACGCCGCAGCACGACCTGGGCTCACTGGTCGACACGATGCTCGACAACCTGCGCAAGGCCGGCTGAGCGGGCGCAGGTGCGCGCGCGTTTCCCTGGCGCGGTCAGTAGGTCCCCACAAGGTTCAGGTACCAGCCCTTGTGGTCGTAGTCGAAGTTGGTCAGGTCGTCGCTGAAGTCGGTGAAGTTGTAGCCGACGCCGACGCGGAAGTTGCGCCCGATGTCGCGGTCGATGCCGATCAGGGCGCCCTGGCGGTCTCCGCCCTGCCGGACGCTGAGCCGGCGGTACTCGGCCAGCGCATGCCACTGGCCGGCGAACTCCCGGCGCACCTGCGCGGCGATGAAGGTCGCCGCCGAATCGGCCCACTCGCCCTGCAGCCGGCCCATGCGCACCTCGCCTTCGCGGCGCATCAGCTTGCCGGCGAACTCCCAGCGGCCGTCGGGCGCCCAGATGCCCTCCAGCGACAGGACCTGGCTGCGCTGGTCGTAGTAGGCGACGTTGGTGCCGGTCTGTTCCAGCGATGACACGTCGTACAGATAGGTGTGCTTGCCCAGCAGCGCGTAGCGCGTGGTGTTCCACGGCCGCAGGGCGAAGCCGAGGTTGCTCTCGATGAACTTCGCACCGGCCTGCGGATTGAGTGCGTCGTCGGTCCTGGAATAGTTCACGCGCGCGGCCACGCGCAGGCTCTCGTTGATCTTGTGCATCAGCCGGTGCGTGGTCACCCATTGTTCGCGCTGCTCCAGGCCGCTGTCCTCGCGCCATTCCAGCTTGCTCTGCCACTGCGTGGCTTCCGAGGTGCGGCCGCCGTTGAGGCTGATCGCGCGCCGGTCGACGCTGCCGGTGCCGCGGTCGAGCTGCGCGTCCTGCAGCGTGAAGCCGAGGTTCCAGCCGACGCCGGGGAAGAAGTCCATGCCGAAGGTATGCGCCAGGCCCGATTCATTGGGGGCCTTCAGGTACTGGCTCTCGTTGAACAGGTTGACCTGGTTCGACAAGCGCCAGCGCTGGCCGAGCGTCCAGCCGGTGTTGAGGTTGCGGTTGAACAGCGGGTCGTAGTCGCTGCGGTCGGTCGAGAACGTGTAGGCGCCATACAGCGCGTGCTCCGGCGTCAGCCTGTACTCGGCGTTGACCTGCGCGGAGTCCCCGCGATCCCCGGTGCTGACATCGGCACCGATCGTCGACAGGTCGCCGAACTGGTACTTGGCGCCAAGCCGGAAGGCATCGTTGCTGATGTAGCGGCCGTCGTCGTCGTCCAGCGTGACCTGTGCGGTGCCGGTCACGTCCAGCGCGCTGCCGAAGCGATGCTTGTACTGCAGCGCGCCGAGCGTGCCGGACACATCTCCGGTCGAACGTTCCTCGTCGACACGGCGGATCTCTCCGCCCAGCGTGGCGCGGTCGTTGATGCGCCATTCGGCGGTCAGCTGCGACTGCGCCAGTGCCTCGCCGCCGCGTTCGGCGCGGCTGTAGCGGGCATACAGGTTCAGGGCCGGCGAGAACTGGCCCAGCACTTCGACACCATGCTCTTCGATGTCTTGCCCCAGGTCGAAGCGCGAGACCGAGAAGCCGGCATCGACGCGCCGCCACCAGCCGCCCGCCGACCAGTCGAGCCGGGTCCAGCCCAGTTCCTTGAAGTTGATGCGCGCTTCCACCGCGCTGGCTTCGCCTTCGCGCGCACCGATGCCGGAGTTGATCTCGCTGAAGCTCAGGCCGCCGTTGTCGGAATAGAAGATCGGCGCGCTGGTGGCTTCGGTGCGGGTGTGTTCGAGCTTGAGATAGGTGCCGCGCCCGGCCTGCAGGGTCAGGTCCGCGCCCTGCACGGAATAGTTGTCGCCGGCGCGGTTCTCTTCGATCCAGGTCGCGCCGACGCCGACGTGGTCGCCGAACCAGTGCTTGCCACGGAAGCCCGCGGCGATCTCGTCGGCGCTGAAGCCACTGGGAATGTATTCGTAGTCGACCAGCAACACCTGTGCGAAGCCGTCGAGCGGGGTGTCGGTGGTCAGCGACGGCACGTGCTCGCGGACCACGGTCGCCAGCGGGCGCGTCAGCAGGATGCGGCCCTGGAACGCATCGAGTTCGTAGTCGGCGCCCTGCATCAGCTCGACGCGGTTCTCGACGCGGCCAGTCGTGGTATCGCGCACTTCCAGCACCACGCGGTCGGAGCCGGGCAGGATGTCGGTGTGCTTGAGGTAGTACAGGCTGCCGCCGGTGCCGAGGAATTCGCTGTGCCCGGGCGCGGTCTGCGCTTCCGACGCGAACGCGCGCAGCTCGCTGCCGGCTTCGCCAAAGACGGTGGCGCGGCGCGAGCGCCAGTTCAGGCCAGCGCCATACAACGCGCGCGTGTACTGCGCGTACTCGGTACCGGTGATACCGGTGTTGAAGTTGCCCCACAGGGCCTGGCTCTTGTCCCAGTCGACGCGGACGTAGAGGCGGCCCTGGGTATCGACGTCGCGCCAGGTCGTCGAGTCGTCGCCGTAGACCGGGTAATAGGCATCAGGATCGAGACGGCGGAAGATGTCCTGCGGATCGGCGTTCCAGAATCCGCTGAACAGCTGGCTGATTTCGCGTTCCTGGGTATCGGCCTGCGCGGTGACCAGGTACTTGCCCTGGATCTTGCCCTTCAGGTAGAACGCCAGCCGGCCTTCGACGAGGAAGCTGTCGTCGTAGCGGTCGTCGCCGGCCAGCGGCTGGATCGAACCGGATGCGCTGTTGCCGGACAGGGTGACATCGGCGATCGCGACCGCGAAGGCATAGCGGCCGCTGACGTCGATATCCAGTGTCTGCACGATCGGCGGGTCTTCCTCGCCGCTGAGCCGCAACTCGAAACGATGGCGACCGACCGGCACGAGGTATTCGGCCAGCAGCTTGCGCTCCAGGTCGACCGGATGGTTGCGGCCGTTGATCGTCACCGAGGTGTTGGCGGGGATGTTGCGGCCCTGGATGCGGATGCGCGAGCCGTAGATCGCGATGTTCTGCTGGCGCAGGCTGTTCTCGCCGAACACACTGTCGAGCAGGCGCTGGCTTTCGGCCTGGTCGACGCCCATCGCGGTGCCGTAGCGGCGCTCGGTGGCATCGCGCAGCAGTTGCCGGCCACGTTCGGCTTCTTCCGGCTTCACCAGTTGCATGCGGCGCGGGTAGGTCTCGTCGACGCTGCCGTCGGCACCGTGCGCGCGCACGATGTAGATCAGCTCGTCGCCGGTGCGTGCGACCAGCCCCGTGGGCAATGCGCCATCCCATTCGGTGTCGACGACCGCCGCGACCGGCAGAGGCACCGCCGCGACCGGTGAGACCAGGTCGACGTCGCTGGCGCGGTAGATCAGGATCTCGGCGCGTTCGATGAAGGCAGAGTAGTTGCTATAGGCGTGGAAGCGCACGGGCCGGGTCACACGCGTGCCGTCGAACGGCAACAGGCTGGGCGCGGTGATATTGAATTCCGGCAGGCCCAGCGTGGGATCTTCGGTCGCCCAGATCACGCCGCCATTGCCGAGCTGCACGCTCCACTTGCCGACCGCGACCGCCTTGCCGGGCTGCTCCGACAGCACGCTGACGCGGCGGTCGGCCTGCAAGGCCTGTGCGGACGAGGCATCGGTAGTGCCGTCGGTCCGGGGTTGGCGCTCGCCGCGTGTGCGGATACGCATGACGATGCCGTCGGCGGAGCGGCACTGCGCGGTATCGCATTCGATCCCGGAGGCAGTCGGGGGGTTGGGGTTGGGGTTGGCCGGCGTGTTGGCGGCTTCTGCTTGGGTGGGCGTGGCAGGCGCCACCGTCGCGGCGGGCGCCATCGTCTGCTGTGCCCGCACTGCCTGCGCCGGCAGCAGGACCGGCAGCAGGCTGGCCAGCAACATCGCCAGCAGCAGGCGATGGGCGGAGGGGCAGGTGCGCTGAGTCGTCTTCATGATAGCCACCCCCTATCGCTCACGGATGCCGACAGGGGCTGTCGGGCTTGCATCGATGTCGACCCGCAGGCGACTGCGTGCCTCGGGGCTGAGTTGGGCGGCGATCGCCGCGTGGATGGCCTTGGCACGCTGCAGGCCCAAGGCATCGTTGTAGGCCAGCGCGCCGCGGCGATCGGCATGTCCGACGATGCCGACCACGCCGCCGCCCATCGCTTCGATGTCGGCCGCGATGCGGGCGATGACGGCCTTGAATTCCGGCCTGATCTCCGCGCGGTCGGTGTCGAACAGCACCGCGCCCAGCAGAGGCGTTGGTGCCAGCGACAACAGCGTGCTGTCGGCATCGGCAAGATCGCTGCGCAGGCTGATCGTCAGCATGCCGGCCTGCTCGGGTGTCAGCGCCGCCAGCAATCGCGCCTGCACCGCCTTCGCGCGGTCGTAGGCCAGTTCCGGGCTTTCGCCGTTGGCCGAGATCACCACCTCGCCGCCGCCATGCGCGCGCAGGTTGTCGACGACGCGGTCGACCAGCGGCAGGTACGGGTGGCGCACCTCCGCGCTGCCTTCTGCGAACACCACCTGGCCCAGCTCGATCTCGACCTCGCGCCGACCGCCCTCGACCAGACCCGGCGGCAGCTTGACGCCGAAGTCGAAGCGCACCGGCAGGCCCGGCGTCACGCGACGCAGCAGCGGATTGGCAGTGGTCATCGTGCTGCCCGGCGGCAACGTGCTGGGGTCGACCTTCAGCACGAAGTTGCTTCCGCGTCCGGCGCCGCCCGGCGTCACGCCGGCCAGGTGGTAGCGGCCGAACTGGTCGGTTTCGATCAGCAGTCCTTCGACCGAGGCGATGCGCACGCCGGGAATGCCGCGCTCCTCGACGCCGGCATTGGCGATGACATAGTCGACGCGATAGCCATCGGCAAGCTGGCTGACCCGGCGCTCGACGATCGGCTCGGCGCTGCCCAGCCCCTTGCCGGCTTCGCCGCCGTCGCGCGCGATGCGGGTATGGCCGGCCGCGTCCATGTGCACGCGGATGCCCTCGGCGGCGGTCAGCACGAAGTCATCGGTGAACGCCAGCGTGCGCAACTGCTGGCTGACCACGATGCGCCGCGCGCCTGCCGGATCGGCATCGGACTGGCGCCCCGCGATCGTGCCGATCGACAGGCCATGCAGCATCGGCGCGCTTGCATCCGGCACCGGCACCGGTCCCTGCCCGCGATCGAGCGTGGTCGAGTGGGCGACATAGGCCGATGCGGCAAACCCGCCCCGCAGGTGGACCTCGCCCAGGCTGGCGCTGTCCTGCCAACCGTCGCCGTCGCGGTCATCGAATACCGTGCCGAGGATCAACGACTCGTCGAGCATCGGGTCGCCGACCATCTGCACGTCCGCCGTCGCCAGGTTGGAGACAACATTGCCGTTGTCGAGCACGTAGGCGCTGTTGGTGTGGATGCCCGCACGCACGCCGGCGCCGACCCGCAGCAGGTAGCTGATGCTTGCGGTCTCGCCGGCGGCGATGTCCAGCTGGTCGATACGGATCGGATGGCTGCCGGCCAGCCGGCCAACACCGTCGCGATCCTCGACCACCAGCGAGTCGGCGACGTAGTGGAAACCCGCGGGCGGTGTGTCGACCAGGGTGCCGTCGACGACATCGATCAGGCCGGTGTTCTCGGCGATCACGGTGTAGCGCACCAGGTCGCCGACGACAACATTGGCGGGCATCGCACGCTTGACCAGCCGCACGCGGGCCTGGTCGGCCTCGACAGCGAGGGTCGCCGATGCTTCGGCGGTGACCGTCACCGTTGCGCTGCCCATCTGCGCGCTCGCGGTCGCGGTGACGTCGTTGCGCAGCTGGCCGCCGTCGCCGACATCGGCCGCGATGATCGTATGCGTATACCCCTCGCAGACGGCCACGGCCCCCGGCACCAGTGTCGTCGGCGCGCAGGCCAGCGTGGTCGGCGCGGCACCGGCCAGGCTGTCGAGCACGACCAGGTCCTGCAGCATCGTGTTGCCGGTATTGGTGACGGACACCGCATAGGCGATGACATCGCCGACATTGCCGACGCCGGGCGTGCCGTCGTCGACGCTCAGCGTCGCGGTCTTGCTGGCGACCATGCCCGGCAGCGCGACGTCGGTCGAGGTGGTGCAGGCATTGCATTCCGGATCGGGATCGCCGCCAGGCGGATTGCTGGCGACCACCGCATTGCTGACGGCGCCGGTCGCCTGCGCGCCCACGGTCGCGATGTAGCTGACCTCATGGGTGCCCACGGGCGTGCCGGCCGGCAGCGTGCAGACCAGCGCGCCGCTGCAGGTGAAGCTGCCGGCGCTCGTCACTCCGCCGAAGTCGAGCCCGCCGCCCAGGGTGTCGGTCAGCGTCAGGGGCTGCGTCGTCGCCGCATCGGCCACGGTCACCGACAGCGTGTAGGTCAGCGTTGCACCACGCTGCACCGGCGCGCTCGCATCGACGCGCTTGGACACCATGATCGTCGATACCGCAAGCGGCGTGGTGACGGTGGGATTGCAGGCCAGGCTGGTATCGCCGACGGGACAGACACCCGGCACCTGCGTGGTGACGGTCGCGGTATTGGCGACCTGGCCATTGTCGACATCCGTCTGGGTCACCACATGGTTGCCGACCAGGGTGCAACTGGCACCCGCGGCGAGCGTGGCGCAGGTCTGACTTGCACCCAGCATCGGATCAGCCACGGTGACACCGGTCAAGGTCACCGTGCCAGTGTTGGTGACGACGATGCTGTAGCCGATCGTGGCACCCAGCGCATAGGGCCCACTGGTGGTGACCGTCTTGGCCGAGGCCAGCGAAGAAGCCTGCACAATCGGCGTAACGACCTCGGGATGACAGACCGGGCTGGCATCGCCAGGTGGGCAGACGCCCGGTGTCTGCGTGGTGATGGTCGCGGTGTTGGCGATCTGGCCGTTGTCGACATCGGCCTGGGTCACCACGTAACTGCCGACCAGTGAGCAGGTGGCGCCCTCGACCAGCGTGGCGCAGGTCTGGCTGACGCCCAGCATCGGATCGGTCACGACCACGCCGGTCAGCGTGGCGGTTCCCACATTGGCGGCTTCGACGAGATAGTCAATCGTCGCACCCAGCGCATAGGGTCCGGTCGTGGTGACGGTCTTGGACGACACCAGCGTCAGCGCACGCACGATTGGCCTGAACACGACCGAGTAGCAGTTGGACTCGCCGAACACCGGGGGTGGCGGCGTCGCGTCGATCGCGAACACCGGGCAGACCGCGGACTGTGCCGAGCCACCGCTGACGAACTCGCCGGCGTCGAGATCCGCCTGCTGGATCGTGTACGTGCCGGTCAGCACGCAGGTGCCGCCGGGGGCCACCAACGCGCAGGTGTTCGTTGCCGGTGTCGTGATGTCGTTGCGGACCTCGACATTGATCAGATTGCCGGCGGCGCTGGTATTGGTTGCCGTCACCACGAACGTCACGACATCACCCACCGTGGGGGTGCCGCTGCCATCGTTGTCGGCGTAGCTGGTCGCCACGTTGAACAACGACAGCGACAAGGCGGTGACCGGCGTCGCCAGCGTCGCCGTGCAGCCTGGGTCGGGGCTGCCGGCTGCGCAGACCGGGCTTGTGGCGGTGGCATTGATCGTGACCGTGCCGGCCGTGGTATCGGCCTGCGATACCGCGTGCGTGCCCACCAGCACGCAGGTCGCACCGGGAGCGACGCTGGCACAGACGAGGCTTGAGGGCGCCAGCTGCGGCGCGGTGATCTCGACATTGGCCAGCGTTGCATTGCCGGTGTTGGTCATCGTCACCGTATAGGTCAGCACGTCGCGATAGCTGACCGTTCCGCTGCCGTCGCCGTCGGCGTTGCCGGTCAGCACGACCGTCAAGGTCTGCGATGGTGCGGCACCGACGATCACCGTGGCGGTCGCGCCGCCGCAGGTCGGGGGCGCCGTCGCCGGCAGGGCGCAGATCGTGTACGCGTAGGGATAGCTGCCGGCGCTGGTGCCGGCGGCGACCACGATGCTGCCGTCGGCGGCCATCGTGATGCTGCCGGTGGCAGGCGTTGGCGCGGTGCCGGGCGTCAGCGTGACATTGCTGCCGACCACGGCCTGCAGGCCATTGCTGAAGTCGTTGGCGACCACGCTGGCGCTGGTGCCACCGCCTGCCGGGAGATTGAAGCTGTCGTCGTTGGCGACGACCGTCGCCGCCACCGCCGTGGTGATCGGCGCGAAGCAGGCCGATTCGCCGAAGGCCGGTGGCGGTGGCGTGGTACCAACCGCGAACACCGGGCAAACCGGCGCCTGCGCCGAGCCGGCGCTGACGATCTGCCCGGCCGCGACATCGGCAGCCTGCACGGTGTAGCTGCCCACCAGGATGCAGGTCGCGCCGGGGGCCAGCGTCGCGCAGGTGGTCGTCGCGGGCACGGTCCTGTCGCTGCGCACATCGACATCGACCAGGTTGCCGTTGCTGCTGGTGTTGGTCGCCGTCACCGTGTAGGTCAGCACGTCGCCGACGGTGATCGTGCCGCTGCCATCGCCGTCGGCGTTCGCGGTCACGGTATGGCTCAGCGACAACGACAATGCGGTCACCGGTGTCGACAGCGTCGCAGCACAACCGGCAGACGTGCTGCCGGCGGAACAGATCGGGCTGGTCGCCGAGGCCGTGGTGGTCACCGCGCCCGCGGTGGTGTCGGCCTGCGACACCGCATGCGTGCCGACCAGCACGCAGCTCGCACCCGGTGCGACGCTGGCGCAGCCGATCGTCGCCGGCGACAACGCGGGTGCGCTGACGACGACATCGTCGAGCGGCGTGTTGCCGGCATTGGTCATCGTCACCGTAAAGGTCAGCACGTCGCGGTAGCTGACCGTGCCGCTGCCGTCGCCATCAGCGTTGCCGGTCAGCGCGATCGTCAACCCCTGCGCCTGCGCGGCACCGACGATGACGCTGGCGGTCGCGCCACCGCAGGTCGGGGGCGCCGTCGCCGGCAGTGTGCAGATCGTGTAGGCATAGGGATAGCTGCCGGCGCTGGTGCCGGCGGTGACCGTGATGGTGCCGTCGGGTGCCATCGTGATGCTGCCGACCGCAGGCGTGGGCGCGGTGCCGGGCGCCAGCGTGACATTGTTGCCGATGAGCGCGGCTTGCCCGTTGGTGAAGTCGTTGGCGACCACGCTGGCCGTGGTGCCGCCGGTGGCCGGCACGACGAAGCTGTCGGCATTGGCGGTGATCGTCGCGGCGACCGGCGTGGCGATCTGCGCGAAGCAGGTCGATTCGCCAAAGGCCGGCGGCGGTGGCGTGGTGCCGACCGGGAATACCGCGCAGACCGGCGCCTGCGCCGAACCGGCAGCAAGGATCTGGCCAGCGGCGACATCGGCCTGCTGCACGGTGTAGGTGCCCACCAGCACGCAGGTCGTGCCGGGCGCCACCAGCGCGCAGGTTGCCAGCGCCGGTGCCGTGCGGTCGCTGCGCACTTGCACATTGGCCAGGTTGCCGCCGGAGCTGGTGTTGGTCAGCGTGACCGTATAGGTCAGCACATCGCCGACGCTGACCGTGCCGCTGCCATCGCCATCGGCATTTGCGGTCAATGCAGTGGCCAGCGACAACGACAGTCCGATCACCGGGGTATCGAGCGTGGCCGCGCAACCGGGATCGGTGCTGCCGGCGGCGCAGATCGGGCTGGTGGCGGAGGCGGTCATGGCGACCACGCCGGCCGTGACATCGACCTGCGACACCGCATGTGTGCCTGTCAGCGCGCAGCTCGCACCGGGCGCGACGCTGGGACAGCTGTTGCTCGCCGGCGACAGCAGCGGTGACGCGACGACGACATCGTCCAGCGGCGCGTTGCCGGTATTGGTCATCGTGACGGTGTAGGTCAGCACATCGCGATAGCTGACCGTGCCGCTGCCATCGCCATCGGCGTTGCTGCCGAGCACGACCGCGAGCGTCTGCGATTGCGCGGCGCCGACGACCACGGTCGCGGTCGCCGTGCCGCAGGTCGGCGGTACGGTCGCCGGGATCGAGCAGATCGTGTACGGATACGGATAACTGCCGGCGGTGGTGCCGGCGGTGACGGTGATGCTGCCGTCGGGCGCCATCGTGATACTGCCGGCCGTTGGCGTCGGTGCCGTGCCCGCTGCCAGCGTGACATTGCTGCCGATGACCGCCTGCACGCCGTTGCTGAGATCGTTGGCGACCACGCTGGCGGTCGTGCCGCCCGCCGCGGCGACGGTGAAGGTGTCGGGATTGGCGACCACGGTCGCCGCGACCGGCGTCGTGATCGTCGGATTGCAGGCGGGCGAGGTATCGCCGGCCGGGCAGACGCCCGGCGTCTGCGTGGTGATCGTCGCGGTGTTGGCGATCTCGCCGTTGGCGACATCGGCCAGCGTCACGACGTGGTTGCCGGTCAGCGTGCAGCTGTCGCCGGGCGCAACGGTCGCGCAGGTCTGGCTGGTGCCCAGCATCGTGTCGGCGACGACCACGCCGCTCAGCGTCACGGTGCCGGTATTGGTCACCGAGATGCGGTAGCCGATGGTCGAGCCGGCTGCGTAAGGACCGGTCGTCGTCACGGTCTTGGCCGAGGCCAACGACTCGCTCTGCGCCAGCGGCGTCGTCACCACCGCATAGCAGGTCGATTCGCCAAAGGCGGGAGCTGGCGGCGTGGTGCCGACCGCGAACACCGGGCACACCGGCGACTGCGCCGAACCGGCGGCGAGAATCTGGCCGGCATCGACATCGGCCTGCTGCACCACGTAGGTACCGGCCAGGACGCAGCTTGCGCCGGGCGCCAGCAGCGCGCAGGTCGTGGTGGCGGGACTGGTGGTGTCGCTGCGGACCTCGACATTGGCCAGGTTGCCGCCGCTGCTGGCGTTGGTCGCGGTCACCGTATAGGTCAGCACGTCGCCGACGCTGACCGTGCCGCTGCCATCGCCATCGGCGTTGCCGGTCAACGCATGGGTCAGCGACAACGACAATCCGATCACCGGCGTGGCGAGCGTCGCCGCGCAGCCCGGATCGGTGCTGCCGGCCGCGCAGATCGGACTGGTGGCGGTCGCATCGGTGGTGATGACGCCTGCGGTGGTCTCCGCCTGCGACACGGTGTGCGTGCCGGTCAGCACGCAGCTGGCGCCCGGCGCCACGCTGGCGCAGCTGATCGTGGCCGGCGACAGCGAGGGCGCGCTGACAATGACGTCATCGAGGGGCGCATTGCCGGTGTTGGTCATCGTGACGATGTAGGTCAGCACATCGCGATAGCTGACCGTGCCGCTGCCATCGCCATCGGCATTGCTGCCGAGCACGACCGCCAGCGTCTGCGATTGCGCGGCGCCGACGACCACGGTCGCGGTCGCCGTGCCGCAGGTCGGCGGTACGGTCGCCGGGATCGAGCAGATCGTGTACGGATACGGATAACTGCCGGCGGTGGTGCCGGCGGTGACGGTGATGCTGCCGTCGGGCGCCATCGTGATACTGCCGGCCGTTGGCGTCGGTGCCGTGCCCGCTGCCAGCGTGACATTGCTGCCGATGACCGCCTGCACGCCGTTGCTGAGATCGTTGGCGACCACGCTGGCGGTCGTGCCGCCCGCCGCGGCGACGGTGAAGGTGTCGGGATTGGCGACCACGGTCGCCGCGACCGGCGTCGTGATCGTCGGATTGCAGGCGGGCGAGGTATCGCCGGCCGGGCAGACGCCCGGCGTCTGCGTGGTGATCGTCGCGGTGTTGGCGATCTCGCCGTTGGCGACATCGGCCAGCGTCACGACGTGGTTGCCGGTCAGCGTGCAGCTGTCGCCGGGCGCAACGGTCGCGCAGGTCTGGCTGGTGCCCAGCATCGTGTCGGCGACGACCACGCCGCTCAGCGTCACGGTGCCGGTATTGGTCACCGAGATGCGGTAGCCGATGGTCGAGCCGGCTGCGTAAGGACCGGTCGTCGTCACGGTCTTGGCCGAGGTCAGCGACTGCACCTGCGTGATCGGCGTCGTGATCGTCGGGTTGCACGCGAGCGTGGTATCGCCCACCGGACAGACGCCCGGCGTCTGCGTCGTGATCGTCGCGGTGTTGGCGACCGCGCCATTGTCGACGTCGGCCTGGGTGACGGTATAAGTACCGGTCAGCGTGCAGCTGGCCCCCAGCGCCAGCGTTGCGCAGGTCTGGCTGGTGCCCAGCATCGTGTCGGTCACGACGACGCCGGCCAGCGTCACCGTGCCGGTGTTGGTCACGGCGATGCTGTAGCCGATGGTCGCGCCCACGGCATACGGGCCGGTCGTGGTCACGGTCTTGGCCGAGGTCAGTGCACCGGCCTGCGCGATCGGCGTCGTGATCGTCGGATTGCAGGACGGCGTAGTGTTGCCGGCCGCACAGACGCCCGGCGTCTGCGTGGTGATCGTCGCAGTGTTGGCGATCTGCCCACTGTCGACGTCGGCCTGGGTCACCACATGGTTGCCGACCAGGGTGCAGCTGGCGCCCGGTGCCAGCGTCGGGCAGGTCTGGCTGGTGCCCAGCAGCACGTCGGCGACGACGACACCGGTCAGCGTCACCGTGCCGCTGTTGGTGCCGACGATGCTGTAGCCGATCGTCGCGCCGAGCGCATAGGGACCGGTCGTGGTCACGGTCTTGGCCGACGTCAGCGCGGACACCTGCGTGATCGGCGTGGTCACCGTCGGGTTGCAGGCTGCGCTGGTATCGCCGGCCGGGCAGACCCCCGGCGTCTGCGTGGTGATGGTGGCGACATTGGCGATCTGGCCGTTGTCGACGTCGGCCTGCACGACCACATGCGCGCCGGTCAGCGTGCAACTGGCGCCTGGCGCAACGGTTGCGCAGGTCTGGCTGGTGCCCAGCATGACGTCGGCGACAACGACGCCGGCCAGCGTCACGGTGCCGGTGTTGGTCACCGCGATGCTGTAGCCGATCGTCGCGCCGAGCGCGTACGGGCCGGTCGTGGTGACCGTCTTGGCCGACACCAGCGATTGCGATTGCGCCACCGGCGTGGTCAGCGATGCGAAGCAGTTCGACTGGCCGAAGTCCAGCGCGGGTTGCGGCGCGCCGACGGCGAACACCGGACAGATCGGCGACTGCGCCGAACCGGCGCTAACGATCTGGCCGGCATCGATGTCGGCCTGCTGCACGACATGGGTACCGACCAGCACGCAGCTGGCGCCCGGCGCCACCGATGCGCAGGCGGTCGTGCCCGGAACGGTCCTGTCGTTACGGACGTCGACATTGGCCAGGTTGCCGGCGGTGCTGGTGTTGGTGGCCGTCACCGTGTACGTCAACACGTCGCCGAGCGTGACCGTGCCGCTGCCATCGCCATCGGCATTGGCGCTCAGGACGTTGGTCAGCGACAACGACAGCGCCAGCACCGGCGTATCCAGCGTAGCCACGCAACCGGGCGCGGTACTGCCGCTCGCGCAGATCGGACTGGTGGCGGTCGCGCTGGTGGTGATGACGCCTGCAATGGTGTCCGCCTGCGACACGGTATGCGTGCCGGTCAGCACGCAGGTCGCGCCAGGCGCGACGCTGGCACAGCTGATCGTCGCCGGCGACAGCGAGGGCGCGCTGACGGCGACGTCGTCGAGCGGTGCATTGCCGGTGTTGGTCATGGTCACCGTGTAGCTCAGCACGTCGCGATAGCTGACACTGCCGCTGCCATCGGCATCGGCATTGCCGGACAACGCAATCGTCAGCGCCTGCGATTGCGCGGTGCCGACCACGACGGTCGCGGTCGTGCTGGCGCAGGTCGGTGGCGCCGTCGTCGGCAGCGTGCACAGGGTGTAGGGGTACGGATAGCTGCCGGCGGTGGTCCCCGCGGCGATGACGATGGTGCCGTCGGGCGACATCGCGATGCTGCCCACGCCTGGCGTCGGCGCAGTGCCGGCCGTCAGCGAGACATTGCTGCCGATGACCGCCTGCAGGCCATTGCTGCGATCGTTGGCGACCACGCTGGCGGTCGTGCCGCCGACCGCGGCCACGTTGAAGGTGTCGGGATTGGCGACGACCGTCGGCAGCACCGGTGTCGACACGCTGCTGCTGCAGCGCGCTTCGGCCGGGCAACCGGCATCGCCACCGCCACTGATCGTGGCGGTATTGGTCAACCCCGGGGCCGCCGCGGCAATCGTCGGCGTCACCGGGATGACGAAGCTGCGGGTGTTCGCGCCGGCGACATTCGACAGGCCGGCGGCGATCGTGCAGACCACGGTCTGGCTGCCCGCGGGCGTCAGCACGCAACCCGCCGGCAAGGTGCCGATGGCCAGGCCGGTCGGAACGGTATCGGTCACGGTGGCGGCCAGCGTCGTTGCCGCGGCGCCGCCATTGGTGACCGTCAGGGTGTAGCTCGCGGCAGTGCCGACGACGAAGCTGGCGGCGCTGGCGGTTTTCACCAGCGCCAACTGCGAGGAGACCAGGGCGTCGGTGTCCGCCGCCGACCAAGCGCAGACGCCGCCCGCCGCAGGTGCGGCGCAGGTCATGGTGTTGGGCAGGGTGGCGGTCGCGGTGTTGGTCACCGATTGCGCCCGCACCTGCGGCACGGCGAACACGGTGGCCAACAGCAGGGCCGACAGGATGGCGAACCGCAACCACGCGGGCAGCGACGGCGTCAGCCAACGGCTTCGCCATTGCGCAGATGTGGATGGGTCCCTGGCCATCATGCTGCCCCCCTGCCGCATGCCCTGAGCGACGCGCTGCCGTGTCCGCAGCGCCCGTTCCCTCTCATCAATCACCCGCAAGTGGCCCGGAGGCCACTCCTGCACCTCGTCAGAGGCTGTGATTCCGCCACCGATGGAATCGCTCCCGGCAACGGCCTGGCATTAACGAAACAAAAACTTTATTTCCCCGACGCCGACCCTACTCCGTTCGTCGGGGCAGTTCGGGGCAACCGGGCACAGTTCGACGTGCAGAAAACTGCGCATTTGCACGAAAAAGACATTTTTCATCCATGCGAACGCGCGCCAGGCAATCCCGTCGAATTTGTCGGCCATCACAGATCCGCGATGTTGTGCCAACCATTCGAGACCTGTGGCTCAGCATCGCGCCGCTGCCGGGACACCTGAGGTCAACAAGTGACGCATCTGGGCGGCTTGCCCGGCGCCACGGATCGCGCTGGCGCGGTGGAGGTTGCGCCGGCGATCCGGGCCCCTGCCGGAGACGCGATCGGGCCACGGTGCAGCGCGCGGGAGATCGGCTGGGTCCAGCGGCCGCCTACGCGCGAGGCGCGCGGGGCCCGCACGGACCGCCACCCCGGCCCAGCGATCGCGATGGCCTTCCTGCCAGCGGCAGGCGGGCCACATCGCTCGCGTCAGGCCTCTCGCGTTCGGCCCCGACGCGCCCGCCAACGCGGGACCGGACGGACCGGGTCAGGCCTGGGCAGGGGGTGACCGCGGGCCACTGTCAGCGACAACGCTGACTTTTTTGGCGATGGCTTTATACTTCATGGCTAGCTGTGGCCCGTCGGCCACGTGCCAAGGGTATGACGTGCGCAATTACGATCTCGAATTCCTCAAGCATTTCTCGATGGTGATCGGCTTCCTGGTGGTGGTGACCGGGGGCCTGATCCTCGCCGCCTACCTGCTGCACGGCGTGATTCCGCCGGAAGTCAGCCCCGCCGCCCAGCGCCAGACGCAATCGCGCATCAGCCCGGCCGGGTCGGTCTACGCGGGCGCCACCGGTGCCGCCTCGCAGGCCGCCGCCGCTGCGGCTGCCGCTGCGGCCGCTGCCTCGCAGGTCGCCTACGGCGGCACGCTCGATGGCGCGGTCATCTACCAGAACCTGTGCACCGGTTGCCACACCTCCGGTGCCGGCGGCGCGCCGACCCTGGACCATGCGCACTGGGATGCCCGCATCGCTCAGGGCAAGGACACCCTGTACAAGCATTCCATCGAAGGCTTCACCGGCGCTGCCGGCGTGATGCCGGCCAAGGGCGGCAATCCGGCGCTGACCGACGAGCAGATGCACGCGACGATCGACTGGATGATCGCCAACCTGAAGTAAACCTCCAGTATTCTGGTCGCGCCGCGTCTCGGCGCACCTGCACGACGCCGCCTCCGGGCGGCGTTGTCGTATCTGGCCCCCGCGCCAGGCGCCACCACAGGCGCCTGCGGCCACCCTGTCCTGATCGGAGTCGCCATGTCCCTGCCTGTCCTGCCGCGCCTGCTGCTGGCCGCCGCGCTCGCCATCGGCCTGGCGACCGCCTGCGGACAGCCGGCGTCGCGCGCCGACCTGCCCGCGACCACCGCGGTCGCCATCGGCGTCGTGCAGGGCCGCGAGGCGCACAGCCCGCTGCTGGGCCAGCCGGTGACGATCGAGGGCGTGGTCACGGCCGACTTCAGCGCCGACCTCGGCGGCTGGTTCGTGCAGGATGCCGGCGACGGCGACCCGACGACGTCGGATGCGTTGTTCGTGCTCGCCGACGGCGATACCTCGCCGCAGGCCAGGCGCGGCGACCGTGTGCGTGTCAGCGGCACCGTGGTCGAGCATGGCCGCGAGGATGGCCGCTCGTTGACCGCGCTGCGGCCGAGCGCCATCGCGGTCACCGGCCAGGGCACGGTCGTGCCACTGGCGATCACCGAACCCCCGCAGGACTGGGAAGCGCTGGAAGGCATGCTGCTGCGGATCGACGCGCCGCTGACGATCACCGGCCAGCACGACCTGCAGCGTCGTGGCGTGCTGGTCGCCAGTTTCGATGGCCGCCTGTTCATGCCGACCGAAGTCGCCGCGCCCGGCGAGGCCGCGCGCCAGGTGGCGCAGGACAATGCCCGCCGCAAGCTGCTGCTCGACGATGCCAGCGCCGCCGAGCGCCCTGCGCGGATCTGGTACCTGCCCGATGGCGCGTCGTCCGCGCCCCCGCGCAGCGGCAGCGTGGTGACCGCGGCCGAAGGCATCCTCGACCAGCGCTGGGGCGAGTACCGCCTGCAACTGACCGCACCGCTCGCGATCGAGCCGGCGCCGCGCCCGCAGCCGCCGACGGTCGCCGGCAATGTCCGCATCGCCGGCTTCAACCTCGAGAACCTGTTCAACGGCGATGGCCGCGGCGGCGGATTCCCGACCCCGCGCGGCGCGCGCACGCCGGCGCAACTGCAATGGCAGCTGGCCAAGCTGGTGGCGACGATCCAGGCGCTGGACCCCGACATCGCCGCGCTGATGGAGCTGGAAAACGACGGCTACGACCGCCACGCCAGCATTGCCCAGCTGACGGCCGCCCTCAATGCCGGCGGTGCCGACTGGCGCTTCGTCGAGACCGGCCAGGGCCCGGGCACCGACGCGATCCGCGTCGGCCTGCTCTATCGCGCCTCGCGCGTGCGCCCGACTGGCGCACCGGCGGTGCTCGAAGGCGGCCCCTTCGACACGCGCAGCCGCGTGCCGCTGGCGCAGGCCTTCCGTGCCGGCAACGGCCCGGCCTTCGTGGTCGTCGCCACCCATCTCAAATCCAAGGGCTGCAACGAGGCCCAGGGCGACGACCGCGACCAGGGCGACGGCCAGGCCTGCTGGAACGCGGTGCGCGTGGACTCCGCGCAACGCCTGAAGCACTGGCTCGACAGCGATCCCACGCGCGCGTCCAGCAAGCTGGTCGCGATCATCGGCGACTTCAACGCCTACGCCCAGGAAGACCCGATCCGGGTCTTCCTCGAAGCGGGCTGGCAGGACGCGTTCGCGCCTCCGCCCGGTCAGGTGCCCGCGCACAGCTTCATCTTCGACGGCCAGGCCGGCCGGCTGGACCATGCGCTGCTGAGCCCGGCGCTGGCGCAGCGGATCGTGGGCGCGGCGAAATGGCACAGCAATGCCGACGAGTCCGACAACGTCGGCTATCAGGACGCCATCGACGAACAACATCGCAGCTCGCCGTGGCGCAGTTCGGATCATGATCCGCTGCTGATCGGGTTCGACCTGCGCACGCGCTGATCGGCCGCAAGCAACAAGCAACAGGTATCGCGGCCGCTGCATCATTGCGTTCCGCCGCGCGGCACGGCGCGCGGCTGCGGGATCGGGCTCCAGCGCCTATCATGGAACGCATGCAGAGTCCCACGTCTCCCGACACCCCCTTTCCCGACAGCAATGCCACGCTGACCCTGCCGGGTCCGGCCGGCGGGCTGGAAGTGGCCGTCGAAGTCCCCGATCCCGCCGGCGAGATCCGTCCGCTGGTCATCGTGGTCTGCCACCCGCTGCCGACCGAGGGCGGGACGATGCACAACAAGGTCGTCACGATGGTCGCGCGCAGCCTGCGCGAACTCGGCGCGACCGCGGTGCGCTTCAACTTCCGCGGCACCGGCGCATCCGAGGGCAGCTTCGACAACGGCGAGGGCGAGCTCGACGACCTCAGGGCGGTGTTCGCCTGGGTGCGCGCGCAGCGGCCACAGGCGGCGGTCTGGCTCGCGGGCTTCAGCTTTGGCGCCTATGTCTCGTTGCGCGCAGCCAACGAACTCGACCCCGGCATGCTGATCTCGATCGCGCCGCCGGCGGGACGCTGGGATTTCGACGCCATCGCGCTGCCGACGATGCCGTGGCTGGTGATCCAGGGCGAGGACGACGAGATCGTCGACCCGCAGGCGGTCTACGACTGGCTGGAAAGCGCGGGCGCGCAGGCCGAGCTGGTGCGCATGCCCGAGACCGGGCATTTCTTCCATCGCAAGATGATCGACCTGCGCGGCGCGATCCGCCACGGCGTGCGTCCCTACCTGCCGGAAGCGACCTCCAGCCCCACCGATGCGTGATCCGGCCGTGGCGGCGCTGCCGTCGGAACACTACCGCGCCGGTGCCGCGCGCGGCGACTGGGGCAACGACCCGGCGCAGCACGATGCGCTGGCCGCACTCGACCGCATCCACGCCGCACTGCTGCAACCGGCGCCGCGCGGCGGACTGCTCGGTCGCCTGCTGGGGCGCTCCGCAGGCGATGGCGATGCCCCGCCCGGACTGTACCTGTGGGGCGGCGTCGGGCGTGGCAAGACCTTCCTGATCGACCTGTTCTACGAACACCTGCCGCTGCCACCGCTGAAGAGCGATGGCATCGCCGGCCCGCAGGAGGCCGCGTTCGACGCGCGCCTGGGCGGCAAGCGCCGCACGCACTTCCACCGTTTCATGCGCGAAGTCCACGAGCAGCTGCGCGTGCACGCCGGCCAGCGCGACCCGCTGGCCCAGATCGTCAGCGAATGGCGCCGCCAGCTGCGCGTGCTGGTGCTCGACGAGTTCTTCGTCAGCGACATCGGCGACGCGATGCTGCTGGCGCGCCTGCTCGAGCGCATGTTCGCCGAAGGCATCGTGCTGGTGACCAGCTCCAACGCTGCGCCGGCCGACCTGTACAAGGACGGCCTGCAGCGCGCGCGCTTCCTGCCTGCGATCGCGCTGCTGGAGCAGCACTGCGAGGTCGTGTACCTGGACAGCGATACCGACTATCGCCTGCGCGCGCTGACGCGTTCGCCGGTCTATCGCACGCCGCTGGACGCGCAGTCCGACGACTGGCTGGAACAGCGTTGGCACGCGCTCGGCGGCGACGATGCGCATCGCGATGCCGGCATCGAGCTCAACGGCCGACGCATCGCGGTGCGCGCGCGCTGCAAGGGCATGGCCTGGTTCGATTTCGACGCCCTGTGCGAAGGCCCGCGTGGCGCCAGCGACTACATCGAGATCGCGACCGAATTCCACACCCTGCTGCTGGGCGGCATTCCGGCGCTGGGCGACACCCGCAACGATGCCACCCGCCGCTTCATCACCCTGATCGACGAGCTCTACGACCGCCACGTCAACCTGGTCTGTACCGCCGATGCGCCGCCGCCCGCGCTGTACACCGGCGAGCGCCTGGCCGCAGCGTTCGAGCGCACGGCGTCGCGCCTGATCGAGATGCAGAGCGCGGATTACCTGGCGCACCCGCACCGCGGTTGATGCCGCCTCGGCACCGCGCGTAGCCAGTCCCCCCTCCTTTGAACAAACGCAAAAAAGCCGGACACCTGCGTGTCCGGCTTCTGCTGTCGCGCGTGTCTCGAACTCAGCGCACGATCTTGCCGTTGATGATCGGGTAATAGACCGACGGCACGTCTTCCGAGATATCCACTTCGACCAGGCTGGTGTCGGAATGGTTGATGGTCAGCTCCCAGCGACGACGCTCGCCGGCGACATAGGCCTCAATGTCCGGGAACAGCTTGCGGATCAGCTCGCCGCGCGAGATGCCCAGCGACTTTGGCTCGGCCGGCGACACGTTGACGATGGCGAAGTCGTAATCGCCATTGAACTGGTGGCTGCTCAGCACGTACACGGTGCTGCTCAGGGTCACGCCGGCCTTGATCTGCTCGTCCATGATCGGACGATGCCACTGCTTGTACAGCGCCAGCCATTCGTCGTGCTTGCCCGGCGGAACCTTGTAGTAGCCGATGCCCACGCGCGGCTTGTCGGGCAGCTGACGGCCGACCAGGGCCTGCGCCGAGACGGTCTGGATGCCGACGACCAGCAGGCCGACGGCGACGATGAAGCCGAAGAATGTCTTTTTCATGAAAGGTGCTCCTGGAGCGTTCTGGTGGGTGTACTGAGGGTGGTCAGAGGTTGATGGTCACGCCGACGAAGAACTGGCGGCCGTAGATGTCGTAGGTGCTGGCCTGGGTGGCGCCCGGCGTACCGCCGACCTGCGGCGGCTCCTTGTCCAGCAGGTTGTTGATGCCGGCGCGGAACGAGAAGGTGTCGTTGAGCTTCCAGTTGCCGAACAGGTCGAAGTAGCTGTATGCGTCGATGCCCGGCGTGGTCGAGGCCGGATTGGTGACCTTCGACGAGTGCTGCATCGCGCCGAGGTAACGCCAGCGCAGGCCGACGCTGACCGGGCCCTGTGCGTAACGCACGTGGCTGACGGCCTTCCACTCGGGGACATAACCCACGGTGTCGGCGTAGTCGTAGACGATGCCGCCCTTCAGCGTCTGCACGTCGTAGTTGTCGACCCAGCTGACCACCGAGCCCGCGCTCAGGCCGGCGCCGTTGCCCAGCTCGCCTGCCCAGTCGAGCTGCAGGTCGATACCGTTGGTTTCCAGGCTGCCCATGTTGTAGGTGGGCTTGTAGATGTTGTCGATGCGACCGGTACCGGCATTGCGCTGGATCTGCGAGCAGTAGAAGTTGCTTTCCGAGTACGCCGGATTGGAACCGTCCTGGTTGAAGCAGGCCGCCAGCACCTGGACCGAGGTCAGCGTGCCGATGACGTCGGTGACCTTGATGTCGAAGTAGTCGACCGCCAGCGAGAATCCGCTGCCTTCCGGACGCCAGACCGCACCAAGCGTGTAGGTATCGGCCGTCTCCGGCTTCAGGCCGGTGTTGCCCGAGATCGTCGCCAGCGATTCGCGCTGGGTGTCGATGTAGTTGCCCAGCAGTGCAGCCGGCACGCCTTGCGCCAGGCACAGGCTCTCGATCGCCGCCGCATTGGCGCCACGGCGCAGCGGGCTGCCGGCTTCGCACTGGTCGCCCTGTCCATTCGCCACCAGGCCATAGCTGTTGGATTCGGTCTGCGCGGCCACGTACAGCTCGCCGACGCTGGGCGCACGCACCGCGCGCTGGTAACCACCGCGCAGGCGCAGGTTCTGCGTCAGCGCCCAGTTGAAGTCGACCTTGTAGGTGTCGACGCCACCGGACAGGTCGTAGTCGGAATACCGGTACGCCAGGCCGAGGTCCAGCGAATGCGCGAACGGCTTGTCGTACAGCAAGGGCACCAGGGTTTCGAGGTACAGCTCCTTGACGCTGGTGCTGCCGCCGCTGGCGCCCTTGGACGGCACGCCGACGATGCCGCCGCTTTCGATCAGGTGGTCGGGCTGGAAGTCGTAACGGTTGCGGCGCCAGCCCAGGCCCGCGGCAAAGCGCACTTCACCGGCCGGCAGGTCGAACAGACCGCCCTGCAGGTTGGCTTCCAGCACGTCTTGTTCGAACACGGTCTCGTTGTGGGTCCGCGCGACCAGGTACTTGCTGCACTCGGGCGACAACGTGGTCAGCCCGAACGGGTTGTAGCCGCCGGCGCAAAGGCTGGCGCCACCGTCGGCGGCATTGATCAGGGTGTTCAGCGACTGGCTGATGACCGCGCCGTTGCTGACCTCGCCGACGCGGGTGCGGCCCTTGCTGGCATACACGTCCCAGGAGCCATTGACGGCATCGAGGCGACCCTTGGCACCGGCCAGGAACTGCCAAGTATCGAAGTCGCGCTCGAAGGTGCGCGGACCGGCTTCGCCGAAACGCTTGTGCAGCGTGAAGTTGGCATTGGGGTTGGTGCGCGATGCCAAGATGGTGCGCAGGTCGTCAGGGATGAACGGATTGGACACCGGCACGCTGATGCCGGTGTTGCCGGCTTCGGCGGTGACATAGCTGCTGAGGCTGGACCAGTTGAACTGGCCGTAGGCCTCGACGTTGTCGGTGACGTCGAAGGTCGCGCGACCGAACGCGGTCTGGCGTTCCAGCGGCACCTGGATCAGCGAGTCCTGGTTGAGGTTGTTGAGCTGGGTGCCGGTGTTGTTGAGCAGGCTGTCCGATCCGCGCCAGTTGAACGGGCCTTTGTTGGCCAGGAACAGCGTGTCGTCGTCGTTGAATCCCAGGTAGGTCGTGGTTGTGACCGGCACGCGGCCCGGCGCCGCGCCGTACTGCGCGAACACCGCATCCACGGCGGCCTGCGTCGGCAGGTTGGCGCCGAACTCGTAGGTGCCGGTCTGGATGCGGAAGTCGGTGCCGCCCGGATTCTTGCGGAAGAACTCGCGTGACATGTAGTCCACGCCCTGGCGCTCGCTCCACGAGAACGACAGCACCGCGTTGCCGCGACCGTCGGCGAAGTTGCCGCCGAAGGTCAGTGCGATATCGGTGGCATCGCCATCGCCCTTGCCGTACTGGCTGAACTGGGTATCGAGCTGCACGCCTTCGAAATCGTTCTTGACCTGCAGGTTGACGACGCCGGCGATCGCATCGGAGCCATACACCGCCGACGCGCCACCGGAGATGATCTCCACGCCCGAGATCAGCGCGGTCGGGATGCTGTTGACGTCGACCACGTTGTCGGTGGTGGACGGCTGCAGGCGGCGGCCATCGAGCAGCACCAGGTTGCGTTGCGCGCCAAGGCCGCGCAGGTTCAGCGTTGCCTGGCCGGTGCCGCCCCAGCCGGCATTGGTCTTGTTGGCGCCCAGGCCGACCTGCGGCAACTGGTTCAACGCTTCTTCCACCGTCAGCGCACCGGTGGACTCGATGGTCTCTTCGGTGACCGTGGTCAGCGGACTGCTGCTGTCGTAGTCCAGCCGCGCGATACGCGAGCCGGTGACGCTGACCGCGTCGAGCTGCACGGCGGTGCGATCGGCGGACGGCTCGGCGGCGGCGTCCGGACGCGCCTGCGCCAGCGCCAGTGCGGGCAGCAGCAACTGCGCCACGACCAGCGACAGCGCGCTCCGGCGCAGCAGGCGCTGATCGCGGGTCAGGAAGGCCTTGCGCCCGGCGACAGCCGCGGGCGCTGTGATGATCGGATCCAACATGGAACGTGTCCTCGCAAGGTGGTCGTGTAATGCCTGGTCGGCGGTCGCCCGCCTCCCACTTGCACCCATGAAACCCACTCCTGCGCGTCCGGCGCTGTCGGGAAATCGATCCCCTTTCATGTGCGATGCATCAGGCCGCCACGCGGCGACCGAGCGGAAATCTGCCAGTTCGCTGCGGATCCGTTAAATGATTTGCAGGCGCCTGCTGAGTCCTTTTTGTCCAAAGACGACCTGGTCATATCGCGGCGCAGGCAAGGGGTCCCCGCAGGTCATCGCCACCGTGGCCGGACGCCCCGGGCCGCGCGCACGGCCGCCGCGGCGGGGCGTCGCCTGCCGCGGCCTGCTTATGACCTTTTCGGCATATGCAGGCGACACACCGTCATCTGCCGGCGGCGGCACGGACGTCATGCCGGGGCTAATCTGAATCCGGCCCGACTCCACCTGCGCTCCGGCGCCACCGGTCCGGCCCGCTTCCCCCACTCCCCCTGCATGACATGACGCTCACCCAGCTGCGCTTTTTCACCACCATCGTCGACGCCGGTCTCAACATCACGGTCGCCGCGAAGAAGGTCCACGCCACCCAGTCCGGCCTGTCCAAGCAGATCAAGCGGCTGGAGGACGAGTTGGGCTTCCTGCTGTTCACCCGACGCGCGCGCAGCCTGACCGCGCTGACGCCGGAAGGCGAGCAGGTGCTCGAGCACGCCCGTGCGCTGCTCGACCACGCCAGCAACATCCGTGCGCTCGGCGCCAACCTGCGCAGCGACAGCCAGGGCGAACTGCACATCGCGACCACGCATACCCAGGCCCGCCACGTGCTGCCGAGTGCGCTGTCGCGTTTGAACAAGCGCTTCCCGTCGGTGGCGGTGCACCTGGCGCCGGGCGGCGACAGCGAATCGCTGGCGCGCCTGAAGGCCGGACAGACCGACATCGCCATCGTCAGCAGCGGTGGCGGCACGCCCGAGGCCGACATCGCCCTGCCGCTGTACCACTGGGACCGCGTGATCCTGGTGCCGGTGCAGCACCGCCTGGCGCGACTGGGCCGCGCGATCACGCTGGAGGACCTGTTCCACTATCCGCTGGTCAGCTACGAGTCCACGCGCAGCCCGGACTCCTCGCTGCGGCGCGCGTTCCAGGCCGCGGGGCTGGCGCCGAACATCGCGATGACCGCACGCGACGCCGACCTGATCAAGACCTACGTCCGCAGCGGTCTGGGCGTCGGCATCCTGGCCGAGATGGCATTGAACGACGACGAGCCCGATCTGGTCGCGATCCCCGCCGACACGCTGTTCCCGGTCTGCACGACCTGGTTGCTGCTGCGCCGCGACCGCGTGCTGCGCGACCACACGCGTGCATTGATCGCATCGCTACTGCCGCAGCTGTCGCGGCATGACCTGTCCGAGGCGCTGGCGACCGGCACACCACCCGCCGACACCAGCGTGCCGCACTGGCGCGATTTCAGGGATGCACCGGTCCGCGCGCGTGCCTCAGTGCGCTGACCCGGGCGTGCCCAGCCGCAACTGCGGCTGCAGGTCGTGGCAACCGGAACAACTGCGCTCCAGGTCGGCCCAGGCCTCTCGCGTCGCATCGGCATCTCCGCTGGCGGCGACCTGGGCCACGCGCTCGGCGTAGGCGCGGTTCTCGACCGCCAGCGCCTGGATGTCGGCCAGACCGCTGCGTTGCCAGTAACCGGTTTCCAGATCCAGCAGCGGCAGCATCCGCGTCGCGGCATCGCCCACCCGCGACAGGTCCGTGGCATCGAAGCCATCGAGCACTTCGTACTTCAGGTCCTGCGCGGCATTCATGCGTTCACGATGCGCCAGCACGTCTTCGTTGCCGACATCGGCCGATGCGGCCAGCGCTGCGAACATCGCGGCGACAGTCGCCACAGCCAGGGCCATGCGGCGACGCGCCGGCCTGTGCGATGACGGTCTGTGCGATGACGGCCTGCTCGATGAAGGCTTGCCTGATGGCAGCATGCGCGCGCGCTGGAGATCGTTCACGGGTCGTGCCCTGTGCTGCATGGCGAAGCACGCATGGTGTGCCGCGCCTGCGCGATCGGCCAGCGACAACGCGGACTTTGCAATGCCCGTCTTGTCATAACGCGCCGCATGCAGTGCCTCTTAGACTCGCAGCCACCCCGTTCATCCCCATCCAGAGTCGCCCAGGTCCTCCGCCATGACACCCAAGCAACGCCTGTTGTTCCCCCTCGCCGCCGCCCTGCTGCTGGTTTCCACCGTGGCGTCCGCACATCATTCGTTCGCGGCGATGTTCGATGCCAACAAGCCCATCCGCCTGACCGGCAAGCTGACCAAGATCGAGTGGACCAATCCGCACAGCTACTTCCACATCGACGTCGTCGATGCGCGTGGCGCTGTGCATAGCTGGGCGATCGAAGGCGCAGGTCCCGGCGCGTTGTCGCGTCGCGGTTTCGGCAAGGGCGACATCAAGATCGGCGATGTGCTGGTCATCAACGGCTACCTGGCCAAGACCGGCGCGCGCATCGTCGACGGTCGCCTGGTGACCCTGCCCGATGGCCGCGTCATCAACGGCGGCACGCCAGGCGATGGCGGCCCCGGCGACCCGGCACGCACGCCGGCAGCTGCGCCTGCGACGCCCGCGCGCTGATTCCTGTCGAGACGGCCTGGGCGGATCCTCCCGATGTCACTGCTTCATGATGCGTCCGAGCACCTTTACGACGCCGGCTTCAGCGTCGCCATCCGCGAATCGCTGTACCTGTTTCCCGCGCTGAACATCCTGCACGTGGTCGCGATCGTGCTGCTGGCCGGCACCATCGCGATCGTCGACCTGCGCCTGCTCGGCGTGCTGCTGCGCGGCGTGCCGATCAGCCGGCTCAGCCGGCAGGTGCTGCCGCTGACCTGGCTGGGCGCGGTGGCGATGTTCGTCACCGGCTTCCTGCTGTTCGCACCGCAGGCCTCGCGGATCTACACCAACCCCGCGCTGCAGGCGAAGCTGGCCCTGCTGGTGCTGGCCGGCATCAATGTCCTGGCCTGGCATGCGTCGCTGTCGCGCAACCTGCAGGCCTGGGACGCGCTGCCGCGACCGCCATGGCAGGCGCGCCTCGCCGGTTCGGTGTCGCTGCTGCTGTGGACGTCGATCATTGTTGCCGGCCGCCTGATCGCCTTCATCGTCTAGCGCGGAGCGCGTGGCGCGTCACGCCAACGCCATCGCACCCACCCCGTCCTGCCACCGGAACCCTGCCGTGTCGTCCCTCTACGAAGCCTTTGCCTGGTTGTCGCAAACGCCGGTCAGCCAGACCTTCAATGGCGCCAACTACCTCTACTTCGGCCTGATCATGGCCGCGCATCTGCTGGGCCTGACCCTGCTCGGCGGCACGGCGCTGGTCATCGACCTGCGCGTGCTCGGCATCGGCCTGCGCGCGGCCCAGACCCGCAACGTCGCACAGGCGCTCAAGCCCTGGTTGTGGGCAGGTCTGGCACTGGTGGTCGCGACCGGCACCTGGATGCTGGTCGCCGATCCGCTGAAGTACTACGTCAATCCCGCGTTCCGCATCAAGATCGTGCTGCTGGTCGCGGCGCTCGGCCTGCAGTTGTGGATCCATCGCAAGGCGCTGCGCGACGATCGCAGCGGATTCGCGTTCCGCGGCCTGGCCGCGTCGGCGCTGCTGCTATGGCTGGCCGCAACGATCGCCGGACGCGTGATCGGATTGATCTGAGCCGACGCGCGCCAAGCGCGCGGCGCCGCGACGAAGTTCCCTGCTCCCGCCGACGAGGCATGCCATGACCCACGGACGTCATCCCTCCGATCACAGGCGCCCGACGCCCCTGTGGGTGTCCGGCCTGCTCGCGCTGGCGTTGGCCAGCGAGCTGCACGCGGCGCCCCTGGGCGCAGATCAGGTGCTGACCCAGGATCCGGCGCTGATCACCGCGTCCGAGCGCTCCGGCTTCGTCCGCACCGGCCGCTACGCCGAAGTCGCGCAGTTGAACGCGGCCTTCGCTCGCGCCTATCCCGATGCGGTCCGCGCCTTCGCGTTCGGCCACAGCGCCGAAGGTCGCCCGCTGCATGCGCTGGCGGTCTCGCGCAGCGGTGCTTTGACGCCGGAGCTGGCGCGCGCACGCGGCCTGCCGGTGCTGCTGATCCAGGGTGGCATCCACGCCGGCGAGATCGACGGCAAGGATGCCGGCTACCTGGCGCTGCGCCAGCTGTTGGCCGGCGATGCCGGCGTGCCGGTCGTCGATGCACTCGACAAGCTGGTCGTGGTGTTCATCCCGGTCTACAACGCCGACGGCCACGAGCGCTTCGGTCGCTGGAACCGGCCCAACCAGCGTGGCCCGGAAGAAAGCGGCCTCCGCAACACCGCGCAGAACCTCAACCTCAACCGTGACTTCATCAAGGCCGACGCGCCGGAGACGCGGGCACTGCTGGGCCTGATCAACGCCTGGGATCCGATCCTGCATGCCGACCTGCACGTCACCAATGGCGCGCAGTTCGAACACGACGTCTCCGTGCAGCTCGAACCCCTGCGCTCGGGCGACACCACCCTGGCCAGGCACGGCAAGGCACTGAGCGCATCGCTGCTGGCGCGCCTGTCGGCGCAGGGCTCGCTGCCGTTGCCGTTCTACCCGACGCTGGCCCGCCGCGACGAGCCCACGTCCGGCTTCGTCGACAGCGTCTACACGCCGCGCTATTCCACCGGCTACCTGCCGCAGCGCAACCGCTACGCACTGCTGCTGGAAACGCATGCCTGGAAGGACTACGCGGTACGCGTGCGCATCACCCGCAACCTGATCGTCGACCTGGTCGAACAGACTGCGCGACATGGCCGCGACTGGCTGCAGGCGGCGAAGGCGGCCGATGCCCGTGCCAGCGCCCTGGGCGGCCACGAGGTCGTGCTCGACTGGAAGGCGACCGAACGCGCGCGCGACATCGACTTCCGTGGCTACGCCTACACGCAGACGCCGTCAGCGATCACCGGAGGCGTACTGATCCGCTACGACGAGCGCAGGCCGCAGGTCTGGCGGGTGCCTTTGCGCGACGAACTGGCACCGTCGGTGACCGTGACCCTGCCCCGCGGCGGCTATCTGGTGCAGCCCGCGCACGCCACCCAGGTGGCGGCGCTGCTGGACCTGCACGGGATCGCGTATCGCCGTCTCGATGCCGCCATCGCCGATGTCGCACTGGAAAGTTTTCGCGCCACCGACGTCAAGCTCGACGCGGTGCCGACCGAAGGCCGCCAACGCGCCACCGTCGTCGGCCGCTGGGCGCCGGAACAGCGGACGCTGGCGGCCGGCACGCTGTTCGTGCCCAGCGGCCAGGCGCATGCGCGCCTGATCGCGACGCTGTTCGAACCCGCCGGGCCGGACTCGCTGCTGGCCTGGGGCCAGTTCAACGCGGCGCTGCAATCGGGCGCCTACCTGGAACCCTACGTCGCCGAGGACATCGCGCTGGAACAGTTGCGCGATCCCGAGGTCGCCCAGGCTTTCACGCAACGCCTGGCGAACGATCCCGAGTTCGTGCGCGATCCCCGCGCACGCATCGCGTTCTTCTCGAAGCGGCATGCGTCATGGGATCCCGACGACCGCCTGTATCCGGTGTTCCGCACGGTGCAGACCTGGTAAACGACAGCAGCGCGTCGACAGCACCGCGCTATGCGCGCGGATAAAAGGAAAGAGGAAAGGGAAACCGCGGGAGAGCGATTCGGCCGATCAGCGCGTCAGCGCCGGGGACGGAACGTCACCCGCCCCAGGTGCCTGCACCCCAGGATCAATCCGGTCAGGCTCAACGCTGTGCCAAGCGCAAGTCCGAGCAACAGCAGCGCCTCGCGCAGGCGCGGATGCTGCAGCAACCACGGCAAGTCCCAGCTGTGCAGTCCCTGGTAGAGCCAGCGATCCAGCCGCGTCGTCCGGTCGCTGATGCCGACGATCTCGGCGCCTGGCTCGGACACGTAGAACCAGGTCCGCGCCGGATCCGACAGTTCGACCTTGTAGACCGGAAGCGGCTTCGGATCGCGATGCGGATGCTGCAGGTAATGGACGTCGTACCGATCCAGTCGTGTCTGCGCAAGCAGGCGGCTGCCGCTGGCCTGCGTCGCATGCGCGATCAGCCGGGCAACATCGGGCGATCCTTCGACCGTGGCATCGGCAGACTGCCAATCGACCCTGCCATCGCGGCGGCCGATGCGATACCACGGTTGCCCGCCCAGCCAGACCAGGCCGATCTCGATGACAGGGTTGTCGCGCACGTGGCCACCATCGACGATGCCGGCCTGCGCCGTACTCCATGCCGGTGGCCGCAGGGCCGTGGTCCAGCGGGCCGGCGTATCGCTCCATGCGCGGCGCCATTCCAGCAGCGTGGTATTGGGCGGCGCATCGAACGGTCCCATCGACATCCAGCCGCTGAACAGCCAGGTCAGCACCAGCAGGCCGCCGGTCCATCCCAGCAGGTGGTGCCACCAGAACAGGCCGCGATAGGCGCTGAACTGGCGACGACGGCGCCAGGCATCGACGCTGCGCCAGACACCGATCACCAGCCCGCTGAGTGCGACCACGCAGGAGATACCCGACAGCCACAGCACGACGCTGCTCCACAGCGGTCCGTTGCTACGCAGCGGCAGCAGGTAGATCCAGTGCATGACCGCGCCGGGCCAGCCCCAGAACGATTCCGCGGCACTGACATCGCGCACGACCTCGCCACTGACCTGCGACACGTACAGCGTGCGGCCATCGTCGGCGCGCAAGCGGTGCAGCGGTGGGCGCAGGTCGCGGATGCCGTTGATGGTCCACTGGTCGACATCGACCAGGCCGTCGTGGCGCAGGACGGGCGTGCGTCCACTGGCGCGCGCCTGGAAGGCGCTGGTGATCGCCAGCGCGGCGTTCGCGTCGACCTGAGTCGCGTCGACCTCATCTGGCATCGCACCGCCATCGGCGGCGATCACGTGCAGCCCGCCCTCGCCATCGAGCAGTCGCCAGACCGCCCGATCACCGAGCATGCCCAGCCGCGCGTTCGCCGGGACGCCTTCGATGCCGGCCCGCCTGGCCGCGACGTCGGGTGGGATCAGCGTGTCCGCTCCTGGCACGCCCGTCGATGACGCTGTCGGCGCCAGCGCCTCCAGGCCAGCACGACGCTCGGCATCGGACAACCGCGGGAACGCCACGAACACCATCACCGCACCCGACACGAACCACAGCAGGATCGGAAGCGACAGCACGATGCCGAACCAGCGGTGCCAGAGCTGGAGCTGGCGCTTCAGCAGGCGCATGCCGCCGCCCCTGCATGATCGCGTGCCGGCATGCCAGTGCCGTCCACCCCGCAACGCAACCTTGCCACGCCCGTCAGAACGTGTAGCTGTAGTTGACGTGCAGCGTGCGCGGCACGCCAAGGCGGCGGACCAGGGCGAAGCCAGTGCCGCTGTCGAGGTTGGTACGCGACAGCCGCGTCGCATAGTCGCGGTCGAAGGCATTCTCCAGCCGCAGGTTGATGCGGTGCCGGCGCGCGGCATCCAGCCAGGCATGCGCGGCCAGGTCGGTCACCGCCTGCCCACCATAGTTGCGACGGCCATAGCCGGCCACGGTCTGGTAGACATCGCCGGTCCAGTGGACGGCGACGCTGGCGCCGAACGGTGCATCCGGCGCGTACTCGAGCTTGGCCTTGGCGAACCGCACCGGGGTGCGCTGGCGTTGCAGGTCGCTGCCCTCGTCGCGCGAGCGCGTCCAGGTGTAACTGCCTTCCAGCCGCAGGTCCTGCCCCAGCGGCGCGACCACGGCGGCCTCGGCACCGCGCACGGTGACCTTGCCGGCGACGTTCCCGTAGCGCCCGTTGGGATAGTCGGGATCGTCGTAGCCGATGTCGATCAGGTGGTCGATGTCGCGCGCGAACCCGGTGAGCTTCCAGCCCCAGGCCTGCGCGCCCGTGCCGACGCGCCCGCCCAGCGACAGGTTGAGGTTGACGCTCTCTTCCGGCTGCAGCAGCGGATTGCCGACATAGTCGTCCGGCGGATAGCCCACGTAATACAACTGCTCGGCGCTGGGCAGCAGGAACGCGGTCGACGCCAGGCCTTCGATATACAGCGCGGGCGAGACGTCGAAGCGGCCGCTGAGGTTCCAGACCGTCGCGTCCTTGCCGCCGCTGCCGCGGTTGTAGCGTACGCCGGCCGCGGTCGCGAGCCGGCCGAACGCGCCCGGCGCGCTGCGCACATGGCCGAACACCGCGTTGACGGTTTCGGTATCGCCGGCGATCGGGAAGACATCGTCGCGCGCGCGGTAGTTCTGGTAGTCGTAGCCGACGTGGTATTCGAAGCGGCCGCCGGGCGCGATGCGCGCCAGTCCATTGACGCCGTAGTCCCGGAAACCCCAGTAGGTGCCCGGCGGATAGATCACCAGTTCCTCGCCGGTCAGCGGGCGGTTCTGGATGTTGGCGTAGGTCGTGTCCCAGTCGTGCAGGTAGGCCTTCAGGAAGTACTGCACGCGCGAACTTGCGGCATACGCCAGGCGCAGGCTGGCCACGTCCTCATCGCGGTCGTTGTAGCTGCGCCGGGTGCGCGATGGCGCATTGTTGTCGAGCAGCGCCTCGGTATGGTGGTAGAACAGGTCCAGCTTGAGCTTGTCGCTGAGGTCGTTGCCGTACTTCAGGCCGACATTGCTGACGGTGTAGCTGCGGTCGCGATCGGTGGCGCTGGGCTCGTAGTGGTCGAACTGGCGATAGCCGTCGCCGGCGTCGCGCGAGGCATAACCGAGGAAGCGGTGGCGACCGACCTGGCCGTGGCCGCTGACATGGATGCGGGTGCCGTCGTTGCTGTCGTAGCCCAGGCCGACCTGGCCGCCGGGCGTGTCGGTATAGGCGCGCGTCACGATGTTGATCGCGCCGGCCACCGCCTGCGTACCGTAGAACAGGCTCTCGCCGCCCTTCAGCACTTCGATGCGTTCGACCGCGCTGGCCGGCAGCGTATCCGGGCTGGTGCTGTTGAAGATGCGGTTGTTGATGCGGACGCCGTCGATCAGCCACAACACGTCGCCGGTCCGCGAGCCCTGCAGCGAGACATCGACGTAGTCGTAGGCACCGCTGCCGGGCGACACATACAGGCCGGGGACTTCGTACTGCAGCGCACTGCTGACGTCGATGTAGCCAGCGGCCTCGATGCGCTCGGCGGTGATGGTCTCGACCGCATGACCGTAGCGCGCCAGCTCCTGCGGCAAGGTCTCCTCGAGGTTGTGGCCGACGACGACGACGGTATCGAGGTCGTGCGCGCTGGGCCCACCCGGCGACGACGATTGCGCGGATGCCGATTGCGCGGACGATGCCTGCGCCAGCGCAGGACTGCCGGCGACGGCCAGCAGGCCGAGCAGCAGGCCGCGGAGCAGCGCGATCGCCAGTCTCGCGTGGCCCAGTCTCGCGTGGTCCGGCAGCATGCCCGTGGTATTCGCGTGGGAGTCGTTCTGGTGCAGAAGGTGGTTGGACAGCGTGCTCATGGGTTACCAGCGATAATCGAGTTTGAGGGACCAGAAGCCACCTTCCGGACCAATGGCGCCGTTGTTCTGCCAGTCGTAGATCGCCTGCGCGGCCAGCAACGGCCCGGGTGTCTGCGTCGGCCTGGCTTCGAACAGGTTGTTGCCGGCCAGCGAGACCTTGAGGGCGTCGGAGAAGGCGTAGGCGATGTCGAGGTCGGTGGTCCACAGGCCGCCGATGTCGTAGGCGTACTGGGTGATGCCGGCCCAGGGACCGGTCGTCGGCGGCACGCTGACCGTGCCCGAGCGCTCCAGTGCGCCCCAGTAGTTCTGCCGCAGGTTCAGCTCCCACGGGCCGTGCTTCCAGTTCGCGCCGAGGATATGGCGCTCGCGCGGGACCGAGTTGCGCAGGTTGATCGCCGCGCTGGTGTCGAGCAGGGTGATGCCGTAGTCGGCCAGCACCGGCGGCGCGGTCGCGATACGTGTCAGCTCGATCCTGTTGAAGTTGGCCGCGTACGACAGCGCCAGCCGACCGCCGTTGTCGAAGCCGAACACCTTGTCGATGGTCACCTCGACACCGCGGGTGCGGGTATCGGACGCGTTGACCAGGTAGCTGATGCCGTCGCCGCGCAGGATCTGCCCGTTGGTCAGCTGCTCCGACAGCGACGGCGTCGCGGTCGCCGGACCCAAGGGCCGTGCCGCGGTATTGAAGTTGGCGATCTGGGTGATCTGGTCGCTGACCTCGATCTGGTAGGCATCGACCGCGACATGCACGCCGTCGAAGGGCTCGGCGACGATGCCGAGGCTGTAGTTGCGCGAGGTCTCGGGCTTCAGTGCGCTGGCGCCGAGGGCGCGCGCCTCCGGCGAGTTCACCGATAGCACGTAGTTGGTACTGGTATTGGCATTGCCGACCGAGCGGTACGACAGCGCCGCCAGCGCCGGTGCGTGGAAGCCGGTATTGACGGTGCCGCGCAGCGCCAGGCGCGGCGTCAGGTCGAAGCGCGACGACACCCGCCAGGTGTTTTCGTTGCCGAAGTCGGAGAAGTGCTCGTAGCGTCCCGCGAGGTCCAGCGTCCAGCGTGCGTTCAACGCCAGCGCCAGGCCCAGGTAGACCGAGCTGCTGTTGCGGGTCACGTCCTGCGCGTCCGCCGGACGATACGCCGGCAGCGCCTGGGACACCGCCAGCGAGTTGCCCAGCAGCTGGCCCGCATTGGGACCATCGAGCACGCGCTGGCCGCCGTGCGTATAGCCGGCCGGATCGCCGGCACCGAGTTGATAGTGCTCGCGGCGATGCTCGGCGCCGATCGACAGGTCGGTCGGGATCGAGAACAGGTCCACTTGCCGGCTCAGGTCCAGGTTGCTGGTCCAGGCGCGGTAGTCGTGGTCGCCGATGAAGAAGCGCGTCGGGCTGGCCAGGCCATAGGTGACGTTGACCGAATTGCTGACGTTGACGTCGATATGGTCGCGGCCGTAGACCGTGCTCAGGTCCCAGTCCCAGCCATGCCAGTCGTCGCCGCGCACGCCGACCAGGCCGGAGTAGTCGGTCTCGTCGATCTCCTCGACCGGCGTATAGCCGTCGGGATAGAGCGCGCGGACGTTCTCGTTGCGGTTGGGCGTGCGGAAGTTCTGCGGCGCGCTGGAATCGCGCTGGGCGTAACTGAAGAAGCCGTAGGCCTCGACGGCGTCGTTCAATGGCAGGCCGATGTCGGCGGCAAACGTCGACAACGTGAAGGGCGCCTTGCCGCGGTTCTTCCAGGCGTTGTTGTCGCGCGTGGCCTCGCGCGGATTGGGCGTCGCGCCGGCCGGCAGCTGCGGATACGAACTCAGCGGACCCGAGGGCAGGATCTCGACGCCAGCCGAATTGAGCGGAAAGTAATACAGCAGGTTCGGATTGACCGGGCTGTTGCGGACGACGATCTTCTGCTCGTCGCGCTGGCCCGAGATCCGCAGGTGGCCGGCCGCGCCCAGCGGAAAGCCCTGGCTGGCCTGCAGCACCGTGGTTTCGCCATCGCCTTCGAAGAACTGGCCATAGCGCGCCGAGGCGTTGCCGCCTTCGGCGGCGTCGTCGGTGATGATGTTGATGACGCCGGCGATCGCGTCCGAACCGTAGATCGCCGACGCGCCGTCGCGCAGCACTTCGATCCGCTGGATGGCGCCGCTGGAAATCGTCGACAGGTCGACCGGTGCGGTCGCGCTGAATCCGCCGGCCCCGAGGAACGCGGTCGAATGCCGGCGCTTGCCGTTGATCAGCACCAGGGTATGGCCGGGATTCTGGCCACGCAGCTGGCCGGCGCGCACCATGCTGCCGACATTGGGGGTCGGCACGTTGGGCACGAAGAACGACGGCAGGTTTGCACCGAGCTGCTCGAGCAGGTTGGCCTTGTTGGACAGCTCGATCGCATTGCCGGTCACGATGTCGATCGGCGCGACCGCATTCTCGACGGTGCGACCGGACGCGCGCGTGCCGGTGACGACGACGTTGTCGAGCGTGGTGGCACGGTCGGCGCTGTTGGCCACGCTGGCATCGGCGGTGTCGGCGGCGGCGCTGGCGGCATTGGACGTGGCGTCATTGGAGGTGCCGGCGTCCGCCGCCTGGGCGAAGCCGGCCACCGACAGCAGGATCGCGAGCGCCAGCGGGCGACGCGGGAAACGGAGAATGGCGCGATGGCGAGGTGACGCGGGAGAAGAGCGCATGTCGGTCTCGGGAGATTGGGGATGAACCCACGACGGCGACGACGGCCACGGACGCATGGGCGCAACGCACCCGTCCGTCACGGCGGGCGCCGGCGGTGTGGAGGTCGAACAGGGCGGGCCGTGTGCGCACGGCCCGGATCGGATCAGTGGCGCATCAACGCGCGCGCCAACATCGATCGACGGCGCACTGTCGGCGCAGCAGGTGACTCATGGTCATCGCGGCATCAGCCCTTGGGGGCCGGCTCGGCCAGCAGGGCGTCGACGGTGGCGTTGAAGCGCTGCACGAAGCGTTCGTACGGCTCGCCGGTCTCCGGGCTGCTGAAGCCGGTGTAGATCTCGCGCACGCGGCCCTGGCGGTCGAGCAGCACCAGCGTCGGATAGGCGACCACTTCATTGAGCCAAGGCAGGCGCTGGCCGGCGCTGGCCTTGTCGAGGCCGCCGCCGAACAGGATCGGATAGTCGATGCCATAGAACGACTGGTAGCGCGGCAGCGTGCGCGCGGCCAGCGCGGCATCGTCTTCCTGCTCGAAGGCGATACCGACCGCTTCGACGCCGCGCTTGCGGTTGTCGCGGATCCACGGCACCAGGAACCGGGTCTCGTCGACGCAGTTGGGGCACCAGGTCCCGAGGATCTGCACCGCGACGACCTTGCCGCGGAAACGCGGGTCCTGCAGCGACACGGTCTTGCCGGTCGCGTCCGGGAAGGCCAGCGACACCGGACCATCGGTGGTCGCGCGGGTCAGCGCATAGGGATCGGGCAGGGTCACGCTGTCGTCGCGGCGCGCCTGGAAGGTCTGCGTCGCGCGCGCGGTCAGCACCTGCCCGGAGATCTCGTCCCTGGCATCGGGCGACCAGGTGCCGCGATACAGCGACGGCGCCGGACCGGTGAAGCCCGACAGCAACAGCGTATGGCCGACGAGGTTGCCTTCCAGCGCGCGCGAATCGCCGGTCGGCGACAGCAGCACGCCGGTGACGTGGTTGCCCTGCTGTTTCAGCACGGCGACGCGCTCACGGCTCTTGCCGTCGGCCGCCACCGTGGTGAAGCGCCACTTGCCGTTGACGTCGATGCCGACATCGGCGCGGCTGGCCGGCACAAAGCGCCAGTCCTGCCCCCGCGTCGCGGTGAACGCGAGGTCGCCGACCTCGCGACCGGCGATCAGGTGGTGGTAGCGACCCTGCAGGCGACCATCGGGCTGCAGGGCCAGCTGCAGTTCGGTGTCGTGGTTGCGGAACGGCACCACGTAATCCGCTCCGCCGCGATGCTCGATCCGGAACGCTTCCTTGCGCGGTGCGTTGAGCAGCACCAGCCGCGCCTGGTCGAGGTCGCCGGCGGTGATCTCGAAATTGAACGGCAAGGGCTCGCCCTGCACGCTGAACTCGCCGCGCCACTGCCCTTGCAGGCCGGCCGGCAGGCGCCCGGCTGCGTGCGCGGCTGCGTGCGCGGCAAGCGGCAGGACGGCGGTCGCCGCGACGATCAACCACTGGGCGGCGACGAGCCAACGGGTTGCGGACACGCGCATGGTGCGATTCCTTGGTAATGCTCGAAAGAGGGGTGTCGCCGCTGGCATCGCGCGATCGCACGGTGCAGCGGCATGGCGGCGATGTGGCGATGTGGTGAGACTAGAAACCTGGAATCCTAGAAGCCGTAGGCCTCCGGACCCGGCGGCACCTCGGGCAGCGGCGCGTCGTAACCGAAGCCGCGGGTCCCGTCGGGACCGATCACGCCGGCACCGGGGCCGAGATGATCGGCTTCAAGGTTGTTCTCGTTGCAGGGATACTCGCCCAGGCCCAGGCCCGGATCGCCGAGCACCCAGGTCCGCTTGAACACGAACGGGCGCGTGTAGTACTTCAGGTCGGTGACCGTCATCTCCAGCTGCAGGTGGTGATGGTCCGGACGCGTCCAGCGCTCGACCACCGTGGTCTGGTCGCTGGTCGGGTTGCCGTTCTCGTCCAGCCAGATGAAGTCCTTGACCGAATCCTTGAGGCCGCGCGTCTCGATGACCAGGGTGTCGCCATCCCACTTGCCGATGCCGTGGCCGAAGTACAGCGGCTCCAGTTGCGCGGCGTGCTTGAGGTCGGCGCCGATATCGACCCAGCGATGGGTGTTGTAGTGGTAGATCGTCGCCAGGCGCTCCGGCGTATGCAGGATCTCGAACGGCAGGCCGCTGCCGTTGTGGCGTGGAATGCCGCCGAGGATGCAGATCGATTCCGGATCGCGGGTATGGTTCTGGCTGTACAGCAGTGCACGCTTGCCCTGCTCGGAGAACGGCAGGATGAAGTCCGGCTCATCCTTGCCGAGGTTGCCGCCGGGCTTGCCGGGCGTACGGATGCCGCGCCAGTAGCCGGTCAGGTCGGGCTTGCCGTCCTGGCCGCGTGGCGTCGCCACGCGCGGCCCCTTGTACGGGCTGCCCTGGATGTCGGCGGCGGTCAGTTCGAACGGCACGGATGCCGGCACGGCACCTGCCGCGGGTGGTGCCTGCGCGGGCGCCTGTGCAGCCGCCTGCGACAGCGCGAGGACGAGCAGTGATCCCGTGGCCAGCGCGGCCATGCTGAGCTTGGAGGTGAAAGGCATCGGTGTTCCCGGAGCGGTGTCGTGGCGTGGTGGAAGACGGCGTGATCGGTGCGCTCAGCGCGGTTCCGGCAGGTCCGAGGGTTTCGCGCGGTTCTTGCGGAACAGCCAGTAGCCGGTGCCGCGCGAGGCCTGCACCGAGCCCAGCGGCAGGTCGGGCACGAGCTGGTTGTCGGGCCCGTAACCGCGGTTGCCGTTGCTGCCGATCTTTCCCGGACCCGGCTCGAGGTGGTTGACGACCCACCAGGTGTTCCACTCGCAGGAGAACTCGCGCAAGTGCTCGCCCTGCGCGCCGTGCACGAAGCTGCGGCGATAGGTCACCGGCTCGCGGTAGTAGGTCGGGTCGGTATAGGTCAGCTCGAGGTTGAGGTGATGGAAGTCGGGACGCGTCCAGCGTTCCACGACGACCGCCTGGGCGCTGATCGGGTTGGCGTTGTCGTCCAACCAGACATTGCCGTCCGCACTGTCCTGGAATCCCGACGAGGTGATGACCAGGGTCTCGCCGTCCCACTCGCCGATCGCGTTGCCCAGGTAACGCGGATCCTGCTCGGGATCGCGCGCGCGTCCGTCCAGCCACACCCAGCGATGCCAGCTGAGCTGGTGGAAGGTCGCCAGGCGCTTGGGCGTATGCAGGATCTCGAACGGCAGCACGCTGGTCAGCAGGCGCGGGATGCCGGTGATCAGGCAGCGCGCTTCGGGATCGACGGTCTTGAAGTTCGCTTCCAGTACCTGCTGTCCCTGCGCGGTGTACGGCAGGGCGAAGCCACGGCGATCCTTGCCGAGGTTGCCGTCGGGCTTGCCGGGCTCGTGCAGCAGTTTCCAGAAGCCGGTGAACGTCGGCTTGCCATCGGCGCCGCGCGGCGTCGCCACCGCCTGCCCGCGATAGGGCTTGCCGAGGATCTGCTCCGCCGAACGCACGGTGATGCTGTCCTGCGATTCGGCCTTGAACTGCGCATGCCCGGCCAGCGGCAGGCCTGCGGCCAGCAGCAGCGCGACGCTGAGTATTTTCGGGATCGAGACGGACGACACGGGCTGGATCGACATGCAGCGCAACCTTGTGGACGGACGGGTAGTGGTGGAGTGGAGCCGAGCGGACTGGTCGCGCGCCGCTCAGCCGGCGGCCAGCGCTTCGATCGCGGTCTCGATGTCGGCCAGTTCCTGAGCCGACAGCGGCGTGTAGAAGCCGGCAACGGTCAGGGTCACCGTGGCCGGACCGGCGGAGTCGTTCTTGAACAGCCAGCCGTGGATGCCATCGAACGGCACGGTGAACGCGCCGCTGTCGGACAGGCCACCGCCCTTGCGGAAACTGGCCTCGTGATAGCCCGGGGCCGGCGGCGAATGCCCATGCAGGTCGGCATGGAACTCCTCGGGATTGGCGATGCCCGACACCGTCCAGGCATAGACGACATGGCTGCCGGCGACCGCACGCAGCTTCTGCTCCAGCTCATGGCCGGCCTCGTCGCCGGATGGCAGCGCGATGACGAAGGTGTCGCTGCGATACGGCACGGCCGTCGCCCGCACGTCGATCTCGCCGGTGCTGGCCTGGCGGTCGAGCGGTGTCTCGAATGTGGACGCAGTGCCGACGGTTGTCGTGCCGGCGGGTGTCTCATCTGCGGGCGTCGCATTCGTCGGCGGTGCGCTCGCCGCCGCCGCTTCCGCGGCAGCCTCCTGCGCACCCGCGGGTGCGGGACCCGCCAGCGCCAGGATCAGCGTCGAGGCGATCACCGCGCCCAGCACGATGCCGGCCACGCCCCACTGCCAGCCTGGCCGGCTGGGCCTTGCAACGGCTGCATCCGGGCTTGCCTGATCGGAGCCGGCCTGATGGGTCTGTTCACTCATGTCGATGGAGTCCTGTGGCGTGGGCGTCTGATCGCGTTGCGGAGGGAGGCGTCAGCGCGTGAAGAGCTTCGTCAGGCCTCGAGCGCAACCGTCGGCACGATGTTGGGCAGGATCTTCTCGATGTCCGGCGCGCCGACTTCGCCGGGACGCTTCATGCCGTAGGCGTTCACCGGCTGCGAGCGGTTGACCCACAGCGTGTAGTACAGATGGTCGGCACGCGGGTCGTCCGAGTTCGGATGCAGCAGGATGGTCAAACCCAGGCTGTTGAGCTGCAGCCACGGCACGACGACCGGTAGCAGGTCGTTGGTGAACCCGAAGTAGAACGACGGGGTGACGTGCGGGCCGCGCGGCTCGAGGTTCCAGTTGCCCAGCTCGACCGGGAAGCGTTCGGCCACCCACTTGCGCAGGCGATCGGCCTTCACGTAGCTGTCCTCGTCGAAGTAAACGTGGGCGTGATAGCTGTAGATGTCGGTGTAGGGGCGCGGCTTGTCGGGCAGGCCGGTGGCGCCATCGCGCGGGCGCACGCTGACCGGTCGCGTACCCGGCTCGTTGGCGGTGCTGTAGCCCCAGGGGCTGCGGCCTTCATCGCGCGGCGGCAATACCGCACGGAACGCGGGATCGCCCAGCGCTGCGGTCTGGGCAGGCGTCGCGGCCTGGACACCCCCCGCGAACGTGGCGGCGGTCACGCCACCGGCGGCGAGTCCGGCGTTGACGAGGAAGCGCCGGCGCGTCGGCGCGAGCAGGTCGGCCCAGGCCTGGTCCTCGTCGTTGTTGCGCAGGCAGCGCCCGTGGCGATCGACGAAGTCGGGCGCAGGCGCCGCGGGGATCGACATGCCGGGATGGTCGAGGGTGTGGTCGTGGTCGTCGTGATGGCTCATGGCGTCGTCTCGCTTCACGCTGGTGGCAGGAAAAAGTTTGGAAAGTGCGGGATGGGAAGTGCGGGTCAGGAGCTACCCGTCAGAAGCGGTAGGTCAGGCGTGCGTACCAGTAGCCGCCGAGCAGGCCGACCGGGCCGGAGTTGTCGTAGGCGTACTGGTATTGCGCGATCGACGCCGCGGTGCGGTAGGCGTCGGGTGTCTTGCTGGGGTACTTGTCGAAGACGTTGTCGGCGCCCACCTCGATGCCCAGGCCGTTGCCGAAGTCGTAACCGGCGTTGACGTCGGTCAGCCAGCTGTCGGGCACCTGGTAGTGCAGGCCGTTGCCGATGCGGTTGAGGCTGCCGAAGTGCTTGATCCGCGCGCCGGCATGCCAGCCGTTGAGCGACCAGGCGACGCCGAGGACTTCCTTGCGGCGCGGGGCGCGATCGGTCAACGCCAGCTGCGCGGATTCCGACAGCAGATCGATGTGCGGCAGCGCCTGCAGCTCGGCCGGCACCAGCGATACGCGGGTCAGGTCGGTCTTGTTGTAGTTCGCCGCCAGTGTCCACCGGAAGCGGCCGAGGCGGGCGGTCTCGGTGGTCGCTTCGATCGTCAGGTCGACGCCGCGCGTGCGGGTGTCGCCGGCATTGGTGAAGTAGCGCACTTCGTAGGCGTCGGTAGGCGTCAGCCCGGCGCCGGCGATCAGCCCGTCGATGATCGCCACCTGCTGCGGCGTCAGCGCGCGCCCGCTGGGATCGACCGGGTTGGCCGGATCGCGCTTGTCGTAACCCACGCCCGGCGACAGTGCGATGCGGTTCTCGACTTCGATCTGGTACAGGTCCAGCGCGACGTTGATGTTCGCGCGCGGGCTCCAGTTGAAGCCGATGCTGATGTTGTCGGACTTCTCCGGCGCCAGCGCCTTGCCGCCCAGTGCCGCCGCCTGCGGCGAGCCCGCGGGCGCCAGCCGGTTGGTCTCGCCGACGCTGTCGGACGTCGTCGAGTACGACTGCGTGACCAGCGACGGCGCATGGAAGCCATTGCTGACCGTGGCGCGGATGCCGAAGCGGTCGTTGACGTCGTAGCGCGTGCTGAGCCGTCCGGTCGAGACCGAACCGAAGTCCGAGTGCCGCTCGTAGCGCGCGGCGGCATCGACGAACCAGCCTTCGACGAGATCCGTCGAGGCGCCGACATAGACCGCCGTGCTGTTGCGGTCGGTCTTCAGCGCATCGACCGGCAGGTAGCCGGTGATCGCATTGGAGCCGGCGCCGAAGTAGGCATCGGGCTCGCCGGCCTTGAGCTCGAATTTCTGCTCCTGGTACTCGGCGCCGACCGCGACCTCGATGGCCGAGGCGAACAGCGTGTTGTCGACGCCGCGGCGCAGGTCGAGGTTGGTCGTGCTCTGCTCGAAGACGTGCGCGCCGGCGTAGAAGTCGGTGGTGCCGCCCGGATAGGCCAGGCTGTAGTTCGCGGAGCTGTTGACGTAAACGTCCACGTCGTCCTTGCCCAGCGACGTACTGGCATCCCAGTCCCATTCGCCCAGCGAACCCTTCAGGCCGAACGTGGCCTCGTAGTCGGTTTCGTCGGTGACCTCCCACGGCGTGAAGCCATCGGGATAGACCTGCAGCAGGCCGGGGTTGTTGATGAACAGCGTATTGGCGGGGCGCAGGTTCTGCGGCGATGACGCGTCGCGCTGCGACCAGGTCGCAAAACCATAGAACGACAGCGCGTCGCTGAAGGTGTAACCGACATTGGCCGCCAGCGATTGCGTGCGGTACTTGGGCACGCCGCTGTTGATCCACGGCCGGTCCGGGCGGCTGGCCTCGCGCGGGTCCGGCGACGCGCCGGCCGGCAGCGCATTGCGCGCGCCCAGCCGCACCGGCTGTCCGGTGAGGTTGTTGATCGCCGGATACAGCAGGTAGGTCGACTGCAGCGGCGAGCTGCGGATCGCCAGCGATTGCTCCGTGTGCTCGGCCGACAGGTAGGCGAAGCCGTCATTGCCCAGCGGCAGCCCGATGCCGGCGCGGACCTTGTCGACGCCGCCATCGCCTTCGTACGACTCGCCGCGCTCGATCGACACTTCGCCGCCGGACGCGTCGGACTTCAGGATGATGTTGATGACGCCGGCGATCGCATCGGATCCGTACAGCGCCGATGCGCCATCGCGCAGCACTTCCACGCGGTCGATCGCACCGACCGGGATCAGTCCCAGATCTACCCAGACCGAACCGGCGAAGCCGCCGTCCTGGGTCACCGCCGTGGTGTGCCGGCGCTTGCCGTTAACCAGTACCAACGTGTAGCCCGGATCGAGATTGCGCAGTTGTCCACCGCGCACGATGCTGCCGAGGTCGGGCTGGATGTTGGCCGGCACGTTGAACGACGGCAGCAGGTTCTGCAGCGCTTCGAGCAGGTTGGCCTTGCCGGTGGCATTGAGCGCGACCGCGTCGACGACATCGATCGGCGCGGCACTGTTCTTGACCGTGCGACCGCTGGCGCGGCTGCCGGTGACGACAACGGTATCGAGCGTGGACGACGCGCGGCGCGCCTCGGCGTCGGCCTCGGCCTCGGCCAGCGCATCGGTCGCGCCGATGCCCTGTGGCTGCTGCGCCAGGACCGGCGCGGCCAGGGCCTGTGCGATCAACAGCGCCAACAGCGGGCGACGAAGGGGTCTCCGGGCAACAGCCGGAAGCGTGCGGGTCTGCATCAGAAGTCCTGCCAGATCGGTGGGTGCGAAGTGCGCGGGCGCCGGCGAAAATCCGCTGCGGCGCAGCACGCATCCTGTTGGCAGCGACTCTAGGATCGCGTCATCCATCCGTCCATGCAGATGGAGATGGTTTCTTATGGCGGTTGTTCCTCAACAGATGACGGCGTGCCGTCCCGGTCATCTTTGCCGGTGGCGCGATGCCCGCCGATCTCCTGCGTGGGAACGTGGTGCGTGGATGCGGTCGCTGGCCTGTGCAGCAGGCAGCAGGCACGCGTAGGTACGACGCTTCACGTCGCGTGGCGTCGTGTCGCGCTGGGGCGTCAGCGCGCGACGTAGACGCTCGGCGGTTCGCCGAAGGTCCGGTGGAACATCGCGGTGAACGCACTCGGGCTTTCATAGCCGACGTCGAACGCGACCGAGGTGATCGAGCGGCCCGCCGCCAGCAGCGACACCGCTTCCATCAGCCGCACCTGCTGGCGCCACAGCGCGAAGCCCATGCCCAGCTCCTGCTTGAAGATGCGCGTGAACGTGCGTCGGCTCATGCCGACCAGCGTCGCCCAGGTATCGATGTCGCGACCATCCGACGGCTTGGCCAGGATCGCCTTGCAGACCCGGGTCAGGCGCGGATCGCTGGGCATGCCGACGTGGTACGGCGCGTTCGGCATCTGCCGGATCTCGTCGAGCAGCAGCCACATGATCCGGCCCTCGCGGCCTTCGAGATCGTATTCGCCGGGGAAGCGCACGACCTCGAGCACCAGCGCGCGCAGGAAGTCGGAGACCTCGACGACGCGACAGGTATCAGGACTGCTGTCGTAGACCGGATCGATGTATAGCGTGCGCAGCGACACCGCGCCCCGGCACGAGACTTCGTGCATCATCCCTGCCGGCAGCCAGACCGCGCGCCGCGGCGGCACCACGAAGCTGGTCTGCGAGGTCACCACCGACATCACCCCGGCCGAGGCGTACAGGAACTGCGCCCGCTCATGGCAGTGCACGGGATCGGTGAAGCCGGGCGGATACTCGTCGTCGAGCCCGATCACCGGCCTTGCCTTCAGCGGATAGTCCAGGCTGTGCTTCATCGCGCGAGCGTCATCCAATGCCCCAATCGGGGCCGGGTGGAGTGGCGATGACACCGCAATCGCCCGGACGGCGCAACTGCGTGGCGCGCGCACGCGGGCATCTGGCCCGAACACGCGGGTCTTAGGCCTGTCCCGGCCAGCTGTCGCGCGTGCCGCCGCGCTACCTTGTGCGCCATTCCCGAGGAACCTTTCTGCGCGTATCAGCGCGGACATCGACGCGCATGAGCACCGCACACCCGCACGCCACCTGGGTCGACGATGTCGATCCCGACATCCGCCTGTTCCAGCAGCGCATGAACGCCGGTTACGCCGCCTTCCCGGACTTCGCCCGCCTGCCGCTGCCGCAGATGCGCGCGGCCGCCGAGCAGGTGCGCGCGCCCTGGGTGCAGGGCGGACCGCAGATGGCGCAGACCCGCGAGCTGCGCGTGGGCACGCTGCAGACCCGCATCCGCATCCACCTGCCGCAGGCCTCGGCGACGCAGGCCGCGTTGCCGGCCCTGGTCTACCTGCACGGCGGCGGCTGGACCTTGTTCAGCCTCGACACCCATGACCGGCTGATGCGCGAGTACGCCGCGCGCGCCGGCATCGCGGTCGTGGGCATCGACTACAGCCTGTCGCCGGAAGCCCGTTTCCCACGTGCGATCGATGAAACCCTCGACGTGCTGCAATGGCTGCGCGCGCATGGCGGCGAACACGGCATCGACGTCGCCCGCCTGGCGATGGGCGGCGATTCCGCCGGCGCCAATCTGACCGTCGCCACCCACCTGCGGCTGCGCGCGCTCGGCTTGCCGCAAACCTCTGCGATGCTGCTGAACTACGGCGCGTTCACCGACCAGGACTCGCCGTCGATGACGCGCTACGACGGCGCACGCTACATGCTCGAGACCGGCGAGATGCAGTGGTTCTGGAACAACTACCTGCACGACGACGCCGACCGCAGCAACCCGCAGGCGTTGCCGCTGCTGGCCGAACTGGAAGACCTGGCTGTGTTGCCGCCGGCCTTTCTCGCGATCGCCGAATGCGACATCCTTGCCGACGGCAATCACGCCATGGCCGCGCGCCTGGCCGAGGCCGGTGTTGCGGTCAAGGCCCGCAGCTATGCCGGCGCCACCCACAGTTTTCTTGAAGCGGTCTCGATCTCCCCGATGAGCGACCGCGCCCTCGACGAAGCAGCCAACTGGCTGAAAGCACACTGGAGCCAGGCATGAGCAGTCCGTTCGCCCCCCGCAACGAGGCCGCCGTCCTCGACCTGATCCGCGCCTATCCGCTGGCCTGGGTGGTCTCCGGCGGTGCCGGTTTCGACGCGACGCCACTGCCGCTGCTGCCCGAGCTGGATGCCGACGGCAAGCTGGTGTCGTTCCTCGGCCATTTCGCGGTGTCCAACCCGCAGGTCGAAGCCTTCCGCGCCGACCCGCAGGCCCTGCTGCTGTTCAAGGGACCCGACGGCTACATCAGCCCGCGCCTGGTCTCCAACCCGACCTGGGGCCCGACCTGGAACTACGCGGTCGCACGCTTCCACGTCCGCATCGAGTTCGTGGCCGAGGACAACGACCTGGCCCTCGACGCACTGGCGGCGTCGCTGGAGGGCGGCCATCCCGACCCGTGGACCACGGCCCGCATGGGACCGCGCTACACCCAGCTGCGCCAGTACATCATCGCGTTCCACGCGCACATCGACCACAGCCGCACGACGTTCAAGCTCGGCCAGGACGAGCAGCCGCATACCTTCGAGGAGATCGTGGGTGGGCTGGAAGACGATGCGCTGCGGCAGTGGATGCGGGCGCAGCGGGATTGAGTTGCGTGGGTGGTGGTGGGCGGTTGAGGCCATAGCCCTGCACGGTCGGCCATAGCGCACACGCTACCGCCCGTCCTGTGGGAGCGCCCATGGGCGCCATGTGGATCGCGCTTGAGTCTTGGGTGCTCGCTCGAAGATCAACCACAAAGGCTTCCACTCGCCTGCGGCGGCCGCGCTTCAGCCTGGCAGCGAACGCGAAGAGCACAAGCTTCCGTCCGCTGGCGCGGCCGGGTTCATTTCTTTTTAAGGCCAAAAAAGAAACGAACCAAAGAAAAGGGCCTTCCCCGAGCAAGCAGCCCCACCTTTCATTCGTTCCGGGATTTTTCGACTCGCCATCCATGGCTCGATCGAATAACGCCGCACATCCATGTGCGGCGCCCTACGGGTCTGCAAGCAATACTGGCGCAGCACGGAATTCCCGAAGCCAAAGCTTGGGCGATCTATTGATCTCGATGGGCCGAAGGTCCATTCGGCGCTTGCCTTGCTTCTTCGCGACAGAGACTAACCGCCGCGGTTTGCAGACCCGGAGGGCGGCGGGCATGGATACCCGCCGTTTTTCGACCAGGAACGAACACCACGTGGGGCTGCTGTTGTCGAGGAAGCGTTTTTCTTTGGTTCCGTTTCTTTGACTCGCGCCATCCATGGCGCTCGCCCCTTCGGGGCCAGCTTCGCTGTTCGCGTGCGCGTCCCAAAAGAAATGAACCCGCTCGCCGCAGGCGAGTGGAAGCCTTTGTGGTTGATCTTCAAGCGGGCAGCCAAGAGCCAAGCGCGAGCCCCATCGCGTCGATGAGCGTTCCTATACCCCAACGCACGCCCCAAAAGCGACGGCGCCCATGGGCGCTCCCACAGG